>JAGQTQ010000085.1:2401-3698 GCA_020438905.1 Mycobacterium sp.
CGGTGCTGCAGATCAGCGACAACACTGCCGCCAACCTGCTGCTGCGCCGGATCGGCGGTCCTGCGGCCATCACGGATTTCGCCCGGTCGATCGGTGACGAGCGCACCCGATTGGACCGCTGGGAGACCGAACTGAACTCCGCGCTGCCGGGCGATCCGCGTGACACCACCACCCCGCGCGAGATCGGCGGCGGCGTGCGGACCGTGTTGACCGGGACGGTGCTCGATGACATCCATCGTCGTCAACTCGAGGAGTGGATGCTGGGCAACCAGACGTCGGTGCGCAGCATGCGGGCCGGGTTACCGCCCGGGTGGACCACGGCGGACAAGACCGGCGCCGGCGGCTACGGCAGCACCAACGACGTCGGCATCGCCTACGGACCGGACGGGCAGCGCATCCTGCTCTCGGTGATGACGCGCACCCGCACCGACAACTCCGACGCCGAGTCGATGCAGCCGCTGATCGCCGCCGTCACCGCGCTGGCGCTGCCCTGGCTGCTGGGAGGTTCCTGAGGTCCTGCTCAGATGAGCAGGCTCGCCGGATCGGTGTAGGGCAGGCCCAGGTCGTGGGCGACCTCGGGGTTGAGCAGCCGGCCGTCGTGGGTGGACAGGCCCTTGGCCAGGGCGGGATCGGCCAGGCAGGCGTTCTGCCAACCCTTGTCGGCCAGCTTGAGCACATAGGGCATGGTCGCGTTGGTCAGGGCGTAGGTCGAGGTCCTCGGCACCGCGCCGGGCATGTTGGCCACGCAGTAGAACACCGTGTCATGGACCCGGAACGTGGGTTCATCGTGGGTGGTGGGCCTGGAGTCCTCGAAACAACCGCCCTGGTCGATGGCGATGTCGACCAGAACTGCGCCTGGCCGCATCTGCGCCACGGTGGCGTTGGTGACCAGTTTGGGGGCTTTCGCACCCGGCACGAGTACGGCGCCGATCACCAGGTCTGCTTGTTTCACGGCGTCCTCGAGGTCGAGTCGCGAGGAGTAGCGGGTCTCGATGGCCCCGCCGTACTCGGCGTCGATCTTGCGCAGCGTGTTGATGTTGAGGTCGAACACGGTGACATGGGCGCCCATGCCCCAGGCCACGCCAGCGGCGTTGTCGCCGGCCATCCCGCCGCCGATCACCACGACCTTCGCCGGGGCGACCCCGGGGACACCGCCCATCAGCACGCCCCTTCCACCCCGGGTGCGCATCAGGCGGTAGGCGCCCACCTGGGCCGCAAGCCGGCCGGCGACCTCACTCATCGGGGCTAGGAGGGGAAGTGCCCCGTCGGCGGTCTGCACGGTCTCGTAGGCGATCGA
>JAGQTQ010000086.1 GCA_020438905.1 Mycobacterium sp.
GGCCACGCAGGAATCCGCGGTCCCGAGCAACGCCGGCGAGCAGATCGCGCAGCTGACGGCGGCCGCGGTGCAGGCGGGACATCACGGTCCCGATCGGAGTTTCCATGATCTCGGCGATCTCCTTGTAAGGCAGGCCCTCTACGTCGGCTAGGTACACCGCGAGCCGGAACTCCTCTGGTAACGCCTGCAGCGCCTCTTTGATTTCACTGTCCGGAAGATTTTCCAGCGCCTCTACCTCCGCCGAGCGCAGCCCGGTCGAGGAGTGCTCGGCGTTGGCAGCCAGCTGCCAGTCGGTGATCTCCTCGGTCGGGTACTCGGCGGGCTGACGCTTCTTCTTGCGGTAGGAGTTGATGTACGCGTTGGTCAGAATCCGGTACAGCCAGGCCTTGAGGTTGGTACCGGCCCGGAACGACCGGAACCCGGCGTAGGCCTTCACCATGGCCTCCTGCACCAGGTCCTCGGCATCGGCGGGGTTGCGGGTCATCCGCAGCGCGGCGCCGTAGAGCTGATCCATCAGCGGGATGGCGTCCCGCTCGAACCGGGCCGTCAGTTCGGCATCCGTCTCTTCCCGGTCGGTCTCGTTCGGGGCTTCCTCAACGGCGTCGCCGGTGTCCTCACTCATCGGAAGCTGATCCTAACCGGGCGTGGCCCGTCGCGAGCGGGCCAGAAGCCAGACCGTGCCCTGCTGTGCCCCCTCCGCGATCACCTCGAGGCCGGCGAACGCAGCGCGCAGTTCACCGGCGCTCACCCCGAAGCGTCCGCCGCTGAGCGCCGCGATCGCCAGCAGCCCGCCGGGGGCGAGACGCTGTGCCAGCGCCCGGTTCAAGCGACTGTCGAAGAACCGGTGGCACACCACCACGTCGACGGCCGGCCCGGCCGGCAGGCCGCCGTCGAGATCGACGACGCCGAACCGGCAACGGTCGGCGACCCCGCACAGACCCGCCAACTCCCCGGCCCTTCGGATCGCCACCGGGGAGATGTCGAGGCCGACCACGTCCAGCCCGCGGCGGGCCAGCCAGACCGAGGCTTCACCTTGTCCGCAGGCGATCTCCAGCGCGGAGCCGGCGGTCGGGAATTGGGCTGCGTGCAAGGCGAATAACTGCGGCGGCCCGACGTCGTCGGGATCCGGGGCGCCCCGCACGGTGTGGCGCTCGTCCCAACGGCGCCGGTCCTGCCCGCTCACCGGTGTGAGCCTAGAAGCAACGGGGCAATACGCTGTAGACCATGGCAACTCACGGGTTCTCCGGCAAGACCATGTTCATCTCCGGCGCCAGTCGCGGCATCGGCCTGGCGATCGCCAAGCGGGTGGCCGCCGACGGTGCCAACATCGCCCTGGTGGCCAAAACAGCCGAACCGCACCCCAAGCTGCCCGGCACCATCTACACCGCCGCCAAGGAGATCGAGGAGGCCGGTGGCCAAGCGCTGCCGATCGTCGGCGACGTCCGCGACGGCGACTCGGTGGCCGCGGCGGTGGCCGCCACCGTCGAGCAGTTCGGCGGCATCGACATGTGCGTCAACAACGCCTCGGCGATCAACCTCGGCTCCATCGAAGAGGTGCCGCTGAAGCGGTTCGACCTGATGAACGGGATCGAGGTACGCGGCACCTACGCGGTCACCCAGGCTTGCATCCCACACATGAAGGGCCGGGAGAACCCGCACGTCCTGACCCTGTCGCCGCCGGTCCGGTTGGAGCCCAAGTGGCTGCGGCCCACCGGATACATGATGGCCAAGTTCGGGATGACCCTGTGCGCGCTGGGCGTCGCCGAGGAGATGCGCCAGCACGGCATCGCCTCCAACACGCTGTGGCCGCGTACCGCAATCGCCACCGCGGCGGTACAGAACCTGCTGGGCGGCGACGAGATGATGGCGCGCTCACGGAAGCCGGAGGTGTATGCCGATGCGGCGTACGCGGTGCTGAGCAGGCCGGCGCGCGAATTCACCGGGAACACCCTGCTGTGTGAGGACGTGCTGTTGGACAGCGGCGTCAGCGACCTGTCGGTGTACGACTGCGTGCCGGGCACCGAACTTGGGGTCGACTTCTGGGTCGACAGCCCCAACCCGCCGGGGTACTCCCAACCGTAGCTTCGGACCCCTCAGTTTTCTGGGGCATCGTTTTGTCGGACCCCCGGCATAGTATTCGAACATGTTTTCGGATGATGTCGAGGATGCGGTCTCCCAGATCGACGCGGCCCTCGACGTCCTGTCCTCGGTGGATCTGTCGGGGGTCAGTGCGGGGGATCTGGTGCGGTTGGCCGGGCGGTGCGAGACGCTGGCCCGCCGGCAGGCGGTGCTGCGCGGCGACATCGCCCTGGCGGTCGGGCGCCGCGAGGCCGCCGAGGTCGGCGGGGCGCCGCTGAAGGTGCTCGCCGACTGGCTGCGGATCTGCCCGGCCGAGGCCCGCCGCCGCTCGGCGATGGCCGAACCCCTGGCCCCGCGCACCACGCTGACCGGCGAGTCGCTGCCGCCGCGCCAGCCCACGACCGCGCAGGCCTGGCGTGCCGGCGCCCTGGACGTCGAGCATGTTCGGGTCATCCAACGGTTCCTGACCGAGCTGCCCACCGCGGTCAGCCGCGAGCAGCGCGAGGAAGCCGAGGCGTTCCTGGCCGGCCACGCCCGCACCCTGCGCCCCGATCAACTGGCCCGGCTGGCCGAGCGGCTGGCGTTGAGCCTGAACCCCGACGGGCAGTTCAGCGACGCCGACCGCGCGGTGCGCCGCGGATTCACCTGGAGCCGCCAGGACGCCAGCGGAATGAGCACCGGACGGCTGGTCGCCACCCCCGCCCTGCGGGCCGAACTGGACGCCTGGGTGGCCAAATTCGCCGCCCCCGGAATGTGCAACCCCGCCGATCCCCGACCGGCCGTCGGCGAGCAACCCAGCCAGGACCAGATCGACACC
>JAGQTQ010000087.1 GCA_020438905.1 Mycobacterium sp.
TCATATCTCCCACATCCTCATGCCGATCGGTGCGTCAAGGAGTCTACTGCGGCCGCCCCGGGCCCCGGCCGTCCCGCCCCTCCACCGTGAGTGAGGAACCACGCAGACGAAGTACGAGTGGCCTGCTGCGAGGTTCCTCACTCAACGCCACGAGAGCCGGCCCGGCCGGTCAGCATGTCGACGAAGAGCCGGTGCACCCGGCGGTCGCCGGTGACCTCGGGGTGAAAGGCCGTCGCCAGCACCGAACCCTGACGCACCGCCACGATGTGCTCCCCGGAACGCGCGAGCACCCGCACGTCGGGTCCGACCCGTTCCACCCAGGGGGCCCGGATGAACACCGCGTGCACCGGGCCGTCGAGGCCGGCGAAGTCGATGTCGTCCTCGAAGGAGTCCACCTGCCGGCCGAAGGCGTTGCGGCGCACCGTCATGTCGATCGCGCCCAGAGCGGCGGCCTGCCGTCCGGGCGCCCCGGCGTCGAGGATCTCGGCGGCCAGCAGAATCATCCCGGCGCAGGAGCCGTAGGCCGGCATTCCCGCCGCCAGCCGCTCCCGCAGCGGCTCGAACAGTCCGAATTCGCGCAGCAGCAGGCTCATGGTGGTGGACTCCCCGCCGGGGATCACCAGGGCGTCGACGGCGTCGAGTTCGCCCCGCCGGCGCACCGTGCAGGCCGTCGCGCCGGCCGCGCTCAGCGCGGCGAGATGCTCACGGGTGTCGCCCTGCAGAGCGAGCACGCCGACGGTGGGCGCCCTCACCGGCCCGCCGGGGTGTAGCCGCGCCGGTAGCGGGTGAGCCCCTCCTGGACGACGGCGGCCACCAGGTGCCCGGACTGGTTGAAGATCTGGCCCTGGGTCAGCGCGCGCCCACCGGTGGCCGAGGGCGAGAACTGGTCGTAGAGCAGCCACTCGTCGGCGCGGAAGGGACGCATGAACCACATCGCGTGGTCCAGCGAGGCGACCATCAGGTGCGGACGGTCCTGCTGATGGGTGACCTGGGCAGAGCCGAGCAGGGTCAGATCGCTCATGTACGCCAGCGCGCAGATGTGCAGCAGGGGGTCATCCGGCAGCGGGTCCCGGTGCCTGAACCACACCTGCTGCTGCGACACCTTGCCGGACAGCCTGGTCACCAACTCGCGGGGCACCCGGCGGATGTCCCACTCGGCGAATTGCGCGATGCCGTTTTCAGCGTCCGGGTCGAGGTCGTCGGGCGGCACCACCGCGGGCATGGCGTCCTGATGCTCGATACCGGACTGCTCGGTCTGGAATGACGCGCCCATCGAGAAGATCACCTCGCCGTTCTGGACGGCATCGACCCGCCGGGTGCAGAAGGACCCCCCGTCGCGGGGCCTGTTGACCAGGTAGACGGCCGGTTCGGTGGCGTCACCGGGCCGCAGGAAGTAGCCGTGCAGCGAATGCACCCGGTAGCGGGGATCGACGGTCCGGACCGCCGAGACCAGGGCCTGACCGGCGATATGGCCGCCGAATGTCCGTGACAGGTAACCGGACTCGGGATGGTAGACGCCACCGCGGTAGATGTTGACCTCGAGCTTCTCCAGATCGAGGATCTCTTCGATCGCCATCTACGGGTGCCGCTACCAGCCGCGCTGGGCCAGCCGGTGCGGTTGGGGGATGTCGTCGACGTTGATGCCGACCATCGGCTCGCCCAGACCTCGCGACACTCGGGCCAGCACGTCGGGGTCGTCGAAGAACGTGGTGGCTTTGACGATCGCCGCCGCCCGCTGCTCGGGATCACCCGACTTGAAGATGCCGGAACCGACGAAGACCCCCTCGGCACCCAGCTGCATCATCATCGCGGCATCCGCCGGGGTGGCGATACCGCCCGCGGTGAACAGCGTGACCGGCAGCTTTCCGGCACGGGCCACCTCGACGACGAGGTCGTAAGGCGCCTGCAGCTCCTTGGCCGCGACGTACAGCTCGTCCTCGGACAGCGCGGACAGCCGGCGGATCTCCCCGCCGATGGACCGCATGTGGGTGGTGGCGTTGGAGACGTCCCCGGTGCCGGCCTCGCCCTTGGACCGGATCATCGCCGCGCCTTCGGTGATACGGCGCAGCGCCTCGCCGAGATTGGTCGCCCCGCAGACGAACGGGACGGTGAACCGCCACTTGTCGATGTGGTGGGTGTAATCGGCCGGGGTGAGCACCTCGGACTCGTCGATGTAGTCCACCCCGAGGCTCTGCAGGATCTGCGCCTCGACGAAATGCCCGATGCGGACCTTGGCCATCACCGGGATGCTGACCGCGGCGATGATGCCCTCGATCAGGTCCGGGTCACTCATCCGGGCCACACCGCCCTGAGCGCGGATGTCGGCGGGAACCCGCTCGAGTGCCATCACCGCCACCGCGCCGGCCCCCTCGGCGATCCGGGCCTGCTCGGGGGTGACGACGTCCATGATGACGCCGCCCTTGAGCATCTCGGCCATGCCGCGTTTGACCCGCGCCGTCCCGGTCTGGGCATGGTTGGCTGAGCCGTTGGCTCCCGCTGCGGTTTCCACTGTGCGCTCCTTCAGTTTGTGCCGGTTCAGTTTAGAGTGCCGCCGCGGCCGGGATGGATCGACTGCTCAGCGAATGGCCCGGGGCTCCGGCGGCGGGCTCGCGAGGCCGCCGGCCAGCCGGTCGGCCTCGCCGATGAGCCCCCCGAGTCCGCGCGGGTAGACCCGCTGGCCGCGCGCCGTCAACTCGTCGATGTCGGCGGCATCGCACCAGCGGTGGCCATGGATGTAGCCCAGTTCCAGCTGGGTGCGCCCCGCAGCCGACGGCTCGAAGCGGCGGGTGCGGTGGACGAAGTAATACTCGTCGCTGTCCATCACCGCGCCGTTGAAGCGGATCACCGATTCCCGGCGCCACACCGGCCCGATCATCCGCTCCGCAGCCACCCGCAGGCCGGTCTCCTCGGCCAGTTCGCGCGCGGCGGTGTGCGCCAATGGCTCCCCCGGCCGGGCCTGGCCACCGACGGTGAACCACCATCGTGGCGCGCTGTCGTCGGCAATCGCGGGGTCCGAACCGCAGAACAACAGCACCGCACCGGCGTCGTCGAGCAGCACCACCCGCGCCGACACCCGCGGCGAACTCATCGCTGAGCGGACTCCGCGATCTCGAAATACGTTGGCAGCGCGGCCCTTCCGCCCAGTCTCAGCCAGCGCACCGGACGGCGCTCGCGCAGCGCCAGCGTGTCGCGCACGGCGTCGTTGTGGAAACGCCGGGCCAACAGCACCCGGGACTCCGCTTCGGTCAGTTCGGCCACCAGCCCCGGTGGCACGGCGGCCGGGTCAACCAGGGTCAGCTCGGTGGACAGTTCGTTCTCGCACCCCTCGCGCTCCGGCCGGGGCGCCCGTTCGGCGGCATCGGCCATCGCCGTCAACCGCCTCGCCGCCGGACCTTCGCCGTAGGCGTCCGCGGCGATCGCCCGCGCCACCACCGCGCGCCGGGCCAGGGCGGCGTCGAGCGCCTGCCAGGAAAGGTCGTAGCGAACATGCAGCCGGTCCAGTCGATTGGCCGTCCGAACCGACCAGACCACGATTCCCAGCGCCGCCGCGGCCGCCAGAACGACCAGCACCCACGCCAGCACCGTGGCCATCAGTCGGCCACCTGGACCCTGGCTCCGGGCACCGCGACCGTCTCGTAGACCCGCATGATCTCCTCGGCGACCACCGACCAGTCGTAGCGGCCCACCGCCGCGGTCGCCGCCTGGATGTACCGTCCGCGGAGTTCGGCGTCGCCGAGTACCGCGATCAGCGCCTCGGCCAGCGCGGCGGAATCCCCCACCGGCACCAGGCGCCCGGCCGTACCGTCGGCCAGCACCCGGCGGAAAGCGTCGAGATTGCTGGCCACCACCGGGGTCCGGGCCGCCATCGCCTCGACCAGCACGATGCCGAAGCTCTCCCCGCCGGTGTTGGGTGCGCAGTAGACGTCGGCGCTGCGTAGCGCCGAGGCCTTCTGCGCATCGGAGACCTGTCCGAGGAAATTGAGGTGTCCGGCGAGCTCTCCGGCCTCCTCGCGCAGATCATCCTCCTCGCCGCGACCCACGACGAGAATCTCGATGTCGGGAAAGTGCGCCACCAGTGCCGGCAACGCGCCGAGCAGAACCGCCATCCCCTTTCGCGGCTCGTCGAAGCGCCCGAGGAACAGCACGGTCCGGCCTGGGCGGGGGTAGCCCGGCAGCGGCGGCGCTGAGGCGAACGACCCGACGTCGACACCGTTGGGGATCTCGACGGCATCGGAGCCCAGGGCCTCCATCTGCCAGCGCCGGGCCAAGTCGGAGACCGCGATCCGGCCGACGATCTTCTCGTGCCAGGGCCGCAGGATGCCCTGAAAGACCCCCAACACCAACGACTTCGTGGTCGAGGTGTGGAACGTGGCGACGATCGGCCCCTCGGCGATCATCAGTGCCAGCATCGACAGACTGGGCGCGTTGGGTTCGTGCAGGTGCAGGACGTCGAAATCGCCCTCGGCCAGCCATTTCTTGACCCGGCGGTGGGTGGCCGGACCGAACCGCAGCCGCGCCACCGAGCCGTTGTAGGGGATCGGAACGGCCTTGCCGCCGGAGACCACGTAGTCGGGCAGCTCGACATGCGGCGAGGCCGGGGCGAGCACGCTGACGTCGTGCCCGCGTTCGCGCATCACCTCGGCCAGCTGCAGCACGTGGGCCTGGACACCGCCGTGAACGTCGAAGGAGTACGGGCACACCATCCCGATGCGCATCAGGCGTCCTCGAGGTAGGCGCGACGCTTCGCGGAGAGGTCGGCCAGCCACAGCGGCTGGAGCATGTGCCAGTCCTGCGGGTGGGCGGCGATGTTGACCGCGAACCGATCGGCCAGCGCCTGGGTGATGGCCGCGACATCGCCGGAACTGGTGTCCAGGGCGCCCTCGACGCGGACCACGCAATCGTCGCCGTCGTAGTAGACGTGCGCCGGGTGCAGCGGCGCACCGGTCTCGATGGCCAGCTTCGCCGGGCCGGCAGGCAGCCGCGTCGGTTCGCCGAAGAAGTCCACCGGCACCCCGGACCGGGTGAGGTCGCGGTCCGACATCAGGCAGACGAACCCGTTGGCCCGCAACCGTTCGCCGAGCACCTCCATCGGGGGGCGTTGCCCGCCGGTCAGTGGCAGCACCTCGAAACCGAGACTCTCCCGGTATTCGATGAACCGGTCGTAGAGCGACTCCGGCTTGAGCCGCTCGGCGACGGTGGTGAAGGTTCCGTACTTCTGAGCCAACCACACCCCGGCCATATCCCAGTTGCCGCTGTGCGGCAGGGCCATCACCGCCCCGCGCCCCGCGGCGTGGGCCTCGGCGAAATGTTCGGCCCCGACGAAGACGGCGTCGAGCCGCGCGGCGAGCGCGGCGTGGTCCATCGACGGCAGCCGGAAAGCCTCCTTCCAGTACCGCGCGTACGAGGCCAGCGCGGCCCGGATCAGGGAGTCGGGCACCTCGGCGGGAGTCTGCCCGGTCACCCGGGCGAGGTTCTTGCGCAGCTGCTGCGGCCCGCCCCCGCGCGCCGCGTACCGCGCTCCGGCCCCGGCGATGCCGCGCGCCATGAATTCCGGCATCCCGCGCACTACCTGCCAGCCGGCGGCGTATCCCCAGTCGGTGAGGTTCTCGGTGAACGGCAGCCGCACTGCTCAAGCCCTCTTCTCGTCGGGACCGTCGCGGTCCGCTCCGGGTGGGGCGATGGCGTCCATCGCCCCGGGAGAACTGCGCACCGTGTGCAGGCGCTGTCCCACCGTGACCAGGCTGGCCACCGCCAGGACCCACATCGCGATGTGTAGCGCGATCGGGACCGGGAAGAACGGCAGATCCGAGAGCCCCGCTCCGGCCAGCACGATCACCAGGCGCTCGGGCCGCTCGATGAGCCCACCGCCGCCGTCCAGACCGCTGGCCTCCGCCCGGGCCTTGATGTAGGAGATGACCTGGGAGGTCACCAGACAGATGAGGGTGGCCACCATCAGCGCGGAACTGTGCAGACCGAACGCCGCCCACCACAGCAGTCCGCAGAACACCGCCCCGTCACTGATCCGGTCGCAGGCCGCATCGAGCACCGCACCGAAGCGGGTGCCACCGCCGCGCTCGCGGGCCATCGCCCCGTCGAGCATGTCGGCCAGGACGAACAGCCAGACCACCAGGGTGCCGGCGAAGAGCTTGCCTATCGGGAACAGCGTCAACGCACCCAGAACCGAGGCGGCGGTCCCGATGATGGTCACCGTGTCGGGGGTCAGCCCGGCCCGCAGCGCGGCGCGGGCCAGCGGAGCGCTGATCTTGACGTAGGCCGCCCGGGTCATCAGATAGAAGTCGCTCACGGCCGGGCGGCCCATTCTCGGGCCAGCAACGCCCGGGTGTCGCGCAGCAACTGCGGGATGACCTTGGTCTGTCCGACGACGGTGATGAAGTTGGCGTCACCGGACCAGCGCGGCACGACGTGCATGTGCAGATGGTCGGCCAGCGAGCCGCCCGCCGACCGGCCCAGGTTGAGCCCGACGTTGAACGCGTCGGGCCGCGAGACCGCCTTGATCACCCGGATGGCCTTCTGGGTGAATGCCATCAGCTCGGCGCTCTCGGCCTCGGTGAGATCCTCGAGCTCGGAGACCTGCCGGTAGGGCACCACCATGAGGTGGCCGGGGTTGTAGGGGTAGAGGTTGAGCACCGCGTACACCAGCTTCCCGCGGGCGACAACGAGGCCGTCCTCGTCGGAGAGGGTGGGGATCTCGGTGAAGGGCCGGCTCGGGCGCCCGGTGTCCTCGGGTCGGGGGGCCTCGACGATGTAGCTCATCCGGTGCGGGGTCCACAACCGTTGCAGCCGGTCGGAATCCCCGACGCCCCAGTCGACGAGCGGTTCCGGGTGCTGGCCGGCCGCTTCGGCCGAACCGTGATCAGTCACCAGAGACCTTCACCAATTCCGCCGTCGGACAGGCGTTCTCACGCCGCTCGATCCAGGATCGGATCACCGTGACGGCCTGCTCGCGGGGCACCCCGTTGATCTGGGTGCGGTCGCCGAACCGGAACGAAACCGCACCGGCCTGAACATCCCGGTCCCCGGCGAGCAACATGAACGGCACCTTCTGGTTGGTGTGGTTGACGATCTTCTTCGCCATCCGGTCGTCACTGGAGTCGACCTCGACGCGGACGCCGGCCGCACGCAGATCGGCGGCCACCTCCTGCAGGTAACCGACGTGCTCGTCGGCCACCGGCACCCCGACCACCTGCACCGGTGCCAGCCAGGCCGGAAACGCCCCGGCGTAATGCTCGGTGAGGACCCCGAAGAACCGCTCGATGGATCCGAACAGGGCGCGGTGGATGAGCACCGGCCGCTGCCGGGTTCCGTCGGCCGCGGTGTACTCCAACCCGAACCGCTCCGGCATGTTGAAGTCCAACTGGATCGTCGACATCTGCCAGCTGCGGCCAAGGGCGTCGCGCACCTGCACGGAGATCTTCGGACCGTAGAACGCCGCGCCTCCCGGATCGGGCACCAGCTGCAGACCGCTGGACTCGGCGACCTCCCGCAGCGTCTCGGTGGCCTCGTCCCACAGTTCGTCGGAGCCGACGTACTTGTCTGGATCCTTGGTGGACAGCTCCAGATAGAAGTCGTCCAGGCCGTAGTCGGCGAGCAGCTCGAGCACGAAATTCAGCAGCGAGGCCAGCTCGTCGCGCATCTGCTCACGGGTGCAGTAGATGTGCGAGTCGTCCTGGGTCATGCCGCGCACCCGGGTCAGGCCGTGCACGACACCGGACTTCTCGTAGCGGTACACCGTGCCGAACTCGAAGAGCCGCAACGGAAGTTCCCGGTAGGAACGGCCGCGGGCCCGGTAGATCAGATGGTGCATCGGGCAGTTCATCGGCTTGAGGTAGTAGTCCTGCCCCGGCTTTCGCACGGCACCGTCCTCGCCGTATTCGGCGTCGATGTGCATCGGGGGGAACATGCCCTCGGCGTACCACTCCAGATGACCGGAGGTGATGTAGAGCTGCTCCTTGGTGATGTGCGGGGTGTTGACGAACTCGTAGCCGGCCTCGATGTGCTTGCGTCGCGAGTACTCCTCCATCTCGCGGCGCACGATGCCCCCCTTGGGGTGGAAAACCACCAGGCCGGAGCCGATTTCATCGGGGAAGCTGAACAGGTCGAGTTCCACGCCGAGCTTGCGGTGGTCGCGGCGCTGGGCCTCTTCGAGCAACTCGAGGTGTCGGTCGAGCGCCTCCTGGGACTCCCAGGCGGTGCCGTAGATGCGCTGCAGGCTGGCGTTGCGCTGATCCCCGCGCCAGTAGGCGGCCGAACTGCGGGTCAGCTTGAACGCCGGAATGTACCGGGTGGTGGGGATGTGCGGGCCGCGGCACAGGTCGCCCCAGACGCGCTCCCGGGTGCGTGGGTTGAGGTTGTCGTAGGCGGTCAGTTCGTCACCGCCGACCTCCATGACGTCGGGATCCCCGGACTTGTCGTCGACCAGTTCCAGCTTGTAGGGCTCGCCGGCCAACTCCGTGCGGGCCTGGTCCTTGGATTCGTAGACCCGCCTGGCGAACAGCTGTCCCTCCTTGACGATGGCGCGCATACGCTTCTCCAGCGCCTCGAGATCCTCGGGGGTGAAGGGCTGCGGCACGTCGAAGTCGTAGTAGAACCCGTCGGTGATCGGCGGTCCGATACCCAACTTCGCGCTCGGGAACCGTTCCTGGACGGCCTGCGCCAGAACGTGGGCGGCGGAGTGCCGGATGACGCTGCGACCCTCCTCGGTGTCGGCGCCGATCGGGGTCACCTCGGCGTCGCGGTCCGGAATCCAGCTCAGGTCGCGCAGCGTTCCGCCGGTGTCGCGGACGACGACGATGGCGCCCGGCTCGCCGCGGCCGGGCAGGCCCGCTTCGCGCACCGCAGCACCTGCACTGGTGCCGGCCGCAACCCGGAGTAGTTCGGCCGGCGCGGGGTGGGCGGGGGCGCTCATCGCGGTTCTCTTTCCATTCACGGGCGGCCCGTTCACGGGCGGCATCGGGTCACGCTTCGGGGACGCACCGGGCGGCGCGGCCGCGCTAATGCTATCCAGAGCCCGGCCGACCGGAACTTGCCCACTCGCGCGGACGGCCGGCGTGGACTCGCGCAGCGATCAAGCGAGAAACGGTGTGCGTGGCTTGCCGCTCAACGGCGATCGTCGAAGCGCAAGCACACCCGGGTGCCCGGGGCGGTGGTGTCGATGACGACACCGTCGGCCAGGGTCCGCATCAGCGGAATGCCCCGGCCCCTGCTGCGCCGACGCCGCAGCGGGTCCACCTCCCGCCAGAGTCCCTGGTCGGTGATGGTCACGGTCAGCGTCCCGCGGCCGTGGTCGCGGACCGCCGTTATCCCGACGGTGCCCGCCGGGCCCCGCCGGTAGGCGAACTCGGCGGCGTTGGCGAGGGCTTCGTTGACGGCGAGCACCACATCGTGGATCCGCGTCTGCTCGAAGGAGGTGGTACGCCGGAGCCAGCGGGCGAATTCCTCGCGGATCATCGCCGCGGTGAGCCCGTCGGCGACCGCATCGCGACAGGTGAACCGTTCGGCATCGGTAATGGGGCGCGGCAGGCAGGGAGAGGTCATGGCCCGCCAGGAATACCCGTCTGGCGCTGGTTTTATGCACCCGGGTTGAGCCCGATGGCCAGCCGCGCCCGTTCCACGCTCGGCTGCAACCCAAGCACCTCGGCCAGACCCACCAGCGTGAGCGGCCGACTCGTGGCCGGTCCGTCGGCGACCACCGCGAACTTGAGTTTTCCGTCGGCCCGGTCGCTCGCGGCGACCAGAACCCCCATACCCGCCGAGGCCAGGAAGTCCACTCCGCTGAGATCGATGATCATCGCCGAGGGATTCTTCAGGAATGCCGTGGCAATCGCCTCAGCCAGCTGGGGAGAGGTCAGCATGTCAAGGGTGCCGGATACGGAGATCACCACCATGCGGCCCGACCACTCTTCACTGATCCCGCAGCCGGCGGGGGCGGTGGCAGAATTTCGTGAATCCACGATGCACACCTCACTGATGCCTCTGACGCGTGTCGAGCCGCCTGCGAGGCTGCGTTCTGAACCCGGCAGGAACTTCCTGAGAGCGGCGCCGGTCTCACTCGCGACTCCGACCACGCCCGGATGTCTGAAGACGGGGTTGCCTAACCCTAACGCAGCCGCGTCGCCGGGGTGAGGCGAATGCCGGTTCCCGAACCGAACGCCATCTGCCCGCCGCGGCAGCGAGCCGCGGGACCGTTTGCCACATCTGGATTCCGCGATGCCCACCGGGCGAGAAATAGCAGTGTTCGGGCTAAACGATAATCCGACCGCACACTCGCATTGCGTTGCCAGCCCCCAATCACCCCCACACCCGGGGGGCCCACCGACACGAATCGTTGGCGATAATCATGCGAATCACCGACCATTCCTCTTACGATCGGCGCGACGATCGCGCAACGTACGCGACAAGCATGAGGAGGAATTGGATGGCCAACGACGGCGATACCGTCACTTCGGGCGTTGTCAGCAAACTGGACTGGTTGCGCACCTCGGTGAGGGAGCACCCGGAGGGCGCCGCCGACTCGACCTGGGCCTGGATCGGCGAGCTCTCCAAGCGGTCCAAGACGGACGGCACCGGCGCCGACGCCGACCTCAACGAGCTGTTCCGCCGTGGCAACGCTCCCACCGATCTGCACGGCCCGACCGAGGGCATGCTGGTGATGACCACCACGAATCCGCGGTTCGACGCCGTGGTTCGCACCATAACGGCGCTGTGGATGCCCTGGCAGGGCAAGCGCTTCGACAACCAGGCCGCCACCGGCGACAACCGCCTGACCAAGAGCACGGGCCTGGTCGGCAAGCTGCTGTGGCCGCTGTACTCGATGCAGGACCACACCGACGGCAAGTTGGCTTTCGACTTCAAGACCTACGTCGAGGCCGGCAAGGAGGACCCCGACGTCGACGTGATGGTGATCGACTACGCCGAGATCGAGAAGAACCCGAAGCTGGTCATCCGCAAGATCCGCGACGAACTGGTGGAGCTGGTGCCGGGTGTGTTCCTGGGCAAGATCCTCTACAACACCGGTTCGGGCTACTACAAGCTCGGCTACTTCGCCCTGCGCATCCCGCGCTAACCAGTCGTCAACCTGCACCGAACCACAGAGACCAGACAAGGAAGTCAAAAAATGAGCGACCGTCAGTGGTACGAAAACCCGTCCCTGATCCTTCAAGTTCACGCGCTGGCCAGCCTGCGCGACCAACTTCGCGAGGAGAACCTCTTCGAGGGCGAGGGCATCCGGCCCACGACCGATCTCGGCGAACCGTCCGAAGAGGCCAAGCGAGCCCGTACCGCCGACGGCACGTTCAACGACCTGTCGGACCCGTGGATGGGCGCCGCCGGCACCGGCTTCGGCCGCAACGCTCCCCCGTCGATGACGATCACGCACACCAAGAAGCTGCTCGATCCGGATCCCCGCCTGATCAGCCGCAAGCTGATGGCCCGTGACTCGTTCAAGCCGGCCGGCATCATCAACACCATCACCGCGGCGTGGATCCAGTTCGAGAACCACAACTGGTTCTTCCACGGCAACGGCGAGCCGGACAAGGTCATCGACATCCCCCTGGGTGCCAACGACGACTTCCCGCAGAACCCGATGCAGATCCGCCGCACCATACCGATGAACGGCAAGGAGATCGTCGACGGCCAGCCGGCCCCGGTGTTCGCCAACACCGAGACCCACTGGTGGGACGGCTCGCAGATCTACGGAACCGGCAAGGACAAGCAGTCCCACATCCGGACCTTCACCGACGGCAAGGTCAAGGTCGACGCGAACGGCCGGCTGCCCGAGAGCAACACGACGAAGGGCATCGACCTCACCGGCTTCGAGGACAACTACTGGACCGGTGTCGGCATCCTGCACACACTGTTCGCCCGCGAGCACAACGCTGTCTGCGACGCGCTCAAGAAGGCCTACCCGAGCATGGACGATCAGCGGCTCTACGAGACCGCCGTCCTGACCGTGTCGGCGCTGATCGCCAAGATCCACACCGTCGAGTGGACCACCTGCGTGCTGCGCCACCCGGCGCTGCAGATCGGCATGAACGCCAACTGGTACGGCGCCCTCGGCGAGACGTTCAAGGACCGGATCGGCCGCGTCGGTGACAGCGAGGCCCTCTCGGGCATCGTGGGCTCCCCGGCCGACCACCATTCCGCGCCGTTCTCGCTCACCGAGGAGTTCGTCACGGTCTACCGGCTGCACCCGCTGATCCCGGACGACTGGAACTGGTTCTCGCTGGAGTCCGGTGAGCACCTGCGCAACACCACGTTCACCGAGATCCAGGGCAAGTACACCCGCGACTTCATGCACAGCATGGAGATGAGCGACCTGTGGTACTCGATGGGTCAGGCCAGTGCCGGCGCGATCTGCCTGCACAACTACCCGAATGCGCTGCGCAAGCTGGAGCGGATCGACGGTCAGGTCACCGACCTGGCGACGCTGGACATCGTCCGCGACCGCGAGCGCGGTGTTCCGCGGTACAACGATTTCCGCGAGATGCTGCACATGCCGCGGCGCAAGAGCATCGACGAGATCACGCCCAACAAGGAATGGGCCAAGGAGATCAACGAGATCTACGGTGGCGACGTCGATCTGGTCGACACCCAGATCGGCATGCAGGCCGAGCAGCCCCCGAAGGGCTTCGGCTTCTCCGACACCGCCTTCCGGATCTTCATCCTGATGGCCTCGCGCCGCCTGAAGAGCGACCGCTTCTTCACCGAGGACTTCCGTCCCGAGGTCTACACCCAGGTCGGTTTCGACTGGGTGAACAACAACGGCATGAAGGACGTCCTGCTGCGTCACTACCCGGAGCTGGAGCCGGCCCTGGAGGGTGTCGATCGGGTGTTCGCACCGTGGCCCAAGCTGGGTGCGCCGGCGCCGGGCAAGCCGAACCGTATCGTCCAGCTGGCCGATACCGTTCGCGCCTACATGCCGTGGGGCTGAATCGACCGTGACTAACGATTTCCCGCACGCATCGGCACTGGAAGGCATCCGGTTCACCGCCCGGATCGGCGTACCCAACGTCCTCCAGGGATTGTTCAACAAGCGGGAGCTGCCGACCAAGGTGGCGTCCGCCGTGGGTGCCGACTATCTGGGCTATCGGCTGGTCGAAGGTCTGGTCAAGACCTACGGCCCGGGTCCGTTCTATGTACGGATCGCCAAGGACGAGGCGCTTCTGGTTCATCACCCCGATGACCTGAAGTTCGTCCTCGGCGGCTCCCCGGATCCCTTCGCCTCCGACCCGGAGCCGAAGAAGAACGGAATGTCCGCCTTCCAGCCGGACGCCCTGACCATCTCGCAGGGGCGATCTCTGGGCACAGCGTCGGCAGTTCGCCGACGCTGTGCTCGAGCCCGGCAAGCCGCTGCACAGTATGGCCAAGTCGTTCCTGGTGGTGGCCGCCGAGACCGCCGCCGAACTCATCGGCAAGCCGGTGGACTACCACGTCATCGACGCCGCGTTCCAGCGGATGACGCGGCGCATCGTGCTGGGAGATCAGGCCGCTGATGACACCCGGCTGACCGAGGTCCTCACCGACCTGATGTCGCAGGGCAACAAGATGCCCGGCGAGCCCGGACCGCAGTACCCCGAGCTCATCGGCATGATCGAGGGCCATCTCGCCAAGGCCGAACCGGGCAGCCTCGCCGCGGAGATCGCCAAGGCCCCGGAGCCCCCGGGCGGTGCCGCCGGCCAGGTGATCCACTGGCTGATGGCCATGGGCGACACCCTCTCGGCGAACACGCTGCGTGCGCTGGCGGCCCTGGCCTCGCACCCCGAACAGCAGGCCGAGGTCCGGCGGGAGATCGCTGCGGCCGACATCGGGACTCCCAAGGGAGTGGCATCGCTGACCTACCTGGCCGGCTGCCTGCTGGAGGCCATGCGACTGTGGCCGACCACCGGGATGTTCGCTCGCGTGACGACCCGCGACGTCGAGTTCCCCAACGGGTCAGTGCTGCCGGAGGGCACCCAGGTGGTGATCTACAACGTGTTCAACCACCGCAACCGGAACGCTCATCCCCTACGCCGACCGGTTCTCGCCGGGCGAGTGGGTGACCGGAACCGCCAGTGAGGACTGGTCGTTCAACTTCATGAGCCACGGGCCGCAGGGTCTGCCCGGGGTACGGGATGTCGGTATTCCTCGGCCAGGCGGTGATGGCGAACATGATCAGCGCCGGGGAGCTGTCGCTCAGCGGAGCCCGACTGGAAGCGGGCAAGCCGCTGCCGCACAGTTTGGATCTGTTCGGGTTCCAGGTCAGCGTCACCCCGACAACGTGAGTCGGGACCACCTGAGTTGCCCGAATCCGCTGTCCGGATCCACACCGTGAGCTATTAACTGGGTATGACCACCACAACCGAGCACCTCCAGAAGGCACTCGACGGCCGCTGGGCCGACACCAAGAGGATGATCCGGGAGAAGCTCTCGTTGGAGATCTTCAAACCGCACTTCTTCCCCTCGAAGTCGGTCGCCCGTGCCCGCGTGATGGAGCAGTTGAAGATCATCGCGGCCGCCGGGGCGGCCGAGGACGGTTTCCGCAAGGATCACGGCGGGACCGGCGACGTCGGCGCGGCGGTCACCAAGATCGAGATGCTGGCGATGTCGGATCTGTCGCTGATGACCAAGGCCGGGGTGCTGTGGGGCCTGTTCGGCGGGGCGATCGAGAATCTCGGCACCGAACGCCATCACGAGGCCTATGTGCGGCCACTGATCACCCTCGATCTGGCGGGTTGTTTCGCGATGACCGAGACCGGACACGGCAGCGACGTCCAGTCGCTGGAGACCACCGCCGTCTACGACCCGGAGACCGAAGAGTTCGTCATCCACTCCCCGACGCCCACCTCACGCAAGGATTACCTGGGCGGAGCGGCCGAGAGTGCAACGTTGGCAGCGGTTTTCGCCCAGCTGATCACCCAGGGCAAGAACCAGGGCGTGCACTGCATCGTCGTCCCGATCCGGGACGACAGCGGCAACTCACTGCCCGGTGTGACCATCACCGACTGTGACTACAAGGGCGGCCTGCTCGGCGTCGACAACGGTCGGATCATGTTCGACCAGGTGCGCGTTCCGCGGGAGAACCTGCTGAACCGGTTCGCCGACGTGGCACCGGACGGCACCTACTCCTCCCCCATCGAAAACCCCAACCGGCGCTTCTTCACCATGCTGGGAACGCTGGTCCGGGGCCGGGTGACGGTGGCCGGCAGCGGGGCGCAGGCGGCTCGTGTCGCACTGGACATGGCGGTGCGCTACGCCCTGCAGCGCAGGCAGTTCCACGCCGCCGGCGAGGAACGGGAAGTCCTGATCATGGACTACCTGGTCCACCAGCGCCGGCTGCTGCCCTATGTCGCGCAGTCCTACGCACTGCAATTCGCCCAGAACGAGTTGGTGGCCAAACTCCACGACCTGGAGACCGCGGCGGTCCGGGATCCGGAGGAACAGCGGGAACTCGAGGCCCACGCCGCCGGATTGAAGGCGATCGCCACCTGGCACACCAGCGCGGCGATCCAGGAGTGCCGCGAGGCCTGCGGAGGCGCCGGCTATCTGGCCGAGAACCGTCTTGTCGGGTTGCGTGCCGACTCCGACGTGTTCACCACCTTCGAGGGCGATAACCACGTCCTGCTGCAACTGGTGGCCAAGCACCTGCTGACCGGCTACAACGACGACGTCAAGAGCATGAGCCCCTTCGAATGGGTCGGTTTCGCCGCCAACTACGCGGGCGACCGGGTGAGCAGAAAGACCGCGGCCGCGCAGATCTTCCAACGCTTCGTCGACAACCGTCAGGACAACGACGAAGAAGGCAGCCTGTTCAACCGGGGCACCCAGGCCAAGATGTTCTCCGACCGCGAGGAATACCTGCTGTCCTCTCTCGTACGCCGACTGCAGAGCCGCTCGAAAACCATGTCGGCCTTCGATGCGTTCAACTCCGTGCAGGACCACGTCATGCACCTGGCCCGGGCCCACGTCGACCGCACCGTTCTGGAGGCGTTCATCGCGGGGATCGACGGTTGCAAGGATCAGGCGGCCCGCGAAATCCTCGAGCTGGTGTGTGACCTCTACGCGCTGAGCGTGATCGAGGACGACAAGGCGTTCTTCCTGGAGCACCGCCTGCTGTCCACGAAACGGGCGAGGGCGGTCAACAACGCGATCAACGAGCGTTGCCGCAACCTTCGGCCGCACGCCCAGACACTGGTCGACGCCTTCGCGATCCCCGAGCAGTTGCGCTACGCCGAAATGCTGCACCCCGAGAACATCCCGGCGGTGGGCTCGTGAACCTCGCCGAGGAGATCATCGACTGGCTCTACTCCGAGCAACTCCGGGTCGATGAGCAGTGGTCCTATCTTCTGCCGACCGGATTCAGTTGGTGGGCAGACGAATACGCGCAGACCGTGGAGATGGTCCGCGAGGAGAAGGGGCCCAACGGCGAGACCGGGTACCTACTCTGTGTGCGAACTGAGCTGTTGCGCGATCTGGACCTGACCGAGACGGCACTGGCCGAGATCAACGCGTTGCCGATGCGCTGCGCCTCGTTGGCCGGGCCGGTATACGACGCCGAGGCCCGCAGGCTTGATCTTTGGTCACTGATCCGGGTAACCGACGACAACGGCAGCTGGATCCGTTTCCTGCTCGCGGCCGCGGCGATCACCCAACTGGCCGAGGCCCGGGTGCTGGGCCCGGTTCTCGCCGAAGCGGCTGGCGCCCTGCCGGCGACCAGCGATCACCCGGAAGGTGGGCGTCGTCCGGTCCCCGACGAGATGGCCTTCGCCGCAGCGATTTTCGCCAACTCCGGGGACGCGACCTGCGCCTGGAGCGAGGCGGAGTTCCGCGACACCGTCGCCGAGAACATGAACCGGCCGCCGGCCAGGGCGGCCAGCGCCGGCCCGGCGGGGTTCAGTGTCGAATTCCCGTTCGGACAGCGAACCTCGCTGTGCCGGGTGTCCGGGGATCAGCCGCACCCGCTCTACGGCAACGGCCTTTTGGTGCTGCAGAGCTTTCCCGTGCCGGCCGAATCCGAGGCCGATGGCGTCAAGCTGGCGCTGTCGCTCAACGCCGCCGACCTGACCCACCGGATGACCGGCTACGGCATGGGCAGCTACGTCTATGCCGACGGAACGATCCACTTCACCGCGTTCATCCCCAACGCCCTGCACAAGCCGGGCCTGCTGCCCAACCTCTACTTCTCCTGCGCCGCCCGCGCACAGGCGATGGAGTCGAGGTTCGCCGAGGGCCGTTGGGACGGCGACGCCTACTCCCTGGATCCCGACGTACTCGCACGCCGCCGCCAACAGCGGCAGGCGACCGCACCGGCCGTCGAACGCCCCATGCGGGGTTGTCCGATGGCGCGCGCCAAATCAGGAGGTGGCTGACGTGCCCAAACCCATCGATCTGAAGGGAGCCTCGGTCGCGATCACCGGGGCCGCCCGCGGAATCGGCTACGCGACCGCGCGGGCCTTCGTCGCCGAAGGCGCCCGGGTGTTCATCGGTGACCTCGACGCCGATCTGGCCAAGGCGTCGGCGAAGGAACTCGGCTGCGCCGGCGCCGGCGTCGACGTGCGGTCGCGGAAGTCCTTCGCCGACTTCCTGGCCGGTATCGACGCACCGCTGGAGGTCCTGGTGAACAACGCCGGCATCATGCCGGCCGGCCGGTTCGTCGACGAGCCTGACGCGGTCACCGACGCGATCGTGAACGTCAACCTCAACGGCGTGCTGCGCGGGACCAAGCTGGTGCTGCCAGGCATGCTCGAGCGCGGATCGGGGCACATCGTGAACGTGGCCTCCTATCTCGGCGAGGTCCCGGCCGCCGGGTTGGCCACCTACTGCGCCAGCAAGCACGCCGTCGTCGGCTTCAGCGAGGCGCTGCGCGACGAACTCGCCGATACCGGAGTCACCGTCACCACCGTGCTGCCCTCGGCGGTACGCACCGACCTGGTCTCGGGGGTCAAGCTCGGCGGGATGCTGCCGACCGTCGACCCCGAGGACATCGCCAAGGCCATCGTCGCGACCTGCAAGGGCCGGCCCGCCGTGGTCGCGGTCCCGGGCTGGATGCGCAGTTACGAGGCCGTCGCGGCCCTGGTACCCGACAAGATGGTCGGAGCCATCCGTGGGCGGCTCACCCGCGACCGGGTGCTGCGCTCCCTCGACACGTCCGCACGAGCGGGCTACGACGAGCGAATCCGGCGCGACGCCGAGTCCGGGCAGCCGAAGAAGTCCTGAACCGCCCGTGACCGCAGCGCGCCTGCTCTCGGTCAATGTGACCGCCGACCTCCACGAGGGCGCGGCCTGGACCGGTGCGCAGGGGCGCAGCGGTATCGACAAGCGGCCCTATGACGGCCCGCGCCTGCTGGCCGGTGACGCGGTCCAGGGCGACTCGGTGATCAACCGCAAGCACCACGGCGGACCCTGGCAGGCCGTCTACGCCTACGCCCGCGAAGACGCCGACTGGTGGCAAACCCGGTTGTGCATCGACATCCCGCCGGGAAGTTTCGGGGAGAACCTCACCACCGCCGGACTCGATCTCACCAACGCCGTCATCGGCGAGACGTGGCGCATCGGGAGCGCGACACTGCGTGTCACCGTGCCGCGCATTCCGTGCCGGACCTTCGCCGGTTTCTGGGGGCGGTCCGATTTGGTGAAGCTTTTCACATCCGCCCGCCGTCCCGGGGCCTATCTCCGCATCGTCGACGAGGGCGAGGTACGAGCGGGCGATGCCATCGAGGTCGTCGAACGTCCCACCGACTCCGCGACCCTCGCCCAGGCGTTCGCCTGTCGTACCGGAGACCGCAGCCTACTCGAATCACTCAGGCACACAAAGGATCTACCACCGGACTGGCAGAAGTGGCTGGACTCCGCGACCTCGGGGTAACGGTCGCCACCACGTCGCCACCACGGACGAAGCCCCAGGGAATTTGACAGTCGCGCCAGCAGCCTGGAGTCTTAGCCCAGCCTCAGTTAGGCAACCCTAAAGGAGATCCTTGGTGATACGACGACACCCCACCGGCCCGGCCCTTCGCGCCCGCGCGCTGGTGTTGGCCGCTCTGCTGGCCGTTACCGCAATGGCGGCCTGCGGCCGGGGCGACACCGGGGCGACCGAGAGCTCTCTGACCGTCTACTCCGGGCGCTCGGAGGAACTGGTCGGGCCGCTGTTTGCGCAGTTCACCGAGCAGACCGGCATCAGGGTCAACGCCCGCTACGGCGACAGTGCCGAACTTGCCGCCCAACTCGTCGAGGAGGGTGACCGCAGTCCGGCACAGGTGTTCTTCGCCCAGGACGCCGGCGCCCTGGGCTCCGTGGAGGCTGCTGGACTGTTCGCACCGTTACCTGAGGCGGCCGCCGCCGCGGTGCCGGCCGATTACCGCGCGACCAACGGAACCTGGACCGGGATCACGGGCCGGGCACGGGTCATTGTCTACGACCCCGAGCAGGTTGCGGCCGACCAGGTGCCCCGCAGGGTCGCGGACCTGACCGACCCTCGGTGGCGCTCACAGGTGGCGATCGCCCCCACCAACGCCTCGTTCCAGGCCTTCGTCACCGCCATGAGAATCGCCGACGGCGACGACGACGCCCGGAAGTGGCTTGAGGGGATGGTCGCCAACGACGCCCAGCGCTACGAGAAGAACGGGCTGATCCTGGACGCCGTGGATGCCGGGCAGGCGGAACTGGGGCTGATCAACCACTACTACTGGTACGAGAAGGCCGCCGAGGTCGGCGAGTCGAAGATGCGGTCCAGGATCGCCTTCACCGCCCCCGGCGATCCGGGCAGCTTGGTCAACGTCGCCGGGGCCGGCATCCTCAAGCCGGCCGGCAACAACAAGGCGGCCGCCGAGTTCGTCGACTGGCTGCTCTCCCCGGACGCCCAGCGGTGGTTCGTGGCCAATACCTACGAGTACCCGTTGCTGCCGAATATCCCTCCCGCCGAGGGACTTCCGCCGCTGGACTCGTTGCGCGGGCCTGACGTCTCACTGGCCGATCTGGACAGCCTTCCGGCCACCCTCGCCATGCTGGAGAACGTCGGACTGCTGTGAGCCGGAGCGCGACAACCGCCCGCCCGGCCAAGCGGACCGGCGGCAGGCGGCCACCCGGCGCACTGCTGGCCGCGGGCGCCGTCACCGCCCTGGTGTCGGTGATTCCGCTGCTGTATCTGTTCGTCCGCGCCGGCGATGCGGGCTGGCGTCGCTGGGTGGAGATTCTGATCCGTCCCCGAACGGCCGAGACCGTCGGCACCTCGATCGCTCTGGTTGCGGTCGTCGTTTCGGGATGCCTGCTGATCGGGATTCCCACCGCGTGGCTGCTGGCACGCACCGATTTGCCGGGCCGGGCCGGCTGGCTGGTGTTGCTGGCGCTGCCGTTGGCGGTGCCCTCCTATGTCGCCGCCTACGCGTGGCTGGCACAGTTTCCCGCCATGGGCGGGTTCTGGGCGGCAGCACTTCTGCTCACCCTGGTCTCCTTCCCCTACGTCCTGCTGCCGGTGACCGCCGCACTGAGGGCCGCCGATCCGGCTGCCGAGGAGGTTGCCCGCACGTTGGGGTTCGGACCGGTGCGCGCCTTCGCCCGGGCGATATTGCCGCAGGCCTGGCCCGCCGCAGCCGGCGGCGCACTGCTGGTGGCGCTCTACGTTCTCTCCGACTTCGGTGCCGTCGCGCTGATGCGTGTCGACGCCTTCACCCGGGTGATCTACGCGTCCTACCGGGCCAGCTTCGACCGAGTCGGGGCCACCGTGTTGGCGCTGGTTCTGGTCGGGCTGGCGATTCTGCTTCTGGTCGCCGAACGGCGGTTGCGGGGGCTGACCCAGCGGTGGCGAACCGGCTCTGGCAGCCAGCGCAGCGCCGTCCCGTTCGCCCTGGGCCGGGCGGGTCGGGCCGGGGCGGTCAGCTGGCTGACGGTACTGACCGGCACGGCGGTGGGTGTACCCGTGGTCTCGCTGGCGCTGCGGATGACCGAAGGAACCCGCACCCCGCTGGCCGTCGGCGAACTCGTCGCGGCCGCGCTGAACTCCCTCGGTGTCGCCGCGGCCGGTGCGGCGCTGGCCGTCATGCTGGCCCTGCCGGTAGGCATCCTCGCCGCCCGCTATCGCAGCCCCACGGTGCGGTGGCTGGAGACGCTGTCCTTCACCGGTCACGCCCTCCCCGGCGTGGTAGTGGGGCTGTCATTGGTCTTCCTCACCCTGGCGGTACTCCCCGGCGCCTACCAAAGCGTCGCCGCGCTGGCGTTCGCCTATGCGATCCTGTTCGGCCCCAAGGCGATCGGTGCCACGCGCAGCGCCACCGCTGCGGCTCCCCCGGTCTTCGAGCAGACCGCCCGCACGCTGGGGCGCGGCCCGTTTCGGGCATGGGCGCAGACCACGCTCCCGATGACCCTGCCGGGTATCGCCGCAGGCGCATTGATCGTGTTGCTCACCGCGATGAAGGAACTACCCGCCACCCTCATGCTGCGGCCCACCGGCCTGGACACCTTGGCCACCGAACTGTGGAGCCGCACCGAGGTGGCGGCCTATGGAGCCGCGGCACCCTATGCCATCACGCTGATGGCGCTCGCCGCCGTCCCGGCATGGCTGTTGAGCCGATCGGTCGCGCTGAGGACGGCCGCCGAGACCGAGGCCGCCGCACCGTGACCGCAGTCAGCGTGCGCGGTCTGAACGCCGGCTATGGCGCCGGACCGGTGCTCGACGGGGTGAATCTCGAGGTGCCCTCCGGGGCCGTCGCAGCCGTCCTCGGCCCCAGCGGATCCGGCAAGACCACGTTGTTGCGCGTACTGGCCGGCTTCCTGAGGCCGGCTTCCGGCGCGGTGCACTTCGGTGAGCGGGTAGTGGCCGGCTCGACGTTCGTACCACCGGAACGGCGCCGGGTCGGGATCGTTCCCCAGGAGGGGGCCCTGTTCGGCCACCTGAACGTCAGCGCCAACGTGGGATTCGGCCTGCCCCGCGGGTCCCGGGCGCGGATCGAGGAAATGCTCGACATGGTGGGCATGCGAGAGTACGCACTGGCCCGCCCCCAGGAACTCTCCGGCGGTCAACAGCAACGGGTGGCGATCGCCCGGGCGCTCGCTCCGGAACCGGAAGTGGTTCTGCTGGACGAGCCGTTCAGCTCACTGGACGCCGCGCTGCGCGCACGGTTGCGCGCGGAGGTACGAGAACTGTTGCGGTCGGTGGGCGCGACGGCGGTCCTGGTCACTCACGACCAGGAGGAGGCGCTGTCGACGGCCGATCTGGTCGCGGTCATGCGCGAAGGCCGGATCGTGCAGTCCGGGACACCCGCCGAGGTGTACGACTCACCGGCCGATCTCGAGGTGGCACGATTCGTCGGCGATGCAGTGGAACTACCCGCCGTCCTCGACGGTCGCACCGCCCGCTGCGCGCTCGGTGAGGTACCGGTACGGGAGGCCGGCAACGTCCGTGGTTCGGCGGTTCTCGTACTACGCCCGGAACAGTTGGTGCTGCGACGGCAGTCACCGGACGCCATCGCCAGGGGCGTGATCCGCGAAGTGGCCTATCACGGCTACGACTCGCTGGTGCGGGTGGAAATCACCGACGGGACCTGGATTCGGGTCAGGGTGCCCGGCGGCGCGGCTCCACCGACCGAAGGCGAGACGATTGCGGTCGCCGTCACCGGCCGGGGGCGGGTGTACCCGGATCCGGCACCGATAGCGGATATCGACGACGGTCTGCCTGATGACCAACTCCACATCGCAGAACTTGGCGGCTGAGGAAATTCTGCGGGCACTAGCGTAGGCGGAATGGGTTTGTTCAGCCATGAGGAGTTCCGGGACCCGGCCCACGAAGCTGCCAGCGGCACCGGCGGTGGGACTGTTGCTAGGGGCCTGCGTGCTGAGTTGGAAGAGTTCGGGATAGATGGTCCTGCGGTGGTGGGTCCGGGGTTGCCGCCTGAAGATGGTTCGTGCGGTCAGTTCGCTGTGCAGTTTCACGTGACTACGTCAATGCTGCTCGGGTTGAAGCGGATCGCGGATGCGCGCGGAGTGAGTGTGCCGGAGGTGTGCCGGCAGGTGATCGGCGTCTTTGTCGCCCAGCAGGAGGGCGAGTTGGGTGCGCTTCTTGCTGCGGAGGCCGAGGCGGCTGATTATCGGCCGAGTCTGGGTCAGGGGTAAGTCGCGGTGGGTTGTTCGTCGGCAATGGCGGCGCCGGGGTGACGACGGGGTGGTTGTCCGTGTGCGGCACCGGCGGGGTGGGCGCCACCACGGGCCGCGGCTGCCACCAAAGGGACCCGGGTCGCAGTGGCGCCGGAATGCGGGTCGGTTTGCGCGGGGCGGCGCTGACGCTCGTTGGCGCCCTGGCGGGCTGCGCCGCGACGCCGCCGTTGCCCACCGCTCTGGACCAGCAGCCCCCTGAACTCGTGAGCGCCTTCTTCGGTCTGGACGACTCGCTGCCTTCCCAGTCCATCGCCATATGTCCCGAGGCGCCGGGAATGGACGGCATGCCGGTGACCTTCTCCCGGCGGGTGGAGGGAAGCGGAATTCAGGGCGCGCGGGTCAATGCGGCAGCGTTTACCGTGGTGACCCGGTCCAGGCAACAGATGACGCCGGTCTGCGCGAGCCTCCGGCCCGCCGTCGGACCCGGCGAGCGACACACGGTTCTGCTCGTCGGAGATTTTGGCGATCCGGTCGACGATCCTCCGGTCCGAGTTGTCGTCAGCGGCCACCTCCCCCTCGAGGGCGGTGCCGACGGCCTCGGTCTGGCCGTCGACGTCACTCCGCTGGAGGCCGGGCCGTCGATCGTGCTGGCCATGAGTTACCCCGGCGGGGGCCGCGACCGCGACTGTCCGGAGGGAACGAGCCAGGTCGTCGAGGTGGTTTGGTCCGGCGGGGTCACTCCCGGACCGGGGCAGACGCCAGAAAGCCACCGCGAGATGTACTCGGTGACGACAGAGGCCGGCGAGGTGAAGCCGATCGCTCTGGGCGACGTCGGCGACAACGACAACTACGAACGGCTGTGTCTAGGCACCGATTCGCCCGCGCTCAGGGTGAGTGCCGCCGAAAACATCCTGCAAGACCCTCGGGGCGACCTCAATCCCCCGAACTCGTTGAATGTGGCGCGATAGCGTCGCTGGGGCGGAGTTGATGCGGCCATCGCCGAAGTGCCGATCGCAGGGACGCGGCCCGTGCGGCTCACTCCGCTTTTGGTATTGCGATTCGTCTCAGCTGTTGGGTCAGCCAGGCCCTGGCGTCGGCGACGCAACTCTGCGGTAGCGAGAAGTGGTCGTCGTTCGGGTAGTCGCGGACTTCGACGGTGCCGCCTAACGCCTTGGCAGCGTCGATGTAGGCGGTCTGCCAGCTGACCGGTACCACGGACCCGTTGTGGAAGGTGTCGATGCACACCAGCACCGGCGCGACCGGCTTGCGGGTGGCTGCCGACCCGGCAGCGACGGCGGCTTCCCACGCCTCCCAGTTGGTGGGTTTGGTGTTCATCACCGGGCCCTTGAGCGGGAAGAGTCGTGCGATGGTGTCGTTGAGGTGGTGCACCGGTTGGGTGTTCCACGCCTTCTCGAGGATCTCGATGCCCAGTGGGGTGAAGACGTCAGACAGATTCAAGGTCGACGGATTCGCAGCCTGGTGGGCAGCGAGAACCATGACGAGGTGCGAGTCGGGCGGTATCGTCGGATCGTTCAACGCCGCAGTCACACCGACCGGGTTCTGCAGCGCGATCTTGCTCACTCCAAGCGACATCGGCACCGTTCCGATCAGGCGCAGGTCGCGATAGTCCTCGGGATCGAGTTCGGCGACCGCTGCCGCGGCGCCGCCTCCCTGCGACCAGCCGATGCAGCCCAGCGCCGTTCCCGCCCCGGCCTCGAGTTGCCGCGCGGCGTGGGCGATGTTGACCGCGTCGCGGGCGTTGGTGCGGTTGACGGTGTACTGGTGCATGCCTTCCGTGCCCAGGCCCTGGTAGTCGGTGGCGCAGACCACCCAACCGGCGTCGATGAAGCCCTGCAGCCCCGGAACCCCGTAGTCGATCTGCTGGGTGGCCTCAGCGGAGTAGTACAGCGTCATTTCCCGCGCGGGATCAGGCTGGGCCGAGGGGCAGGCCGCGTCACCGAGGCCGGTGGTGCCGTGGCACCACGTCACGATCGGCCGGTTCTCGCCGTCGGCTGCCGGAGCGATCACCAGTCCGGTGGCCTCGTGGGCGACGCCATTGACGTCCCGGGAGACATACCGGACGCGCCAGGCTTTCGCGCCGGCGATGCCGGTCGTCAGAGGTTCGTGGTTGATCAGTTTTCCGGCTTCGGTCACAGCGGCGAAGTTACCGTCCGGTGAGCCGTCGTGCCCCCGAAAATGATCGCGCGCCCGAGGATCGAGGGTGTAGAGCTGACCACGGCATGCAGGGCTATCGGTTGCAGCGTCGGCGGTCGTGTAGGTCGCCTGGACGTTCCGATCGCCGCCGAGCCGCGCCTCCCCGCGTTCAGACGCTGAGGCCGCTCACGATGCGGCGACTGGCAGCGGAGCGACGTCGGGGGCGGCAGCAGGGCCGTAGTGGCTTTGCACCACGCGGGAGCGCCTGCGCTCACCCCAGTGCTGCACCCATTCCCGGCCGGAGGTTGTGCGGGTGAGTATCTGGTAGCGGACGAGATTGGCCGCGACGACCGGGATGGCCGCCACCGCCGGGGTGGGCGGGAGCTCGAGTTCCCGCATACTCTGCTCGCCGAGGAAGAAACGCAGCATGCTGAGCCGGCGGAAGCGTGCGTACGCGCTTCGCAGCCGTGCGAAGTTCTCGAAGTGCAGTCCCCGTTCCGCGGTGATGATCGCGTTCGCCAACTGCGGACCGGCGGGGGTCAGCGGGCCCTGCGTGAGCACGAAGTGGTACTGCAGGATGTCCTGATCGCTTTCGTTGTCCCGCAGGAAGTCATCGCCGACGCCCATCAACCAACCCACGTATTTCCACAGGTGCATCACGGCACGCGAGTCCGCATCGGTGACCCGAACGCCGAGCCGACGCAGCCCACGCAGCAGTACTGAGCTGAACAGGCCGAGGGTGAAGCCCTGATCGGCCTGGTTGATGGGCAGCCCCCACTGTTCGATATCCCATTTGCCGTTGGTCTCGTACTGATGGTTGATGAGCGCGTGCATCATTCGCACGTGCACGGTGAGCCGGAACCCCTCGCCGCCGCGGCGTAGGCCGTCGTTCTCGGTGACCGCCGTCGACCAGTGCACCGTCTCCCCCATGCGCCGAAGCGCGCCCCGCCCGGCGAACAGACCGGTCTTGACCAGCAGATCCGGTGGACCGCCGAAGCGATACCCGCCGATGAGGGACAGATCGGCCATGACGTCCCTGACGTTCGGCCCGTAGCTGCGATAGGCCTTCGCGCCGGCGTTGATCAGATCGAAGTCCACCCACTCGGGGGTGTCCTCCACCACGTCAAAGAATGCCCGTAGTGCATCCGGGCAATCGGGCACCGCATCAGGCCCCGATGCGAGGGCGGCGTTGAATTGGCTCATCGTGACCCGGGTCGGGTCGGTAGCGGGACGGCGGATCGCGGCCACCAGTGCTGCCGCCGACTCGTCCCGTTCCATCAGCGCCCGACCGATCCGCTCCAACAGTTGCCGATCGGGCACGGTGACGCCGGTCGCGCGCTGCAAGGGCCGCCCGATCCGCCGATTGCGGGCTTCATCGGCCATGAACCGGCGCGGAAAGCGGTCGTCATCAGAACGGCGAGTCACAGGCTGCTCCACGGCTGGAAGATTAGTCCGACACCACCGAAGGAATCGCCAATACTCGTGATCCCGGCCCCTTGGTGACCTTCGTGCGAAGGCGCTCTGTGGCGAAGGTGGCCAGGCCGTCTACTCCGACCTCACCGTCCGCTTCCCGTCCGCCGTCGTTCCGAGAACCGCGAAGGTCTCGGTCCCTCGCGTGGACTCGCGGACCGGCCGGGTGACGTTCAGGCAGGTTCGCCGTCGGCGGCAACTCTGCACCCAAGGCGGACTGAACGGCGGGTTCGCACTGGCGAACAACGGCCCGGAGTTCGCCTCCCAACTCGCCCGCGCGCTCGCGCAGTGGGCTGGACATGAAGATTTTTGAGTTGCAGGCTGACTCCCGGTCCGTCCCACAAAGCGCAAAGCCCGAGCGCCACGGTCGTCCGGCCGGGTCTCGGGCTCACTTCCTGAAGCTCAACGCCTCAAGCACAGCCGAGAATACCCGATTCGCCTGTCTGGCAGCGACGCTGGATCGGAGATCATCGACCGCGATCGCGGCAGGCCCATCAACCACGTAGAAGCTCATCGACAGGGATGAACTGCCGGCTGTCTTCGTGTTCGATACCAAGAAGGTCACTCCATTTCCGTTGGATCGCAGGCAGTTTCAAGCCTGCCACCGACGCCGCCATCGTCACCTGAAGCAACTCCTCATGCAGCCCCAGCTGGGAAATCGCGATGACCCCGCCCGAGAGGACGAAGATGACTCCGACGTCTTTCACGATCGTCCATGTGTGTGAACCATCGCGAATTTCGGTGATCGTGTCACGAATGATCAGTGCATCGACGACAACTTCTCCCGCATGGAAGACTTGGACATTGCCACTCGTAGTTACCTGGTCCAGCTCGTCGGCACCCTGGGCAACTGCCAGTTCCGCGACCGTCGTGTAGTACGGGTCGCCGTCGATGTCGAAGTACTCGACCGCGCTGCTCACGGTGATGGCCTTTTCTTCGGTGACGAAGAAGACGCTGAACGGTGCGGCGAGGTTGGCGCCCATCGTCGGCGCACCGAAGCACTTCCAGACCTGCCCACTCAATGCAGCGAGTCGGCACAGCGACTCACGGTCGAAGGTGAAATGGAATGGCGTCATCATTCGCCCGCCCCCTATGTCCTGAAATGGATTCTGCACCCCCGGGCATCTGGTGTATGCGGGTCCAAAGTGCTTCGGCGCGACAGTCCACCAATGCCCAGCCAACGCACATCGTGCTTTCGATTTTTTCGTTTTACACTTCTGGCATGAGCATCCTGTCTGATCAGACCGTGTTGCCGCCGAATGGCGGGATGCCGGACCTGCGTGAGCTGGCTACCGCATTGGCCAGCGATGCCGAGTTCTCGTTGGTGGATGAGTCTGGCCAGGCCTTCCAGCTGACCGCAGAGCTTCGCAACGTCGTAGTCCAGGCAGTCTCGGCGCTCTGTAAGGGCGAAGCGGTGACGCTGGAGCCGCTTCCCACGTTGCTGTCTACCCAGGAGGCAGCCAATCTGCTGGGCATATCCCGGCCGACGTTGGTCAAGCTGTTGGAATCCGGCGAGATCGCGTTTACCAAGCCCGGTCGTCATCGTCGCGTTCAACTGCGAGACTTGCTCGACTACCAGCGTCAGCTCCACGAGCGTCGGCGTGCCGAGCTCGCGGCGATGACCGCCGAGGCCGCCGATGACGACGCGTATCGGGCCATCAATGGCTTCACGGAGACTCGCTGAGAGGTGGCGAGAATCCGGGTTGTGCTGGATGCATGCGTGCTGCTGCCCTACCAACTCGCCGACCTCCTCCTTCGGCTCGCCGAAGCGGAACTGTACGAGCCCCTGTGGTCTGATGCGATCCTCGACGAAGTCGAACGCAACCTGATCGCGAAGTTCAACGTCTCCCCCGAGAAGGCCGCGAAGCGTTTGGAGCGCATGCGCGCTGCGTTTCCGGACGCCACCGTCACGGGCTATGAACATCTCGTGGACGCCATGACGACCGACCCGAAGGACCGGCACGTGGCGGCAGTCGCAGTCGTCGGCGCTGCGGCAGTCATCGTGACTGCCAACACCCGAGATTTTCCAGGTGAAGCGTTGGCTCCATACAACATTCACGCGGAACATCCAGACGAATTTCTCCAGGACCAACTGGATCTCGCCCCTGCCGTAACTCTCGAATCCCTCCGACTGCAGCGCGCCGAATACACCCGGCCCCAGTTCACGTTCACGGAGTTCTACATGACGATGGCGACGACCGTTCCGGGCTTCGCCGCCCAGGCCGCCGGCGCTGAGCAGGACTCCCTGCACTCGGAAGGCTGACGGATTCCACTCTGCCAGAAGCGGCCTGGACGTTGGGATTGTCTCGATGGCGGACCAGAGCATCGGGCACAGTGCCGGCCAGCAGAACCGCCACCGAGCACAGCGATGTTGCGGGCAGCGCCGCCTAACCGTGCGGTCTGGTCGACGGGCTCGACGACAACATGCCAGATCCCCATCATCTCGGCGTCGCCGTTCACCACGGCGCTGGCGCTCATATCCTCGGGGTCATAGAGTCGTCAGCCGAGAGGAATCAGTTCGCGCTTGGACTCGTACTCCTCCCCCAGTTCGTTGGCCCAATCCCATTCGTCGGTACGGTGGTCAATCTCGAGTTCATCAACCGAGTCGGCAAAGAAGACATCGAGCGCCTCGGAGTGGTGACTTGTTTTCCTCACGGCCGCAGCACCTTCAGAAAGTCCGAACACGATGCCGTAGTCGGCGCTGTACGTCCACGTTGGCACGCCGTGCATGACCTGGGTGATGGTGAGCCGGATCAGGTAGACCTCGGTGATCACCTCCCCTGCATGCTGAAAGTAGACGAGACCGTCGCGCTGCGCCTCGGCCAGTCCCTGCGAGTCGGAATGAACCGAAAGCTGGGCGTACTCTTCCTCGTAGCCTTCGAAGTCCTTCTCTACCAATTCGGTATGAATACGTGCCTCACCGCAATCAGTCGCGACGATGACGTTGTCCCAGGCGAAGTGATGTCCCGGCCTTTCCGGTGACGATTTGCCCGTGGCCAATCGCCAGCGTTTGCCCTTGAGGGATCTCAGAACGTGGCGGGAATCGTCGTCTAGATGAAAGTTGGCTTGCAATGTCATGTTCCAGTTCCCGTACAAGCTGACTTCACCGGGGCTGCTGCCGACGCGCTCTCTCGGGACCACCAAAGCTACGCACTCTTACGCCGTTGCCCCGTTGCTCGCCGCCATCACAAAGGGCAGTGGCGTTGCCACCGGATTCCCCCCAGCCAGATGCGGTCTGGACGTTCGGATTGTCTCGATGGCCGACCAGAGATCGGCTAGGTCGGCGATCCAGCGGGATGCCGCGATCGTGGATCGGATCAGCGGATCCTCGACGACGCCGGCAGGCACCGAAGGCATGGCGCCCCAGTCGAGCATCGGGGGCAGTGCCGGCCATGTGAGCGGCGCACGAGGGTTGCCCTTGGGCGTCCGACTAGCGCGGTGGATGTCATTGATGGCGCCAAGGTTTTGCTCGATGGCCACCAGGGTTGCCTTGAGGTCGATCACCCCTCGGGCATGGGCAATCAGATCCATGATGCGGTCGTTCGACTGGCCACCGAACACGACGATGTTGCGGGCGGCCACGACCTTGTGTTGCACGTCAACGTCGCCGGTTACCCACGCGCCGCACAGCCGTGCGGTCTGTGCGACAGGCTCGACGGCGACATGCCAGATCGCCATCATGTCGGCGTCCCGGTTCACCACGGCGATGGCACTCATGTCTGCGGAGTTCATGGACAAACCCCCTCATCAGTCGTCGAAACCGTTTCCCCACTGCCAAATAGCACGTCGGCGTCCCTCCAGCACTCGTCCGCTTTGCCTTTGGTAAGCCGCGCCTCATCGGCAAATGCGGCTCGGGTCATCCCACTTAACCTTGCTGCGGCAGCCCTTTTCGCCATCTGAAGTCGCTCCGGATCGGCCTCGGGGGCGGCGTAAAACTTCCCATCCCGAAGAAGAGCTTTGACCGTCTCCTCGCCCATGCCGAATCGAATTGCGATGTCTTTGCGGCTTACTCCGCTCTTCTGGAGTTCAACGGCCTGGCGACAACGTTCCAGACGCTCACCACGCACTTCAATGTTCGTGGCGTTCCTGCCGTCGTTCGGGCCAGTTGGTTGTTTTGCATTCGCGCGACACTCTTCACAGACAGGGTTGCTCTTTCGACGGGCTGCGATCCACGAATGCCCACAGGCGCTGCACACCTGTGCGACACCTTTCGGCGGGATCCGATTCACCGTCAGCAGCGACCCTGTATTGACAGCGGCGAGAAAGTCGGCCACTGACGCAACGGGGATACCGAATTTCTGGGCATTCTTTGCCTTGCCGGACAAGGAAGCAGGATCGGCAGCCACCAGCAGTTGGCAGTTTTTCCTGGTTACCGAATCCACCGGCTCAAGTCTGTGACGACGGGCGCGGTCTTCGAGTTCCTCGCGCTCGAGAGGCTTCCCATTCGGCCACTGAGCTGCACCGGTGAAGCACACCTGCATGCCAGAACGGAGCTCCAGGGTTTCGGTCATCACGCGATATGGGTTGGTGCGTGCCGAGACGACGGCGTCGTCCAACTCCAACAGCGCCGCTATGCGGCAGAGCTGATCGAACTCCTCGTCGGTCACAACGCCGTCGTCCAGGGCGGCCTCGATCAGCCCGTTGAGGAATTCTTTGTGCGCCCGCAGCCGGCTGTACTCGCTCAGGCCGAGGTCCTCGGCGAGCCGGGCGAGTTCGCGTCGCTCGTCGGCATCGAACTTCAGGTCGGCAACTGCGAAGTCCAGCAGTGTGACGTAGGGGGCCAAATCCACGGCCGTGTGCACTCCGCGGGCTAGCTGAAGCACATAGGGTCGCTCGATGGCTTCTGCGGTGAAGCCGTCACGTGTCAGTACCCGCGGGATATCCCCGGACAAGGGGTAGGCGACGACTGGGCGGCAGCCATCGAAGGCATCAGCGACCTTGATGAGCAACTGTGCGGTCGCGCGTGCATCGTTGAGGGCGCGGTGTGCGCCGTGCAGGTGGATGCCATAGTCAGCGCAAGCCGCGTCGAGTTTGCAGCCGACGGCACGCAGCGTGTCCAGGCCGTCGCCCCAGTCAACGTCGATGCCGGCCCGATCGAACTCATGGCTCAGCAGGCGACGATCAAAGCGGAGGTCGTGCGCGGCTACCACCCAACTCCAGATCGTGCTGCCCGTCCTCGGTGTCAACGCCGTGCGGGTGCCGGTCCCCAAGCCCGCTTCCGGCGCCCCAGAGGCCGACGACATCTCGCCGATCTTCCGGCTCCGACACGCCAAGAGCGGTGTGGACGCCCAAGCCCAGCAGATCGACGGGGAGTTCACCATGCTGGCCGGGTCGACGGTTGTACCGTCCTGGCACGGTGTCGGCAAGGCCGCGAGTACCCGCAAGGCCTACACGTCTTACCGCATCCAACATGAGCAACTCGTCGCCAACGGAAGCATCATGGTCGACGGCGACCGCGGTCGGCTGACCAGGAACGTGGTGTTCCCCTCTCCCTCAACTGCCGGGGCGGTGGCCCTCGGCCGATCGTGCAACGGGCGGCGCGAGTGGATTGCCCCGGACGGCACCACGTTCGGGGACTGGGAGAGCCGCGGCGTCGAATAAGTGTCAGTCGGACATTTCTCCAGAATCGGTGCAGGCACCGAACCAACTCGCAGTGATAGCATATATGTGCAATTGCTGTCATTGACAGCATGTCGCGAAAGGAGCTGATATGGCCACCGTCACCGTGAGGAATCTGCCGGACGAGGTTCATCGCGCGCTTCGCGTCCGCGCAGCAACACACGGCCGAAGCACCGAGGCCGAAATCCGCAACATCCTCGAGTCGGCAGTGCGCCCGCCTGATCGACTCCAGATGGGCACGGCCCTGGCCGAGTTGGGCCGCCGCGCCGGGCTGACCGATGACGACATCGCAACCTTCGAGCAGGCGCGCCACCAGCCCCCAGCTGAGCCCATGCGGTTCGCATGATCGTCTTGGATACCAACGTCGTTTCCGAGGCCATGAAAGCGGCACCGAATCCCGCCGTGCTGGCGTGGCTGGACGAGCAGGCAGCCGAAACCCTCTACCTGTCCAGCGTGACCCTCGCCGAGCTCCTGTTCGGCATGGGCGCCCTGCCGGCCGGCCGACGCAAGGATGCGCTCGCCCAAACGCTGGACGGCCTGCTGAGGCTGTTCGAGAACCGCATACTCGCCTTCGATACCGACGCAGCCCGGAACTACGGCGAGTTGGCCGTCAAAGCCCGAGCCGCAGGCAAGGGCTTCCCCACCCCGGATGGCTACATCGCCGCCATCGCGAACGCCTGCGGGTTCACCGTTGCCACCCGCGACGTTGCACCGTTTCAGGCGGCAGGCCTCACCATCATCAACCCGTGGGAGGCACCGCAGTGATAGAGAACCGGACAAAGATCGTCCACAACAAGCCTGAGATGAGCTTGAAATGCGAGGTCAAACCTGGCGGTCCCGGCTGGGATCGAACCAGCGACCTTCCGCGTGTGAATTGGAAAAAATAGCCGCTGACCTGCGCCAACAGCGCGGGAACGCGGCGCACACCACGCGCTGGCCTCGCTCGCCGCACCGGCTCCTGAGCTGAACCGGACAGGAACCGGACACGCTTCAGGCCCCTGACGGGAAAGCCCCCGGCAACCCCATTCCTCGCAAGAACGGTTGCCGAGGGCTCCCAGAAGGGCCCTTTGGTGCCTCCAGAAGAAATGGTGCCAGGCATCTCTGGCGCCAACAACCCTGCGCCGGCGAAGGCCGACCACCGCCACTTCTCCCCCGCGGCTGAGCCCGATTCGGACCGCGGGACTCTCGGAGGGCCTGTTAGCGCAGCTGTTATCAAGGGCGGGTCCGCGGGAGGAGCCGCGGTCGGAGCTGAGGAGCCGCCCCCGGCGGCGACGAGGCGGAGACAACAGGCGGATCCGGGAGCGGACCCGAGCGCCAGCGTCCCGCCGATACCAGCGGAGTTAACAGGCCCGCAGCCGCACCCCGTTGCCGAGCTGGACCACAGCGCTGGGAGCGCAGTGGCGGCGGACGGACAGAGCAGTGTGCACGGGCTTGTTATATGTGCCAAAACTGTCCACGCGCAGGCCGACGACGGCCCGACGGACACGGATAGCCCGGTCACGGACGTCTTCGGACCGAGCTTCCCCAGTCAGGCCGAGGTCGCCTCTGCGGCTTCGCGGTTCCGCTCACCGGCAGGCATCGCCGGTGTCGACCGCAGGGACATCGAGTTCGAGGGCGGCCAGTTTCACTTGACGATCGGCCCGGGCATGAATCAACTGAGTTGGACCCGGCCCGTCTTGATCGAGAAATCCCTCGAACGGATCGCGTCCCGTGGCCGGCGAGTCACGGTAAACGACCTCGAACGCGAACTGCGCGACGTAATCGACGGGTTCGACGAATCGGACAGCAGAGCGCCGGGGATGCGGGGGGCCATCACGTCCTGGTCGCGCAAGTCGAGGGCCAACATGTGCCGGAAGCTGGCCGAGTACGACTACAACCAGATGTTCGCCGATGACCGGACCCCGGCGATGGTCACCTTCACCTATCCCGATGACTGGCTTACCGTCGCGCCATCGGGGACTGCCGTCAAAAGGCATTTGCGGCTGTTGGATATTGCGCTCGGTGAGAGCCG
>JAGQTQ010000017.1 GCA_020438905.1 Mycobacterium sp.
CGGTGAACGCGTTGTTGAACTGGTTCCCGTTCACCGAGCCCGGGATGCCGAACCTGCGGTCGCCCTTGAGCCAGGCCTCCGGGCCCAGCAGGAAGGTTCCCGAGGTGTCCGACAGTGGGACGCCCTCGAACCAGCCCGCGGAGATCTCGTTGAGTCCGGGCAGCACCGTCACCTGCTCGCCGAGCGCCTTGGCCACGGGGGCGGCGGTCTGCTCGGTGCGCAACATCTCCGAGGCGAACACGCCGTCATAGCCGTCGCCGGACAGCCGCTTGGCCAGCGCGTCGGCCTGCGCCCTGCCTTCCGCGGTCAGCGGCGGACCGGGAACGTCGGTGGAGGCGATCTTGTCGGCATTGGCCTCGGACTGGGCGTGCCGGATGAGGGTGAGCGTGATGTTGCGCACCTTCGGCTCGGACTGGCCGCAGCCGGCGACCATCGTCACGGCCAGCAACCCTGCCAGCGCAGCGGACACTTTTCGGCCTCGGAAAACCTGCATCAGAACAGACTGCCTCCTCCGGCGCTGTAGCGGGGAGAATTCGAGTGAGATTCCCGTCGGCGACCCGGTCGCGTCTGATGCCTCAGACCACTCCGCCGACGAGTCGGCCGATGGCGTAGGTGACCGCCATCGCCAGCGCGCCGCCGATGATCACCCGCTGTGTCGCGCGAACCGGATCGGCGCCGCCGAGCCGCGCGCTGACCCAGCCGGTGATGCCCAGGGCGATCAAAACCGCCACGAAGGTGATCGGGATACGCGCCGAGGGGGGCGGCAGCAGGATGGCCAGCAGCGGCAGGAGTGCTCCCACGGTGAACGAGATCGCCGAGGAGATCGCGGCGTGCCAGGGGTTGGTGAGGTCGTCGGGGTCGATGCCCAGCTCGATGTCGATATGCGCGGCGAAGGCGTCCTTCTCGGTCAGTTCCTCGGCAACCGTGCGGGCGGTCTCCGGCGAGAGGCCCTTGGCCTGGTAGAGCCCGACGAGTTCGGCGAACTCGGCCTCCGGTTCCTCGGCGAGTTCCCGGCGTTCCTTGGCCAGCAGCGCCTGCTCGGTGTCGCGCTGGGTGCTCACCGAGACGTACTCGCCGAGTGCCATCGACAGCGCGCCGGCGGTGAGCCCGGCGACTCCGGCGGTCAGGATGTGCCCGCGGTCGACGGTGGCGGCGGCCACGCCGATCGCGATGCCGGCCACCGAGACGATGCCGTCGTTGGCCCCGAGGACCCCGGCGCGTAGCCAGTTCAGTTTCGTGTTGATGGCGCCGACGTGTGGTTCTGCGGGATGGGGCGAAGTCACGAGTCGAGACTAAAACCTTCACCGTGGTGTCGCACGGGTTCTCCGTCACTGGCGTTTAGAACATACGTTCGATACCCTGTTCCGGGTGGGCTGGAGTGACGGACCGCCGACCTGGTCGGAGATGGAGCGGGTGCTCAACGGCCGGCCGGCCCCGGCCGGGCCGCCGGGTCCCGCCGTCGCCACACCGGCGCGCTCGATCCGCCGCCACTCGGCCGTGCCCTACGCCGAGTTGCACGCCCATTCGGCGTTCAGCTTCCTCGACGGCGCCGGCACCCCGGAGGAACTCGTCGAGGAGGCGGCCCGGCTGGATCTGCGGGCCATCGCGCTGACCGACCACGACGGCCTGTACGGGGTGGTGCGCTTCGCCGAGGCGGCCGCCGATCTCGGCGTGCGCACCGTCTTCGGCGCCGAGTTGTCGCTGGGCGGCACCGCCCGGGCCGGAGTGCCCGATCCGCCGGGTCCGCATCTGCTCGTTCTGGCCCGCGGGCCGGAGGGCTACCGGCGGCTGTCCCGTCAACTGGCCGCCGCGCATCTGGCCGGCGGCCATAAAGGCAGCCCGAGCTATGACTACGACACCTTGACCGAGGCCGCCGGCGGGCATTGGCACATTCTGACCGGCTGCCGCAAAGGGCATGTGCGCCAGGCGTTGTCGGCCGGCGGTCCGGGTGCCGCCGCCGAGGCGCTGGCCGATCTGGTGGACCGCTTCGGCGCCGGCCGGGTCAGTGTTGAGCTGACCCATCACGGCCACCCCCTCGACGACGAGCGCAACGCGGCATTGGCCGAACTCGCGCCGCGGTTCGGGGTGGGCGTGGTCGCCACCACGGCGGCGCACTTCGCCGAGCCCCGTCGCGGCCGGCTGGCGATGGCGATGGCCGCGATCCGGGCCCGGCAGTCCCTCGACGAGGCGGCCGGCTGGCTGGCACCGCTGGGCGGTTCGCACCTGCGCTCCGGCGAGGAGATGGCGCGGCTGTTCGCCCAGCGGCCCGAGGTGGTCACCGCGGCGGCCGATCTCGGCGAGCAGTGTGCCTTCGAACTGTCGCTGATCGCCCCGCAGCTACCGCCGTTCGACGTTCCCGACGGGCACACCGAGGACAGCTGGCTGCGTGAGCTGGTCATGGTCGGCGCCGCGGCGCGCTATGGGCCGCGCACCGGTGCGGCGCGCGCCTACGCGCAGATCGAGCGGGAACTCCAGGTCATCTCCCAGCTGAAGTTCCCGGGCTACTTCCTGGTGGTGCACGACATCACCCGGTTCTGCCGGCGCAACAACATCCTGTGCCAGGGCCGGGGCTCGGCGGCCAACTCGGCGGTCTGCTACGCACTCGGGGTCACCGCCGTCGACCCGGTGGCCAACGGACTGCTCTTCGAGAGGTTCCTCTCGCCGGCCCGTGACGGGCCGCCCGATATCGACATCGACATCGAGTCGGACCTACGCGAGCAGGTCATCCAGTACGTCTACACCCGCTACGGCCGCGACTACGCCGCGCAGGTGGCCAATGTGATCACCTACCGCAGCCGCAGTGCGGTACGCGACACGGCTCGGGCGCTGGGGTTCTCGCAGGGGCAGCAGGACGCCTGGAGCAAGCGGATCAGCCGCTGGACGCCGGTGGCCGGATCGCCCGAACTGGAGGGCATCCCCGAGCCGGTGGTGGATCTGG
>JAGQTQ010000088.1 GCA_020438905.1 Mycobacterium sp.
TGCTGGACAAGCACTCCCGCGGCGAAGACAGCCAGGACGACTTCGTGCTGTTCATGGCCAAGCCCGGCGGGCACTTCCTGGAGAACCCCGGCAACGTCGGGGAGCTGATCGGCGCGCTGGCCGGGCGGTCGGCCGCCGCGCAGCGGTTCCGCAACAGTCTCACCGCCGAGCAGCGGGCGGAGTTGGACGCCCTGGCGCAGCAGGCGTTCGGCTCGCCCCAGCTGATGAACGCGCTGAACCGGCTCGACACCCACCTGCAGGCGGCCAGGCCGGGGGAGGACTGGACCTCCTCCGCGGAGTTCCGTGGCGACAACCCGCTGGGAATGGGCCAGGCCGCCCAGGCGATGGCCGATATCGCCGAACTCGAACAACTCGCCGAGCAGCTGTCCCAGAGCTATCCCGGAGCCGGGATGGAAGACGTCGATCTCGAGGCCCTGGCCCGGCAACTCGGCGAGCAGGCGGCGGTCGACGCGCGGGCTCTGGCCGAGTTGGAGCGGGCGCTGATGAACCAGGGGTACCTCGACCGTGGCTCCGACGGTCGGTGGCGGCTGTCCCCGAAGGCCATGCGCCAACTCGGCCAGGCCGCGCTGCGCGATGTCGCTCAACGGCTGTCGGGCGGTCACGGCGAGCGGGAGACCCGTCGTGCCGGTGCCGCCGGTGAGCTCACCGGCGCGACCAGGTCGTGGGAGTTCGGTGACACCGAGCCGTGGAACGTCACCCGGACGATCACCAACGCGGTACTGCGAAGGGCGGGTTCCGAGCAGCTCGACGCGCCGCTGCGCATCACCGTCGACGATGTCGAGGTGTCCGAGACCGAGACCCGCACCCAGGCCGCGGTGGCGCTGCTGGTCGACACCTCGTTCTCGATGGTGATGGAGAACCGTTGGCTGCCGATGAAACGCACGGCGCTGGCGCTCAGCCACCTGGTCAGTACCCGATTCCGCTCGGACGCGCTGCAGATCGTCGCCTTCGGGCGGCAAGCCCGGACGCTGACTGCTGCCGAGCTCACCGGTCTGGAGGGCGTCTACGAACAGGGCACCAACCTTCACCACGCGCTGGCGCTTGCGGGCCGGCACCTGCGTCGGCACCCCGGCGCCCAGCCGGTGGTGCTGGTCGTCACCGACGGCGAACCGACTGCACACCTGGAGAACTTCGGCGGCCGCGGTGCGCAGGTGTTCTTCGACTACCCCCCGCACCCGCGCACCATCGGCCACACGGTCCGTGGTTTCGACGAGGTGGCCCGGATGGGTGCGCAGGTGACGATCTTCCGGCTCGGCGACGACCCTGGTCTGGCGCGGTTCATCGACCAGGTCGCCCGCCGGATCGAGGGCCGGGTCGTCGTGCCCGATCTCGATGGCCTCGGCGCGGCCGTGGTCGCCGATTACCTTCGCTCCCGGCGGCGACGACGCTGATCTGGGAACTTTCCGAGCAAAAGGCCCACCGGCCAGGTCCTGACGGACGCCGCTAAAGCCGGATTTCCCGACGGCGGTCAGGACATTTGCCGGACTGGGGCGACGCACGCGACCTGGTCCCGTTCCGCAATCTCGGAGGTTCGGCATTGCCCCGGCGGAACATCGCCGGACTAAGTCCTGCTCAAAGCGCTATTCGCTCAGGCGACAATTTGCTGTGATTTCCTCGGGTACCATCGGCCCTCGCGGTCGGCGAGGGGGCGCGACCGGCGTTCTGGCAAACAAGCGCCAGGCCGACCCAACCTGAAGGCAAACTGAGAAGGGAATTAACGGCGGCTGGCAGATAACGGCCAGCAATCGCGCAGTCCCAGCTTGGCGGGAGTTCGCTGGCTAACTAAGTTATCAATTCCGGCTTAGCGGGATTCCGGGAGCGGGAGGCGCGGGTTGCCGGACGGCAAACTTGTCCGTACGATTGGGGCGTTGCACCGAGACCGGCGTCGGCATACCGAAAAGTTCGCTGCTAGCAGCGCGAACCGCGCAGAAAAAGGGGATCCAGCATCATGGCGTCTCAAACTCGTCCGTTCCTGATGACGGGAGCGGCCCTGGCCAGTGCCGCCGCGATCGTCGCCGCGACACCGGCCATCGTGCCGAACGTGACCGCTCCCGCGCCGCTGGCGCTGTCGGCGGCTCAGGTGGAGCTGACCACCTTCTCCGACCTGCTGTCGATCACCCCCGCGGAGTGGAACGACTACCTGTTCATCGGCTGGGGAGGGGCCATCGGGCCGATCAACGTCGACCCGGACCTGATCAGCGACTACTGGATCCCGCAGTGCAACTACGACTGCACCATCGGCGGGCCGTCCGGTCTTCTCTACCTCGCGCTGGACGCGCTGATCAACGGCAACGGGCAGGGCATCAATGACGCCTCCAACTGGGGCGTGTCGGCGCTGAACTACTTCTTCGAGGGCAGCCTGAGCACCGGGTTCCAGTACCTGTTCGAGAGTCCCTTCCTCGGCGAGCCCTACAAGGAACCCGGCCCGCTCTACAACCCGCAGATCGCCGAACTCATCAAGCTGGCCTTCCAGGGGCCCGACCTCGTCACCACCGTGTACGTGCAGGCGCTGTCCACGATCGCGGTGCTCGCCAGCGGGCTTCCCGCCATCGGGGAGTACCTGTACCGTGGCATCGGTTCCTACATCGGGCCGGCGTTCAGGAACATCGACAGCTTCTACGACTACAGCGTCTACGCCGGCATCTCGGGAGTTCTGCGCTATATCGGCGGTGTGATCCTCACCGGCGGAAACCCGAACCCGTACCCGCTGGTCGACAACAACGCCGCTGCGGCGGCCGCGACGGGCGGCGACACGGCGGCCGCCGACATGGCCGCCACGGCCGTCGCCGAGGGTCCGGCCGGCGATGGGGCTGCTGCGGTGACAGACGGTTCGGCCTCCGAGGCCGCGGCGAGCGTCGCGGGCGGTCAGGACGCCGCCGAGTCGGACACTGCGGCCGCAGCAGCGGCGGAGAGCCCGGCCGGTTCGGACGCGGAGTCCGCGGACGCCGGGTCTGCGGAAGCCGAGGCTGCTGCCGCGGTGGCTGTGGCGGCCGAGGATCCGGCCGAGGAGACGACGCCGGCCGCCGTCGAGGCCGACGCCGCGACACCGGCTGACGACAGCGGCGCCGAGGCGATGCTCAGCTCGCTGCCGGACAGCGTGAGCGAGGCCCCCGCAGCCGCGGCGGCGGAGGCTCCGGCCAAGTCTTCCAAGCGGCCGGTGCGCGGTGCGCTGGAGCGGGCCACCAAGCGGATCGCCTCGGCGATCGGCGGCGACCGCTCCGCGGCGACCGCGGGCGCTTCCGCTTCGGCTTCCGCCGACGCCGACGCCGGCTCCGCCGACGCCGGCTCCGCCGACGCCGGCTCCGCGGGCGCCGACAGCGACAGCTAGCAGCGAAACACCTCGGCCCCCTTCCCAGTGGAAGGGGGCCGAGGTGTTTGTCGGGATCAGTCGGAAATTTCGGCGGAGCGCTTGCGTCGCTTGATGCCGATCCCGCCCCACAGCGAGAAGCCCTTGATGGTCACCCTGGGGGCGCCAGGCACACCGCTGCCCTCGACCTTGTGGTCGAATCCACCCATCACGCCGTGGCCCTGGATCTCTACGTTGACCTCCGGTGGCAGCAGGATGGTCTGCCCGCCCAGAATCGAGTAGGCGTGGATCTCGACGTCGGCGGAGGTGAAGTCGGCGTAGCGCAGGTCCACCACACCGCCGCCGAACAGTGTGAAGGTGGTCATCCGGCCCGGAACATACCAGCGGCCGCGGCGTTCGAAACCGCTCAGGATGGCCAGCAACATCGTGGAGGGGGCCGGCTTGCTCTTGCGGCGCCGGTATTCCATGGCCTCGGGCAGGTCATAGGTGAGGCGATCGAGTTGGTCGTAGCTCTTGGCCGCGTAGGCCTTGTTCAGCCGGGTCTCGTACTCGTCGATCGTCAGCCGGCCGTGGGAGGCGGCCTCGGAGAGCAACTGGGCGACCTGAATCCGGTCGTCGTCGGAAGCCCGCATCGCCGACTCGCGGGGTGAAAGGTTGCTCATGACCTTCCCAGCCTACGGCCCGTCAACGCCGACGCAATAGTCCGTTCACCGAACCGTCACCTCAGTCGGTGGCCCAGCGCGGCGAGCGCTTCTCCAGGAACGCCAACATGCCCTCTCGGGCCTCGTCGGAGACGAACAGTGCGGCAGACTCCTGAGCCAACCGTTCGGCGTCGCGATCGAACCCGGCGAGCACGCTCGCAGTGGTCAAGGCCTTCGACGCGGCCAGCCCCTGGGGCGAAGCCTTGGCAAGGTCCGCCGTCACGGCGTCGACGGCCTCCGCAACGTCCTGCGCCGCCGTCGTCACCATCCCGATGTCGGCGGCGCGCCGGGCGTCGAAGGTCTCGCCGGTGAGGTAGTAGCGGGCCGCCGCCCGCGGATCGAGCTTGGGGAGCAGGGTCAGGGAGATGATGGCCGGGGCGACGCCGATCCTGGCCTCGGTCAAAGCGAACGTGCTCTTCGGCCCGGCGATCGCGATATCGCACGCCCCGGCCAGACCCATGCCGCCGGCGCGGACGTGGCCGTCGATCGCCGCGATCACCGGTTTGGGACAGGCCACGATGCTGCGCAGCAGGGCGGTGAGTTCCCGTGCACGCCCGACGGCGGCCTCGTGCGGGTCGCCGCCCGTCGCCTCGGACAGGTCGGCACCCGCGCAGAAGGTGTTGCCGGTGTGGCCCAGCACGACGGCGCGCACCGCCGGATCCGCCGCCGCGCGCCGCAGTCCGTCGCCCAATTCCCGCACGAGTGCCGAGGACAGGGCGTTGCGGTTACGCGGGGAGTCCAGGGTCAGCCGTGCGACGGTTCCCTCCGCCGAGTAGTCGACGACGGTCATCAGTACGACCTGGGCAGGCCGAGGGACGTCTGGGCGACGAAGTTGAGGATCATCTCCCGGCTCACCGGGGCGATCCGGGCCAGCCGGGATCCCACCAGCATGGCGGCCACCCCGTACTCCTGGGACAGGCCGTTACCGCCCATCGACTGCACCGCCTGGTCGACGGCCCGGGTGGACGCTTCGCCGGCGGCGTATTTGGCCATGTTGGCCGCCTCCGCCGCGCCCATGTCGTCGCCGGCGTCGTAGAGCGTGGCCGCCTTCTGCATCATCAGCTTCGCCAACTCCAGTTCGATGTGGTTCTGCGCCAGTGGATGAGCGATGCCCTGGTGTGCCCCTATCGGGGTCTTCCACACCTGCCGGGTCTTGACGTAGTCGCAGGCCTTCTCCAACGCGAGCCGGCCCATCCCGACCGCGCTGGCCGCACCCATGATCCGCTCGGGGTTGAGCCCGGCGAACAATTGCGCGATGGCGGCGTCCTCGGCTCCGACCAGGGCGTCGGCGGGCAGGCGCACCTCGTCGAGGAATACCTGGAACTGGCTCTCCGGCATGGTCAGTTCCATCGGGATCTTGGTGAAGGTCAACCCAGCGGCGTCGGTGGGCACCACGAACAGCGCCGGTCGCAGGTTGCCGGTCTTGGCATCTGCGGTGCGGCTCACCACCAGGACGGCGTCGGCCTGGTCCAGCCCGGAGATCCAGACCTTCTGTCCGGACAGGATCCAGTCGCCGCCGTCGCGGCGGGCGGTGGTGGTGATCCGGTGCGAGTTGGAACCGGCGTCGGGTTCGGTGATGGCGAACGCCATCGTGATCGAGCCGTCGGCGATACCGGGCACCCAGCGCTTCCGTTGCTCGTCGGTGCCGAACTTGGCGATGATGGTGCCGTTGATGGCGGGGGAGACCACCATCATCAGCAGCGGGCAGCCCGCCGCCGAGAGCTCCTCCATCACCAGCGCCAGCTCGTACATGCCCGCCCCACCGCCGCCGTACTCCTCGGGCAGGTTCACCCCGATGAAGCCGAGCCGACCCGCCTCGGACCACAGTTCGTCGGTGTGCCCACCTGCCCGGGCCTTCTCCAGGTAGTAGTCCGGGCCGAAGTTGGCGCCGAGTGCGGCGACGGATTTTCTCAGCGCCTGCCGTTCCGGGCTTTCGATGAAGCTGGTGTCGGACACGTCGCTCATGGCCGTTCTCCCTCGCGTTCGGCGGATTCCACTCGTGCCAGCACGGCGCCCACCTCGACCTGCTGGCCGACGGTGACCTCCAGCTGGGTCAGCACGCCGTCGGCGGGTGCGTTGATGGTGTGCTCCATCTTCATCGCCTCCAGCCAGATCAGCGGTTGGCCGGCGACGACGGTGTCCCCCAGGGCGGCGCCGAGCCGGATCACCGAGCCGGGCATGGGTGCCAGCAAGGATCCCTGCTCGAGCACCGAGCCCGGTTCGGGGAAGCGGGCCAGCGCAGTCAGCGCTACCGAACCCCGCGCCGAGTCGACGTACACCTGCTCGCCGTGGCGGGTGACGACGAACTTGGTGGCCACCCCGGACTCGGCCAGCACCACCTCGTCGGGGCTCACCGCGTCGACGGTGACGGCGGCGTCGTCGGGCAGGCTCACCCCGGTGCGGGTGAACCGGTAGGAGACCCGGTGATCGGCCGCGTCGCCCTCACGGAATGTCTTGTGCTGGTCGCCCGAAACCACATTGCGCCAGCCACTGGGAACGGCGGCCAGCACCGTGGCGGTGGCACGGTTGTGCGCGGCGTCGGCCAGTGCGGCGGCGATCGCGGCGAGGCGCACCCCGCGGTTGCCGATCAGGGGTGCGGCCAACGCGTCGAGGCCATGGGTGTCGAAGAACGCGGTGTCGGTGTCGCCGGCCAGGAAGGCGGGATGGCGCAGCACGTTGACCAGAAGATCGCGGTTGGTGCGCAGACCGTGCAGTCTGGTGCGTGCCAGCGCGTCGGCGAGGATCCGGGCGGCCCGGGCCCGCGTCGGCGCGTAGGAGATCACCTTGGCCAACATCGGGTCGTAGTGGATCGACACCACCGAACCGTCCACGATGCCCGAATCCAGACGGATCCCGGTCCGGTGGGTCAGCCCGAATTGCGTTGCCGCACCGGGCACCTCGAAGTGCTGCACCCGTCCGGCCTGCGGCTGCCAGCCTTTGGCGGGATCCTCGGCGTACAGGCGCGCTTCGATGGAGTGCCCGGTCGCCGCCGGCGGTCCGGCGGGAAGCGGATCGCCGTCGGCCACCGAGATCTGTAGTTCGACGAGGTCCAGGCGGCTGGTCAGCTCGGTGACCGGGTGTTCGACCTGCAGCCGGGTGTTCATTTCCAGGAAGAAGAAATCGCCGTTCTCGTCGGCGAGGAACTCCACCGTGCCCGCCCCGGTGTACCCGATGGCGGCCGCGGCCTGCCGGGAGGCCTCGAACAGCCGCTCCCGCATGGCTGGAATGCGCTGCACCAGAGGCGAAGGCGCCTCTTCGATGATTTTCTGGTGCCGTCGCTGGATCGAGCACTCCCGCTCGCCTAGGGCCCATACCGTGCCGTAGCGGTCGGCCATCACCTGCACCTCGATGTGCCGGCCGCGCGGTAGGTAGCGCTCGCAGAACACCGTGGGATCGCCGAACGCCGAATGGGCCTCGCGGCGGGCGGCCCGGACCTGGTCGTGCAGGTCGGCGAGCCGCTCGACCACCCGCATACCGCGCCCGCCGCCGCCGGCCGAGGCCTTGACCAGCACGGGCAGCTGGTCCGCGGTGACGGTGGCCGGGTCGATCTCGTCGAGCACGGGCACACCGGCGGCCGCCATGAGCTTCTTGGCCTCGATCTTCGAGCCCATCGCGTCCACCGCCGCCGGCGGAGGGCCGATCCAGGTCAGCCCGGCGTCGGTCACAGCGCGGGCGAAACCCGCTTTCTCCGAAAGGAATCCGTATCCCGGATGCACCGCGTCCGCGCCGGCGGACAGGGCCGCCCGGATCAGGTCCTCGGCGTCGAGGTAGCTGTCGATCTTCACCCGCGCGTCGGCCTCGGCGACATGAGGCGATCCGGCGTCCGGGTGGGTGTAGACCGCGACGGTGCCGATGCCGAGGCGCCGGCAGGTGGCGAAGACCCGACGGGCGATCTCGCCCCGGTTGGCCACCAGAACCCTGCTGATCATCGGCCGCCCCTCACATCCGGAAGACGCCGAATGCCGACGTCCCCTCGATCGGGCCGTTCGCTATCGCCGATAGGCACATTCCCAGCACGGTACGAGTGTCGCGGGGGTCGATCACCCCGTCGTCGTAGAGCCGGCCGGAGAGGAACATCGGCAGCGACTCCGCCTCGATCTGGGCCTCCACCGCTGCGCGCAACGCGGCGTCGGCGTCCTCGTCGACCGCCTGGCCGCGGGCGCCGGCCGCGGCACGCGCCACGATGGAGAGCACCCCGGCCAACTGTGCCCCGCCCATCACCGCGGATTTCGCGCTGGGCCAGGCGAACAGGAACCGCGGGTCGTAGGCGCGGCCGCACATGCCGTAGTGGCCTGCGCCGTAGGAGGCGCCGATCAGCAGCGAGATGTGCGGGACGGTCGAATTGGACACGGCGTTGATCATCATCGCGCCGTGCTTGATCATCCCGCCTTCCTCGTAGGCCTTGCCGACCATGTATCCGGTGGTGTTGTGCAGGAACAGAAGCGGCGTGTCGGACTGGTTGGCCAACTGGATGAACTGGGTGGCCTTCTGGGACTCCTCGCTGAACAACACGCCGCGGGCGTTGGCCAGAATGCCGATGGGGTAGCCGTGCACACGCGCCCAACCGGTCACCAGGGAGCCGCCGTAGAGCGGTTTGAACTCGTCGAAATCGGAGCCGTCGACCACCCGGGCGATCACCTCGCGGGGGTCGAACGGTAGGCGCAGATCGGCCGGCACGATACCCAGTAGTTCCTCGGGGTCGGCCAGAGGTTCGCTGATTAATTGTGGTGCGGGACCCTTCTTGACCCGGTTGAGCCGGGCCACGATGCGCCGTCCTATGCGCAGCGCGTCGAGTTCGTCGGTGGCGAAGTAGTCGGCCAGACCCGAAGTGCGGGCGTGCATCTCGGCCCCGCCGAGCGATTCGTCGTCGGACTCCTCTCCGGTGGCCATCTTGACCAGCGGAGGCCCGGCCAGGAACACCTTGGAGCGTTCTTTGATCATGACCACGTAGTCGGACATGCCGGGGATGTAGGCGCCGCCGGCGGTGGAGTTGCCGAACACCAGCGCGATGGTCGGTATCCCGGCCGCCGACAGCCGGGTCAGGTCGCGGAACATCCGCCCGCCCGGGATGAAGATCTCCTTCTGGGTGGGCAGGTCGGCGCCGCCGGACTCCACCAGCGAGATGACCGGCAGCCGGTTCTCCAGCGCAATCTGGTTGGCGCGCAGGACCTTTTTCAGTGTCCAGGGGTTCGACGTACCGCCCTTGACCGTGGGGTCGTGAGCGACCAGCATGCACTCGGTTCCCTCGACGACGCCGATACCGGTCACCAGGCTGGCGCCCACCTGGAAGTCCGTGCCGTAGGCGGCCAGTGGCGCGAGTTCCAGGAATGGGGAGTCCGGGTCGACGAGCAACTCGATGCGCTCGCGTGCGGTCAGTTTGCCGCGGTCATGATGGCGCTGAACGTATTTCGGCCCGCCTCCGGCCAGTGCCCTGGCCAGTTCGGCGTCGAGGTCGGCGAGTTTGGCCCGCATCGCCTCGGCGGCCTCGGTGTAGGCGGGTGAGGACGCATCCACGGTGCTGCGCAGCGCGCTCATGCCTGGAATCCCAGCGCCTTGGCGGCCAGTGCGGTGAGGATCTCGGTGGTGCCGCCGCCGATGCCCAGAATCCGCATGTCGCGGTACTGCCGTTCGATCTCGCACTCGGCCATGTATCCCATCCCGCCGAAGAGTTGCACGGCCTGGTTGGCCACCCATTCGCCGGCCTCCACGGCGGTGTTCTTGGCGAAACACACCTCCGCGATCAGGTTCGTCCCGCCCGCCAGGGAGCGTTCGACCACGTTGCGGGAGTACACCCGGGCGACGTCGATGCGCCTGGCCATCTCGGCCAGGGTGTTCTGCACGCTCTGCCGGGCGATCAGCGGCTTGCCGAAGGTCTCCCGGTCGCGGCACCAGCCCACGGTCAGGTCCAGGCAGCGCTGCGCGCTGGCGTACGCCTGTACCGCAAGCCCGATCCGTTCGGAGACGAACGCCGCGGCGATCTGCAGGAAGCCGGTGTTCTCCGCGCCGATCAGGTTCTGCACTGGAACCCGCGCGTCACTGAAGGACAACTCGGCGGTGTCCGAGGAGCGCCAGCCCATTTTGTCCAGCTTGCGGCTCACCTCGAAACCGGGCGTGCTCTTCTCGATGACGATCATCGAGACCCCGCCGGCGCCAGGACCGCCGGTGCGCACGGCGGCCACCACGTAATCCCCGCGCACCGCGGAGGTGATGTAGGTCTTGGCACCGTTGAGGACGTAGTGGTCGCCGTCGCGGACGGCGGTGGTGCGCAGGTGCCCGACGTCCGAGCCGCCGCCGGGTTCGGTGATGGCCAGCGAGCCGATCAACTCGCCGGCCAGGGTGGGCTTGACGAACTTCTCGATCAGTCGCGGATCGCCCGAGGCCACCATGTGCGGTACGGCGATGCCGACGGTGAACAGGGAGGCGAACACTCCGCCGGGTGTGCCGGCGTGGTGAAGTTCCTCGCAGATGATCGCCACGTCGGCGGCGTCGCCACCCTCGCCGCCGACCTCGTCGGGGAACCCGACGCCGAGCAGTCCGGCCTCGGCGGCCCGGCGGCTGAGGTCACGGGGTAGTTCGCCGGCCCGTTCCCAGTCGTCGATGTTCGGCAGGATCTCCCGTTCGGCGAAGGCCCGCACCGACATTCGCAGCTGCTGACGCTCGGGTGTGGTCCAGATGCTCATCTAGAGGATCTCCTCGGGGATCTCGACGTGACGGCTGCGCAGCCATTCGCCCAGGCCCTTGGCCTGCGGGTCGAACCGGGCCTGGTAGGCGACCCCCCTGCCGAGGATGCCGTCGATGACGAAGTTGACCGCGCGGATGCCCGGCAGCAGGTGACGGGTGACCGGAAGATCCCGGGCTTCCGGGAGTAGTTCGCGCACCGCCTCGACGGTCAGGGCGTTGGCCAGCCAGCGCCACTGCCGCTCGGTGCGCACCCACACACCGATGTTGGCACCCCCGCCCTTGTCCCCGCTGCGGGCTCCGGCGATGGTGCCCAGCGGCACCCGCCGGGTCGGCCCGGCCGGCAGCGGTTCGGGGAGCGCGGGCGAGGCGGCCTCGGACAGCTGCAAGGTCTCGGTGGCCGGGGCGATCGGCACCCGGGTGCCATCGGCCAGCACGGCGGTGTGCGCCACCTCGCCGGCCGGCACGTAACCGGCGGTGAACAGGCCGTAGACCGCGGCGTCGGCCGGTGGGGCGGTGGTGTGGAAACCCGGGTAGCTGGCCAGCGCGAGTTCGACCGCGGCGGCGGAGAACCGGCGGCCCACGGTGTTCTGGTCGGGGTCGCGCACGGTGCAGGTCAACAGCGCGCTGGCGGTCTGTTCGGTAGCGGCGTCGGGGTGGTCGGTGCGCGCCAGCGTCCACTCCAGTTCCCGGGGCCGCACGCTCAGCGCGGCATCGAGTTGGCGGCGCACCAACCCCGCCTTGGCCTCGATATCCAGTCCGGTCAGGACGAACGTGGCCGAGTTGCGGAATCCGCCGATGCTGTTCAGCGAGACCTTCAACGTCGGCGGCGGGGGCTCCCCGCGCACGCCGGATATCCGCACCCGGTCGGGTCCGTCGTCGCCCAATTCGATCGAGTCGAACCGGGCCGTCGCGTCCGGGTTGGCGTAGCGGGATCCGGTGATCTCGTAGAGCAGCTGCGCGGTGACGGTCCCGATGTTGACCGATCCGCCGGTACCGGGATGCTTGGTGATCACCGAGGAGCCGTCGTCGTGGATCTCGGCCAGCGGGAAGCCGGCGTGGGACAGATCGGGGATTTCGGTGAAGAAGGAGTAGTTGCCCCCGGTGGCCTGGGTGCCGCATTCGATCACGTGCCCGGCCACCACCGCGCCCGCGATCCGATCATAGTCCGCCGCTTGCCAGCCGAAATGGGCGGCGGCGGGACCGACGACGACCGAGGCGTCGGTGACCCGGCCGGTGACCACGATGTCCGCGCCCGAGTTCAGGCACTCGACGATTCCCCAGGCGCCCAGATAGGCGTTGGCGGTCAGCGGGGAGCCCAATCCGAGTTCGGCACTGCGGGCCAGTAGGTCGTCGCCTTCGACATGGGCCACGGTCAGCGGCACCCCCAGGCGGTCGGCCAGGTCCCGCACCGCGGCGGCCAGGCCGGCCGGGTTCAGGCCGCCGGCGTTGGCGACGATGCGCACCCGGTGCTGGTGAACCAGACCCAGGCACTCCTCGAGTTGGGTCAGGAAGGTCTTGGCATAGCCGCGCTCGGGGTTCTTCATCCGGTCGCGGCCCAGGATGAGCATTGTCAGTTCGGCGAGGTAGTCGCCGGTCAGGTAATCCAGGTCCCCGCCGGTGAGCATCTCCCGCATCGCGGCCGAGCGGTCGCCGTAGAACCCCGAGCAGTTGCCGATTCGAACCGGGCCGGCGCCGCGGGAAGCCGTCACCGAGATTCCTCCCTCGCCGAACGCGTGGCCGACGCCTGCCGGCCAACCAACCGGTAGGTTACTCGCGGGGCTGGGCGGACTGTCAACGACGTGCCGGGTCCGGGCCCACGGAGCGCAGGGCCCACGGAGCGCAGGGCCCAAGGAGCGCAGGGCGGCAGCGCCCGCTTTGGCGAAGCCGCCGCCGGACGGTTATCCTGGCAACAACGTGCCTGCGCCTAGGTCTGCGCGGCAGCAATCAAGAGGAGTTTGTTCTCATGGCCGTGCCGAAACGCCGGATGTCGCGATCGAACACCCGCAGTCGGCGTTCGCAGTGGAAAGCGACCGAGCCGGGCTTGGTCACCGTCTCCGTCGGCGGCCGTCCGCACAAGGTGCCCCGCCGGCTGCTCAAGGCTGCCCGCCTGGGTCTGATCGACTTCGACAAGCGCTGATCTCGTCTTCCGCGATCCGGCGAATCGACGGCGGACGCGGCGCGTCTCTTAGACGAATCTAAGCCGATTGGTTGACACTAGCTCTCGTGCGAATTCTTGTGGTCGACGACGACCGGGCAGTGCGGGAGTCCCTGCGGCGTTCGCTGTCGTTCAACGGGTACACCGTCGACCTCGCCGAGGATGGGGTGGAAGCCCTGGAGGCGATCAGTAATGAGCGGCCCGACGCGGTGGTGCTGGACGTGATGATGCCGCGGCTGGACGGCCTGGAGGTGTGCCGGCAGTTGCGCAGCACCGGTGACGACCTACCGATCCTGGTGCTCACGGCGCGCGACTCGGTGTCCGAACGGGTGGCCGGGCTCGACGCCGGCGCTGACGACTACCTTCCCAAGCCCTTCGCGCTGGAGGAACTTCTGGCCCGGCTGCGGGCGCTGCTGCGCCGCACCGGTCCGGACGAGCCCACCGAGACCGCGGTGATGACCTTCGCCGACCTGACGCTGGACCCTGGGACCCGTGAGGTGCACCGCGGCAAGCGGGCGATCAGCCTGACCCGCACCGAGTTCGCCCTGCTGGAGATGCTCATCGCCAACCCCCGCCGGGTGCTGACCCGGAGCCGGATTCTCGAGGAGGTCTGGGGTTTCGACTTCCCCACCTCCGGCAATGCCCTCGAGGTGTACGTCGGCTACCTGCGCCGCAAGACCGAAGCAGAGGGGGAGCCGCGGCTGATCCACACCGTGCGCGGGGTGGGTTACGTGCTGCGTGAGACACCGCCCTAGCCGAGATGTTGGGATCCTGATGTTTGGACTCAGGCGGCGCGCGCAGGCCATCCGGGTGCCGGAGAAAGCCACCACGTCGCTGTCGCTGCGATGGCGGGTGATGCTGCTCGCGATGTCCATGGTGGCGATGGTGGTCGTGCTGATGGCCGTCGCGGTGTACGCGGTGGTCTCCGCGGCGCTGTACACCGACATCGACAACCAGCTGCAGAGCCGGGCCCAACTCCTGATCGCCAGCGGTTCGCTGGCCGCCGACCCGGCCAAGGCCATAGAGGGAACGGCCTACTCCGACGTCAACGCGATGCTGGTCAACCCGGGCCGCTCGATCTACACCGCGAATCAACAGGGACAGACCCTGCCGGTCGGCCAGCCGGAGAAGGCGGTCATCCGCGGCGAACTCTTCATGTCCCGTCGCACCGTCGGAGACCAGCGGGTGCTGGCGATCCATCTGCCCAATGAGAGTTCGCTGCTGATCTCCAAGAGCCTGCAGCCCACCAACGCGGTGATGACCAAGCTCAAATGGGTGCTGTTGGCGGTCGGTGGTATCGGGGTGGTGATCGCAGCGGTGGCAGGTGGAATGGTGGCCCGAACCGGTCTGCGGCCGGTCGCTCAGCTGACCGAGGCCACCGAACGGGTCGCCCGCACCGACGACTTGCGGCCCATCCCGGTTTTCGGCAGTGACGAACTGGCCAGGCTCACCGAGGCGTTCAACGCGATGCTGCGGGCGCTGGCTGAGTCCCGCGAGCGGCAGGCCCGGCTGGTCGCGGATGCCGGGCACGAGCTCAAGACCCCGCTGACGTCGCTGCGCACCAACGTCGAGTTGCTGATGGCTTCCGGCGCGCCTGGCGCTCCGCCGATCCCGGAGAGCGAGTTGGCCGATCTGCGTGCCGACGTGATCGGCCAGATCGAGGAACTGTCCACGCTGGTGGGGGATCTGGTGGATCTGACCCGAGAGGACAACGCGCGGGGCAGTGTCCTCGAGGACGTCGAGATGACCGAGGTCATCGACCGTAGCCTGGAGCGTGTCCGGCGGCGCCGCAACGACATCAGCTTCGACGTGGACGCCGTCGGCTGGCAGATTCACGGCGACCCGGCCGGCCTGTCCCGGGCCGTGCTCAACCTGCTCGACAACGCGGCCAAGTGGAGTCCGCCCAGCGGAACGGTGGCCCTGCGGCTGCGTCAGGTCGATGCCGCCCACGCCGAACTCACGGTGTCCGACGAGGGGCCGGGAATCGAACCGGAGGAGCGGGGTCTGGTCTTCGAGCGGTTTTACCGCTCGACCTCCGCCCGGGCCATGCCCGGATCCGGTCTGGGACTGGCGATTGTCAAACGGGTCGTGGTCAAACACGGCGGGATGATCCGCATCGGTGAGACGGTGCCCGGCGGTAAGCCGCCCGGAACCACGTTCCACGTTCTCTTGCCGGGCCTTCCCACAGGTTTGTCCTACCGCTCTGCATCAGCCCACAGCGAAATCTCGTCAGCAAACGGTGAGTTCGGCCACGGGGAAGGGAACGCATCAGCCGTACCGAGTGTTATCTCAGTGGATTCTCAGTAGTACCCGGCAAGCTTGCCTGACCACATATGACGCGTGCGCGTGTCGACAACCAGAAAGAGCAAAGCAACGACCATGACAGACGACCCGCGTTACTCGCCGTCGCAGCAGTCCGGCCGGGGCTTGCCGAATCAGCAAGCGGGGTCCGGCTACAACCCGGGCGGCTATCAGCAGCCCTATGACTGGCGGTATGCGAGCGCCCAACAGCCCGGGGCGCAACAGGCCTGGGATCCGTACCGTTCCGCGCGGGCGGGTAGCACCGCGGTCCTGCCGCCGGTGGCCGGCGAGCCGGCTCGGAAGCGTTCCCGGCCGATCGCGATGACGGTCGGCGCGCTGGCGATCGCCGCCGTGTCGGCCGGGATGGGCGGCATGGTCGCGGTGATGGCGCAGCCGCAGAGTGGCCCAACGACGACGATCGCCACCGCGGTGCCGAACGGGCGCGCCGCCGTCCCCACCGCCAACGTGCCGGTGGGCTCGGTCGAGCAGGTGGCAGCCAAGGTGGTGCCCAGTGTGGTGAAGCTGGAGACCAAGATGGGGCGGGCTTCGGAGGAGGGCTCGGGCATCGTGTTGTCCGAGGATGGCCTGATCCTGACCAACAGCCACGTCGTGAGCGTCGCGCAGGACGGCACCGCCGGCACTCCCGGGCTTCCGGGTCTGCCCGGCGCCCCCGGGAAGGGCGGCCAGGGCGGACGCGGCGGCGTCCCCGCCAAGGCCACGACCTCCACCGTGACCTTCGCCGACGGCCGCACTGCACCGTTCACCGTGGTGGGGGCCGACCCGTCCAGTGATATCGCGGTGGTCCGGGCCGAGGGGGTGTCCGGGTTGACGCCGATCGCTCTCGGTTCCTCGGCGAACCTGCGGGTCGGCCAGGACGTCGTCGCCGTGGGCTCCCCGCTGGGCCTGGAGGGCACGGTCACCACCGGCATCATCAGCGCGCTGAACCGGCCCGTGGCCGCCGGCGGTGACGCCAGGAACCAGAACACGGTCCTGGACGCCATCCAGACCGACGCCGCGATCAATCCCGGCAACTCCGGCGGCGCGCTGGTGAACATGAACGGCGAACTGGTCGGCGTCAACTCCGCCATCGCCACCCTGGGAGGTGACTCCGGCGATGCGAAGAGCGGTTCGATCGGGCTTGGTTTCGCGATTCCGGTGGATCAGGCCAAGCGCATCGCCGATGAACTGATCAGCAGCGGCACCGCTTCGCACGCCTCGCTCGGGGTGCAGGTCAGCAATGACGTCACCGCCCATGGCGCCAAGATCGTCGAGGTCGTCAAGGACGGGGCCGCGTTCAAGGCCGGCCTGCCCAGTGGTGTGGTGGTGACCAGGGTCGACGACCGGGTGATCGGCAGCGCCAATGCGTTGGTGGCCGCCGTGCGATCGCGGGCCCCCGGCGAAAAATTGCAGCTGACCTTCCAGGACGATTCCGGTAAGCCGCAGACCGTCGAGGTCACGCTCGGCAAGGCGGACCAATGATCCGGGTGGTCACCGAACCGGGAGGCCCGGGGATCGGCGACTCACCGCGGGGGCAGTCGCGCCCATATACGGTGACATCCATGGAACAGCCCCAGGGGTCGGCCGGTCGCGCACTGGTGGTCGTGGTGGACGATCGCAGGGCCCGCGGTGTCGCCGAGGATCACAGCGGTCCGTTGGTGACCGAACTGCTCAACGAGGCGGGTTTCGTGGTCGATGGTGTCGTGGTGGTCTCCGCCGACGAGGTGGAGATCCGCAACGCCCTGAACACCGCGGTGATCGGCGGTGTGGACCTCGTGGTCTCCGTTGGTGGCACCGGGGTGAGCCCGCGCGATGTGACCCCGGAGGCGACCCGGGCCGTGCTGGACCGGGAACTGAAGGGTATCGGTGAGGCGCTGCGGTCGTCGGGCTTGGCCGCGGGCAGTTCCGATGCAGGTCTCTCGCGTGGTCTCGCGGGCATTTCCGGCAGCACCCTGGTGGTGAATCTCGCCGGCTCCCGGGCCGCGGTGCGCGACGGGATGGCAACGTTGTGTCCGCTTGCCGCGCACGTGATCGCCGAGCTTTCGAGCCTGGAAATCTGACCCAGCGAACTCTCGGTAAACATCATGTTTCACAGCTGTGACGTGCGGAAACGTCAAGTCTGTGACCTTTGTCACATTTGGGGCGGGCAGTGACCGGACCGCCCCGTCCGGATCGGGCCACAGTTAACAGGATTTTCGGTGCCGAACTGCCGCAGGAGTCCTCTGACGAGCGCGATCCCGATGGCGGGGGGGATACCGCGCCGGGGGATCGCTGGTTGCGGGAAAATGTTCCACCGCACCATCTTTGAGCACTTCAGAGTGCTTTTTTCTCCGTCGCTCCGGTGCTACGAATGGGTCGGCGGTCGAATCCGTTGGGGCGGTCCGAGTGGGAACGCAACGGCTCGTGGTGGACGGGTCGCACATCTCTCGGCTAACCGGACCCGGGGGGAGTCGGCAGGGGTATTCGGGTGGTTCGCGTTGCTCGGACGGTTGCCGTACCGATATCTTCCTCGTGACATCCAAGACCGGCTGTCGGCGCTCACGGGAGCCGACGGCTTCAACGCCGGTGAACTCCACATCACCGCCGAACCGTACTAGGGAGACCATGAAGACTATTGGTCGCGTTCTGGTGACACTGGTCGCCTTGTTGGCGGGCCTGTTCGCCGGTACCGGGACGGCCTCGGCGGAACTGGACAATCAGATGAGCCTGGTCGACGGCGGTG
>JAGQTQ010000089.1 GCA_020438905.1 Mycobacterium sp.
TGAGTTCTCAAACAACACACCCGCTTGCGACCGCTCGCAGGGCAACCCCACCAGCTTACTTCAGCGTGTGATCCTCAGTCAAATCGGCTTCCGTTCCGCCAAGCGGATCCAGGGCACTGCCGGGATGTAACGCCTACTGTACCCGTTCTATTTCCGCACCCAAAATCTGCAGGTTCTCCACGAACAGCGGGTAGCCCCGATCGATGTGAAAAACGTCGTGGACCTCGGTCTCTCCGTCCGCGACCAGGCCCGCCAGCACCAACCCGGCGCCGGCCCTGATGTCCGAAGACCACACCGGCGCGCTGGAAAGCTGCGGGATTCCGCGCACCACCGCGTGGTGGCCGTCGGTGCGGGCATCGGCGCCGAGACGGATCATCTCCTCCACGAATCGGAACCGCGCCTCGAACACGTTCTCGGTGATCATCGAGGTGCCGTCGGCGATGGCGGCCAAGGCGATGGCCATCGGCTGCAGATCGGTCGGAAACCCGGGGAACGGCAGTGTGGCGACATTGCAGGCCTTGGGCCGGTCGTACTGCACCACCCGGAAACCGTCGTCATGCTGAGTCACCGTCGCGCCGGCGTCATGAAGTTTGTGCAACACCAGCTGCAGGTGGGCAGGGTCCACCCCGCTGACCGAGATGTCGCCGCGCGTCATCGCCGCGGCAATACCCCAGGTGGCGGCGACGATGCGGTCCCCGATCACCCGATGTTCGGTGGGGTGCAGCTTGTCCACACCGCTGATCCTCAGAGTCGAGGTCCCCGCTCCCTCGATGCGGGCACCCATCTGGTTGAGCATCTCGCAGAGGTCCACCACGTCGGGTTCCCGGGCGGCGTTGTGAATGATCGTCAGACCCTCGGCGACGACGGCCGCCATCAGGATGTTCTCGGTGGCACCCACCGAGGGGAACTCCAGCTGGATCTCAGCGCCTCGCAGGTGATCGGCCGAGGCCACGACACAGCCGTGCTCGATGCTGCACTCCGCCCCGAGCTGGCGCAGACCCGACTGGTGCATGTCGAGCGGCCGCGAACCGATCGCGTCGCCGCCGGGCAACGCGACCCGCGCACGTTTGCACCGGCCGACGAGCGGGCCCAGCACACAGACCGATGCCCGGAACTGCCGCACCGCGGCGAAGTCCGCCTCGTACTTGGGCTCGTCGGGCGAGGTGATCCGGACCACCGGACCGTCCAGTTCGACGTTGGCCCCCAGCCCACGCAGCACCTCGGCCATCAGCGGCACGTCGAGGATGTCCGGGCAGTTGGTGATCGTGGTGGTGCCCTCGGCAAGCAACGCGGCCGCCATCAGCTTCAGCACACTGTTCTTGGCGCCGCCGACCGCCACTTCGCCGGACAACCGGTTACCGCCGGTCACCAGGAAACGCTCACCCACGGGTCGTTAGTTTAGTGGAGGTCCGGCCGCGTACCGTTCCCGTTATGGGTATCCACTTGACCCGCATCTACACCCGAACCGGCGATGACGGAACCTCGGGTCTGAGCGACTTCTCCCGGATCGCCAAGAACGACCCCCGACTGGTCGCCTACGGCGATTGCGATGAAGCCAACGCCGCGATCGGTGTCGCCGTCGCCATCGGCAGACCCGACGAGCCGATCCGCACGGTGCTGACCTGGATTCAAAACGACTTGTTCGACGCGGGCGCCGACTTGGCGACCCCTGTCGTCGAGCATCCCGAGTATCCGCCGCTGCGGATCACCGAGTCCTATATCGAGCGCCTCGAGCGGTGGTGCGACGAGTACAACGAGGCACTGCCCGCCCTGAACTCGTTCATCCTGCCGGGCGGAACGGGGCTGTCGGCGCTGCTGCATGTCGCGCGGACGGTGACCCGCCGCGCCGAGCGGTCGGCGTGGATCGCGGTAAAGGCCCACCCCGATACCGTCAGCCCACTACCGGCCCGGTACCTCAACAGGTTGTCTGACCTGTTGTTCATCCTGTGTCGGGTAGCCAACCCCGATGGCGACGTGCTGTGGCAGCCGGGTGGACCCGGCGACCACAATCCAGGGCGGTAGCGCCTAGACGCTGCGCCGGCGCGCCCGCGGGGAGGGCCGGGATTCAACCCAGGACAAAAATGCCGTGAGGGCACCACGATCCAGAGCCATCTCATAGCCGCAATCCTGTGCCCCGCTGGTCTCCTGTAACTCGAGCACGACGATTTCCTCGGTCATGATGTCGAACTCGTCACCTCGCGGTGCTCGGCGGGACACGATCTCCAGGCCTCGTCGGCCCAGCCGCCGGTCAGGCCACAGCCGCAGACTGGAGAGCTGGTAGAACCGCGCCTCGCCGCCGCGATACCGAATCACCCCATGGCGCCAACCGTGGCCACCGACCGCCGGGGTGTCGCGCAGGATCGCCGGTGTGCCGCCCTGCCGTAGCTTCCACAATCGGTAGCTGAGCGCGAGCACAAGCAACAACAGGATGACTACCAGCGCCACCATGATCGTCATCGGCGCGCTCATCGCTGTGCCCGCTTCACCCAGGCCCGGTCGGTCGAGGCCAGATCAGTCGAGTTGGCCGAGTGCCCGCAGCCGGGCGCGGCCGCGCGCGGCTGTTGTCGGGTCGTCGGAGGACGCGGCGGCCTTCGCCGCGTCCGCGTCGATCTCCGAGGAGAACTCCGCCGATTCCGCCAGAACCGTCACACCGGCCTCGGTCACCGACAGGTAGCCGCCGTCGACGGCGATCCGCAGATCGTCCTCGCCCTCGCGCTCCACCCGGACCATCGCATCATTGACCAGCTGGGCCACCAACGGGATGTGGTTGGGCAGGATACCGATCTCGCCGGATGTGGTGCGTGTGAACAGAAACGTCGCCTTGCCGGACCAGATCTTGCGTTCGACGGAGACGATAGCGACGTCCAATTCGGCCATCTCACATCACCTTTCGAGTCATTGCGATGAACTTCGCGCGAGGGCTCATTACCGGCATAGGCCGATCAGAGCTTCGCGCCGAGGCTCTCGGCCTTCTTCGCCAGGTCGTCGAGTCCGCCGATGAGGAAGAACGCCTGCTCGGGCAGGTGGTCGAAATCGCCCTTGCACAGCTTGTCGAACGCCTCGACGGTCTCCTTGAGCGGGACCGTGGAGCCGGGCTGACCGGTGAACTGCTCGGCCGCCATCATGTTCTGGCTCAGGAACCGCTCGATACGACGCGCCCGGTAGACCAGCTGCTTGTCCTCCTCGGAGAGCTCGTCGATACCGAGAATGGCGATGATGTCTTGGAGATCCTTGTACCGCTGCAGGATCCGGATGACCTCCTGCGCGACCCGGTAGTGCTCCTCGCCGACGACGCTGGGGTGCAGGATCGTTGAGCTCGACGCCAGCGGGTCCACCGCCGGGAAGATGCCCTTGGAGAACACCGCGCGGGAGAGCTCCGTGGTGGCATCCAGGTGAGCGAAGGTGGTGGCCGGGGCGGGGTCGGTGTAGTCGTCGGCGGGCACGTAGACGGCCTGCATCGAGGTGATCGACCGGCCGCGGGTGGAGGTGATGCGCTCCTGCAACTCGCCCATCTCATCGGCAAGGGTCGGCTGGTAGCCCACCGCCGAGGGCATGCGGCCCAGCAGGGTCGACACCTCGGAGCCGGCCTGGGTGAACCGGAAGATGTTGTCGATGAACAGCAGCACGTCCTGGCCCTGCTCGTCACGGAAGAACTCCGCCATGGTCAGCGCGGAGAGCGCCACCCGCATACGGGTGCCCGGCGGTTCATCCATCTGACCGAACACCAGAGCGGTGTCCTTGAGGACGTTCGCGTCCCGAAGCTCCACCCACAGGTCGTTGCCCTCGCGGGTGCGCTCCCCCACCCCGGCGAACACCGAGGTGCCGCCGAAGTTGCGGGCGATGCGGTTGATCATCTCCTGGATGAGCACCGTCTTGCCCACGCCCGCGCCGCCGAACAGGGCGATCTTGCCGCCACGGACGTACGGGGTGAGCAGGTCGACCACCTTCAGGCCGGTCTCGAGCATCTCGGTGCGGGGCTCGAGCTCGTCGAAGGCCGGCGGCTTGCGGTGGATCGACCAGTGCTCGAAGTCCTTGCCGTAACCCGGCTCGTCCAGGCAGTGGCCCAGCGCGTTGAACACGTGGCCCTTGACGCCGTCACCGACCGGCACCGAGATCGAACCGCCGGTGTCGGTCACCTCGACACCGCGCACCAGACCGTCGGTGGGCTGCATGGAGATGGTCCGCACCAGGTTGTCGCCGAGGTGCTGTGCGACCTCCAGCGTCAGGGTCTTGGCCAGGGCGCCATAGGAGATGTCGGCGTGCAGGGCGTTGAACAGCTCAGGGACCGCGCCGCGGGGAAACTCCACGTCGACGACCGGGCCGGTGATGCGCACGACGCGCCCTGCGGTGCTGTTCTGGGTATCAGCGGTGACAGTCATTTCTTCTTCGCTTCCTGGGCTTTCTGACGGGGGTCTACTTCTGCGCTGCGTCGGCCAGCGCGTTCGCGCCACCGACGATCTCGCTGATTTCCTGGGTGATCTGGGCCTGGCGCTCGCGGTTGGCCATCAGGGTGAGGATCTTGATCAGATCGTCGGCATTGTCGGAGGCGGCCTTCATCGCGCGCCGCCGCGAGGCCGACTCGGAGGCCGCCGCCTCAAGAAGGGCGGAGAAAATCCGGGTCGCCACGTAGCGCGGCAACAGCGACTCGAACAGCGTGGTGGCGTCGGGTTCGAAGGAGAACAGGGTGTGCGGTCCCGGATCCTCCTCGACGTACTCGACCTCCATCGGAGCGATCCGCCGGGCCTCGGCGAACTGCGAAAGCATCGAGCGGAACTCGGTGAAGACGATGTGCAGTTCGTCGACGCCGAAGATTCCGTCCGCGCCGGGGTCGTCGCCTTGATCGTCGGCACCGGCCATGAACGCCGCCACCAGGGTGTCGGCGATCTCCTGGGACTTCTCGTAGGTGGGCTTCTCCGAGAATCCGGTCCAGGCCTCGGTGATCTTCCAATTGCGGAAGCTGAAGTAGCCCAGCGCCTTTCGACCCACTACGTAGAGGACCGGCGACTTGCCCTCCTCGCGCAGCAGGGAGATCAACTCCTCAGCCCGCCGCAGGACATTGGCGTTATAGGCACCGCACAGCCCGCGATCGGAGGACACCACCAGAACCGCAGCCCGCTTCGGCTTCTCCCGGGCCACCAGCAGCGGATGGTCCAGCGCCGACTCTGCCGCCAGTTCGGTCAGCATGTGGGTGATCTCGGCGGAATACGGGCGCGCCGCCTCGACCCGAGCCTGCGCCTTGGCGATCCGGGAGGTGGCGATCAGCTCCTGGGCCTTGGTGATCTTCTTGATCGACCCGGCCGAGCGGATTCGTCCGCGCAGTTCGCGCAGTGTCGCTGCCATTACTTCTTCTTCGGCGCGGGCTTGCGGACCTGAACGGCTTCCTTCTCCACCTCGTCCTCACTCATCGCCGCGACGTGGGCGTCGGGGACCACCGAGCTTCCGTCGGAGGTGGCGAAGCCCTTCTTGAAGTCCGCGACGGTCTTCTCGAGAGCGGACTCGGTCTCCTCGGTGAGCTTCTGCGAAGACTTGATGTCACCCAGGATCGAGGAACCGGAGGCCTTGAGGTGCTCGATGAACTCCGACTCGAAGCGGGAGACGTCGGCGACCGGGACCGAATCCAGATGGCCCTTGGTACCCAGGAAGATCGCCACCACCTGGTCTTCGACCGACATCGGGCTGTACTGGGGCTGTTTGAGCAGCTCGACCAGTCGCGCGCCGCGTTCCAGCTGTGCCTTGGAGGTCTCGTCCAGATCGGAGGCGAAGGCCGCGAAGGCCTCGAGTTCGCGGTACTGCGACAAGTCCAGGCGCAGGCTGCCCGCGACCTCCTTCATTGCCTTGATCTGCGCGGCGCCGCCGACGCGGGACACCGAGACGCCGACGTTGATGGCCGGCCGGACGCCCTGGTTGAACAGGTCGGTCTCCAGGAAGCACTGGCCGTCGGTGATCGAGATGACGTTGGTGGGGATGTAGGCCGAGATGTCATTGGCCTTGGTCTCGATGATCGGCAGACCGGTCATCGACCCGCCGCCGAGCTCGTCGGAGAGCTTTGCACAACGCTCCAGCAGCCGGGAGTGCAGGT
>JAGQTQ010000090.1 GCA_020438905.1 Mycobacterium sp.
CGGCGCTACCGCCGGCGCCGCCGGCGCCGCCCTTGCCGGAGCTGATGCCGCTCTTACCGCCTGTGCCGCCGGTGCCACCGGTGCCGAACACCGACAGCAGACCGGTGTTGCCACCCTTGCCGCCGGCTCCGCCGTCACCGGTCGAGATCGGCGAGGCGCCGCCAGCGCCGCCGTTGCCGCCGTTGCCGATGAACAGGCCGCCGGTGCCACCGTTGCCACCGGCACCGCCGTTGACACCGGCACCGCCGTCGCCGCCGTTGCCGAACCATCCGGCCGAGCCGCCGTTGCCGCCGGCGTAGCCGCTGCCGCCGTTGCCGATGAGGCCGCCGTTGCCACCGTTGCAGGCGCCGGTGGTGCAGGCGCCCTCGTAGCTGGTGTAGCTGTAGCCGTTGCCGAACAGGATGCCGGCGTTGGGGTTGTCGGCGGTGCCGTCACCGATGAAGAAGCGGATGAAGTCCGCGATGGGGTTTGCCGTCACCGAAGCGGTCGCCGCGGCGCTCGGGGTGAAGACCGCGAGCGGGTCGGCGGGCTCACCGCTGGTGGTCGCCGCTGCCGCACCGGCGGCAGTCGAGGTGCGGCCCAGTTCGCGGCGAGTGCTCGCCAGGGCTGCCCATGCCAGCGGGGCCGCGGCCGGCACGTCGCCGCCGGTGCCCGCACCCAGCCAGGTGAGGAGGTTGGATCCGACGCTGACCGAGCCGCGGGGCTGCGCGGCGGTCATGGCCGGCGCCTCGGCGGCGGTGGTCGTGGCTGCCGCCGGAGCGGCGACTGCGGACACAGCAGCCGCCGGAGCAGGTGTCGCCGCAGGGACGGCGGTGTCCGAGCCCTTCGGCTCGGTCACGTCGACCACCGGAGCGGCCGACGGGGTGGCGGCCTCGGCGACGGCCGAGGTGTCCGGGGCATCGTTGTCGGTGTCCGGAACGTCGAGGTCCGCCACCGGATTCGAGTCGTTGTTGCGCCGCGAGGAAGTTGCCGCGTCATCTGCAGTCGTCGCGCCTGCACGTCCGCGCGCCCGAGGGGAGGCGTCGCTGCCGGCATCGGAGCTGGCATCCGCTGCGGACGAGCTGCCGGCTCCGGAACGGGTTCCGGCGCGCTGCGAGGTCCGCTTGGACGGCGAGCTGGAGCTGCTGGCACCGGAGGCGTCCGATGCGCTCGATCCGGTCGAACCGGCCGAGCCGGTGGTGTCGGCGAATGCCAGCGGCATTGCCGAGATGCCCGAGCCGATGCCCAGGGCCACAGCCAAGGCGCCGACGCGCCCAACGTAGCGGGCGTAGCCCGGAACGGTGTCAGTGCCCGTCACGGTCCGCCGGCTGTATTCGATTGCGCGCACCAGGCCCTTCGAAGAACGACGATTGCGGCCGTTGACCTGGGACGACTCTGTTGAAGACATCAACTCTCCTCGTAGATGCGTGGAGCCCCTCACTCCACGTCGAACACGGGCATACCCCGCACAGCTGAAGAGTATGCAGGGCCGGACGGTGGTTTGTCACGCCGATTCGCATACTTTTCTCAGATTTCGGCAAAAACGCAGTTCGGGGGGTATCCGATGGGCTCTGCCTTCGGCCAGATCGCCCGTCATCGGCGCTAAGCATGGGAAACGGGATCCGAATCGGTCGGGCCGATTCGCGACGAGCCGGGCAGTCGAGGGTGTCCGGCTAACTCGATTCAGCCAAGGCTTAACATGGGCTGAACGTCATCGCGGATGGTTTCAGGTTGTGTCCGCACAGGAAAAGAGGGGTTACCGCCATGCGCGTCGTCACTTTCGCTCCGTCGCTGAGCGCCAACGAGGAGCCCGCCGGCGGCCTCGCGCTCAAGGGCTTCCCGATGACCAGTGGGTATGTCGATGTCTTTCCGGCGGAGATCACGCTGGACATCGTGGTGGCGGTATGTGGGCTCAACGGTGAGGAATACGACCCGGTTGGATACATCGTTGCCAGTTCTCCCAGCGGCGAGCGCCTGAGCACTCTGAAATTCGGCTGGCACTGGGACGACAACCCGGAGGCACCGGTCAAATTTCGGGTGTTCGCGCAAAAATTGCCGGTCGTCATCGGAGCCGAAGGGGTCTACACCCTCGGACTTTATGAGGACCCCGACGCGGGCGATGCGCCGCTGGAGACCTTCCCGCTGGAGATCCTGCGCAATCCGCTGGCCCCGCCCCAGGAAGAGAGCCGGTTCACCACTCTGCGGCGTTAAAGGCGGGGTCTTCAAGGCGGGGGCGGTGAAGCCGGGGGACGGCAAAGCGCGGGGGCGCTAGCGCAGTGGCGCGGGCGCTAGCGCAGTGGCGTCGGGCGCTAGCGCAGTGGCGTCGGGCGCTAGCGCAGTGGCGTCGGGCGCTAGCGCAGTGGCGTCGGGCGGCGGTGCACCACCACCCGGCCGCCCTTCTTGGGGGTAAAGGCGACGCCGCGGTTGTGCACCTTCTCCCCGGGCGCCGAAGTGGTCTGGATAGCGACGTGGCGAAGCACGGTGCGCAGGACGATGTCCAATTCCATATTGGCGAACGCCGCCCCGACGCAGCGACGGGTGCCGCCGCCGAAGGGAACCCAGGAGAAGGTGCTGGGCTTGTCCTCGAGGAACCGCTGCGGGTCGAATCGCTGCGGTTCGGGGTACAACTCCGGGTCCAGGTGCAGCATGCGCAGGCTCACCATGATCGAGAACCCCTGCGGGATGCGCCACCGCCCCAGTTCGTAAATCGGGGCGGCCACATGCCGGCCGGCGAAGTCGATGACGGTACGGTTGCGCTGGACCTCGAAGATGGTCGCTTGCCGGTAGGTGTTGCCCTCCCCCGCGGCTTCGGCGACCAACCTCTGCAGCACCTCGGGATGGCGGGAGATCCGCTCGAAGGCCCAGCCCAGCGTCGAGGCGGTGGTCTCGTGCCCGGCGGCCAGCAGGGCAAGCAGTTCGTCACCCATATCGCTGCGGCTCATCGGCGTGCCGTCGTCATAAGTGCTGCGAAGGAACAGGGACAGCACGTCGGTTCGCTCGGCGAAGTTCGGATCCCGGCGCGCGCGTGCGATGAGCTGGTCGATCAGGCCTTCATAGGTGCGCCGGTAGGCGGCCAGCCGGCCCCACGGACTCCACCGGCCCGGCGGGTGCACCGGGGTCGGCAGCACCGCGAGGCGCGACCCCAGGGTCACCCACTTGGGCAGCAGCCGGCGCAGCTGCTCCAATTCGGACCCTTCGGCCCCGAAGACGGCCCGCAGGATGACGTTGAGGGTGATCCGCATCATCGGCTCCAGCGTCGCGAACTCCACGCCGTCGGGCCACGAGGCGATCTCGCGCAGCGTCTCCTCCTCCACGATGTTTTCGTAGGCGGTGATGCTGCGCCCGTGGAAGGGCGGGGTGAGCAGCTTGCGCCGCCTCCGGTGCGCGGCGCCCTCCAGCCCGAACACCGAACCCTTGCCGAGCAGGCGGCTGAGGTTGGGCTGGATGTTGTGCAGCACCTCGGGACTGGTGGTGAAGATCTGCTTGGCCAAGACGGGGTCGGATACCAGCACCGAGTCGCCGAAGACCGGGATACGGATGGTCACGCAACGGCCGTAGGTTCGGGTGAGCCACTCGACGGTGCGCCGCCGGGACGCGACGAAGGCAAAGGCGCCCAGCGGCCTCGGCAGCCGGGGCGAGGGCGGTAGTTCGGGCTGTTCGGCGACGACCGCATCGAGGGTGGGGGTCTGGCTCATCAAAACCTCCAAAGCGTCCGGCCACGGCTGGTACTGAGGTGTACCAGACCGCTCGCCCTGTACGGTACCCTTCGGTACCAAGGATGACAAGCAGCGAGGAGGTGCCGATGAGCGCGCCGGTCACCGAGCAGTCCCCGCTCCCGGATCCAGCGCCGACGTTCCGCCGGCGCCTGCTCGACGGTCTGGCCGCCTCGATCGAGGAGCGCGGTTACCGCGACACCACCGTCGCCGACATCGTCCGTCACGCCCGCACCTCCAAGCGCACCTTCTACGACCACTTCCCCAGCAAGCAGGAGTGCTTCTTCGAGTTGCTCACGGCGAACAACGAGGAATTGGTCGACACACTTCGAGCCTCGATCGACCCGGCCGCACCCTGGCGCGAACAGGTCCGCCAAGCCGTCACCGCCTATGTGCAGACCATCGACGCCCGGCCCGCCATCACACTGAGCTGGATCCGCGAACTGCCCGCGCTCGGTGAGGCCGCCCGCCCGATGATGCGCCAGGGTTCCGGACGCCTCGCCGCCGCGATCGTCGATTTGAGCACCGGGCCGGGCTTCCGGCGGGCCGGCCTGGAGCCGCTGAGCACCACCGCCGCGGTGATCCTGGTCGGCGGCCTGCGGGAATTCACCGCCCAGACCGTCGAGGACGGCCTGCCGGTGGCCGGGATGATCGAACCGGCGGTGGCGGTCTCGATCGCCCTACTCAGCGGCCGCGGCTGAGTTCCGAGACGGTGGGCAGCACGAACGCGAACGGCCGCGGGAAGCCGACGTTGCTCAGCGCTGCGGTGCGGATCGCCGCAACCGCCACCCCGACCACCCGCCCCGAGGACGGCTCGTAGCAACGGAATTCCTCGCCGTGGGGCCCGGTCGCGTCGAACGCGGTGAGCAGCACCCAGTGCCGGGGGATCAATGACCCCACCAGCATCGCCACCGGCCAGTCCGCACTCACCGCCGCGCGAACGTCGGCCAGATCACCGCGCGCGGGGCGCCATCGGTATCGGGCGCCGTGCACGCTCAGCGCCCGGGCCATCCCGGCCGGGGTCGTGCCCAATGCGCGCGGCCAAACCACATTGACCGCCCGGTGCACCCGGCCCTGCTCGGAATGGAACCACCGCTGGGCTTCGCCGGACGTCAGCGGTGCGCCGTACTCGGAGTCGAGCAACGCCCCGGCCATCACCGCGACACTGGGACCGCAGGTCACCGAGTCGCGCTGACGCAGCCAGGTCATGCCCGCCACTGTAGCCACCGGCCGCGGCGGCCGGGAGTAGGTTGAGAACCCCGACAGGAGGAGCCGCGATGGCCGGGACGATGCGCGCCGAACGTTTCTACGCCGAGACGAAATCCGTTGTGATCGAGGATGTTCCGATTCCCGAGCCCGGCCCGGGCGAGGTTCTGGTCAAGGTGGCCTTCTGCGGGGTCTGCCACTCCGATCTGAGCTTGATCAACGGCACCTTCCCGGCGCAGCTGCCGGTGGTCACCCAGGGCCATGAGGCGTCCGGGACGATCGCCGCACTCGGCCCGGGCGTCACCGGCTGGTCGGAGGGCGACCCGGTGGTGGTCCCGGCGGGCCGGGCGTGCCTGGACTGCCCGAACTGCCGGCGCGGCGAGTTCTCGAACTGCCTGCGGATCCGGTTGATGGCCTTCGCCTACGACGGCGCGTGGGCCGAATACACCGTCGCACAGGCCACCGGGCTGACCCGGGTTCCGGACAACGTGCCGCTGGAGCAGGCCGCGATCCTGGCCGACGCCGTGGCGACGCCGTTCGGGGCGGTGGTGCGCACCGGGAAGGTCGCGGTGGGCGAGTCGGTCGGGGTGTGGGGCGTCGGTGGGGTCGGCACCCACATCGTCCAACTCGCCCGCCTGGTCGGTGCGGCTCCGATCGTCGCGGTGGACATCAACCCCGTCGTGCGCGACCGCGCCCTGGAACTCGGCGCAGACCACGCCCTGGATTCCCGCGATCCAGAACTCAAGGACAAGCTCCACGCGATCACCCGCGGGCGCAACCTCGACGTCGCCTTCGACGCGGTGGGCCTGAAGTCGACCTTCGAACAGGCCCTGGACTGCCTGACCGTCGGCGGCCGCCTGGTGGCGGTCGGCATGAGCGCGGAATCCCCCACGGTGGGGCCCACGTCGATGTTCGGACTGAGCAAGAAACAGGTGCTGGGCCACCTGGGCTACCAGAACGTCGATATCGAGACTCTGGCCAGACTGGTGTCGCTGGGCCGCCTGGACCTGTCCCGGTCGATCAGCCGGGTCATCCCGCTGGAGGATGTTCGCGACGGGATTGCAGCTCTTGAGCACGCCGAGGGCAATCCGATCCGAATCCTATTGCAGCCCTGAGGTTTTCGGGCATTTTAACCACAGCAGCGCTATGTTTTGCGGCAGCGCGCCTGGGGTAGCCGAATGTCATGACCAGCGCATTGCACATTGAAGGTGCCGCCGCCCCCGACGGCTTGGCACAGCACTACGACGATCCGCCCGACGGGATCCGGGTCAACATGATCGCGTCCCTGGACGGCGCCACGGATTTCGGCGGCCTCACCGGCCCACTGTCGGACTCGTGTGACCAGAGCCTGCTGGTCTGCCTGCGCGGGTACGCTGACGTGGTGCTGGTCGGGGCTGGGACGGTGCGGGCCGAACGGTACGGCCCCGTGCGGTTCAGTGCCGCCCAGCGGGCCGCACGCCGCACGCGGTGCGGTAACAGCGCCATCCCGCCGATCGCCGTCGTGACCCGGTCCGGCCGGTTGCCGGCCTCGCTTTTCGCCGAGCCCGATCAGCGGCCCCTGGTGATCACCACCTCCGAGGCAGCCCGCCGTCGCGGCTATCTGGGTCGCCGAGCCGACCTGCTCATCGCCGGGGACACCGAGGTCGACGTCGAGGCAGCGATAGAGAGGTTGCGGGCCCGCGGCTATCGCCACATTCTCTGCGAGGGCGGGCCCACCCTGTTCGACGAGCTGATCGCGGCCGATCTGGTCGACGAGATGTGCCTGACGGTCTCGCCCACCCTCGCCGGCAGCAAGCCGGCCCGCCATCCCGGCGCGCCGGCGATCCGCGCGCGGCCCCGGCGGCTGGAACTGTGCCACGCGCTGACCGTCGACGATTACCTTTACCTGCGCTACCGCAGACCCCGGCGAGCCGCCCGGTGAACAACCCGGAAGCGGAGATCTGGCCGGGCAAGGCCTATCCGCTGGGCGCCTGCTACGACGGGTTCGGCACCAATTTCGCGGTGTTCTCCGAAGTGGCGCAGAAGGTCGAGTTGTGTCTGTTCGACGCCGACGGGACCGAGACCCGGGTGACGCTGCCCGAGGTGGACGGGTTCGTCTGGCACGGCTACCTGCCGACCGCCGAGCCGGGCCAGCGCTACGGCTACCGGGTGCACGGGCCCCACGACCCCGCCCTGGGGCTGCGCTGTAACCCCACCAAGCTGCTGCTCGACCCGTACGCCAAGGCCATCGACGGCCATTTCGACTGGGAGCAGTCGCTATTCGGCTATCCCTTCGGCAACCCGGACGGCCGCAACGACGACGATTCGGCGCACGCGATGCCGAAATCGGTGGTCATCAACCCGTATTTCGACTGGGGGGTGGACCGGCCGCCGCACCGCGAGTACGCCGACACCGTCATCTACGAGGCGCACGTCAAGGGGCTGACCCAGACCCACCCCGACATCCCCGACGCCATCCGCGGCACCTACTCGGCGATCGCGCACCCGGTGATCATCGACCACCTGACGGCACTGGGCGCCACCGCGATCGAACTGATGCCGGTGCACCATTTCGCCAACGACTCGGTGCTGATCGAGCGGGGTCTGTCGAACTACTGGGGTTACAACA
>JAGQTQ010000091.1 GCA_020438905.1 Mycobacterium sp.
GGGCCAGCACGCCGGCGGCCAGCCGGTGGCCGATCTGATGGCCAAACTTCAGGCCGGCGGGCGGACCGGCGGCGGTGGCCGCCGTCGTCGGGAGGACTGAACCGGGCGCTAGACTCTGCGCTGTCCGTCCGGTACCCGCATCGCGGGACTGGAACGCACTATGTTCACTTCAGCGAGATGTTCACGTCAGCGAGATGTTCACGTCAGCGAGGTCGTCAGGGTGGGGACCCCCAATGGCTTACGGCCGGCTCGGCTCCAGGTCGGTATCGTCTCGGCCGGTCGGGTGGGCACGGCCCTCGGTGCGGCGCTGGAACGCGCCGAGCACGTGGTGGTTGCCTGCAGTGCGATCTCCGCGCACTCTCTTCAACGTGCGGAGCGCCGACTGCCCGACACCGCGGTGTTGCCGGTGCCGGAGGTGGCCGCCCGCGCCGAACTGCTGCTGTTGACCGTTCCCGATTCGGAGTTGCCCGGTCTGGTGGCCGGGCTGGCCGCGACCGGGGCGGTGCGCCGGGGGACCATCGTGGCGCACACCTCTGGCGCCAACGGTGTCGCGGTGCTCGCGCCATTGACCGAGCGCGGCTGCATCCCGTTGGCCATCCATCCGGCGATGACCTTCACCGGGTCCGACGAGGACGTGGCGAGACTGGCCGACGCCTGCTTCGGAATCACCGCCGCCGACGAGATCGGCTACGCGATCGCGCAGTCGCTGGTCCTGGAGATCGGCGGGGAACCGTTCCAGGTCCGCGAGGAGGCCCGGCCCCTCTACCACGCCGCGCTGGCTCACGGCAGCAACCACCTGGTGACCCTGATCGCCGACTCGCTGGCCGCGCTGCGGACGGCACTGGCCGGCCCCGGGTTGCTGGGTCAGGAACTGGTGGGGGACGCCCCCGGAGGCCTGGCCGAAAGGATTCTCGGCCCGCTTGCGCGCGCCGCGCTGGAGAACACCCTGCAACGCGGGCAGGCCGCCCTGACCGGGCCGGTGGCCCGGGGTGACTCCGCCGCCGTCGCGGCCCACCTCGGTGCCCTCTTCGACGCCGATCCTCTTATCGCGCAGGCGTATCGCGCCGATTCGCTGCGGACCGCGCAGCGCGCACACGCTCCCGAGGAGGTTTTTGAGGTGCTGAACGACTTCAGATCGCGCGGAACGCGACGATGAGCTCCAAGGCGACCCAGTTCAGCGCTGGGCAGTTGAACGTCTACCCCACACCGCACGGGGTGTCGGAAGTCACTCGCGCCCTGCGCCATACCGGTCGGCGGGTGATGCTCGTGCCCACCATGGGTGCGTTGCACGACGGACATCTGGCCTTGGTGCGTGCGGCCAAACGGGTGCCGGGGGCCGTGGTCGTGGTGTCGATCTTCGTCAATCCCCTGCAATTCGGTGCGGGGGAGGACCTCGACGCCTACCCGCGAACCCTGGACGACGATCTCGACCTGCTGCGCGACGAGGGCGTCGAGGTGGCGTTCACCCCCACCGCGTCGGCGATCTACCCGGCCGGGCCGCGCACCACCGTTCACCCCGGGCCGCTGGGAGCCGAACTCGAAGGTGAGTCCCGCCCGACGCATTTCGCCGGGATGCTCACGGTGGTGCTGAAGCTGCTGCAGATCGTGCGACCAGACCGCGCGTTTTTCGGGGAGAAGGACTACCAGCAGTTGGTCCTGGTCCGGCAGATGGTGGACGATCTCAACGTCGACGTGCGCATCGTCGGGGTTCCGACCGTTCGCGAACCCGACGGCCTGGCGATGTCCTCGCGCAACCGCTACCTGAGCCCCGAGGAGCGTGAGCAGGCCACCGCGCTGTCTTCGGCCCTTCTGGCCGGTAGGTACGCCGCGGGCGGAGGGCCGGCCGCCGTGGTCGACGCCGCCAGGGCCGTGCTCGACGAGGTGCCCGCGATCCGCACCGATTATCTGGTTCTGCGCGGTCCGTGGCTGGAACCCGCACCCGCGGCCGGCGCCGCCCGACTGCTCGTCGCCGCCCGGCTGGGTGGCACCCGGCTGCTGGACAACATCGCCATCGACCTTTCCGCGGGCGGTCCTGCGCCGGGGGCGGGCACTGGCGAGTCCCACGAAATGGCCTGGAGGAACTGATGTTGCGGACAATGCTGAAGTCCAAGATCCACCGAGCCACGGTCACGCACGCGGACCTGCACTACGTGGGCTCGGTCACCATCGACGCCGACCTGATGAAAGCCGCGGACCTGCTCGAGGGCGAGCAGGTCACGGTCGTCGACATCGACAACGGCGCGCGGCTGGTGACCTACGCGATCACCGGCGAGCGGGGCAGCGGTGTCATCGGGATCAATGGTGCCGCGGCCCATCTGGTACACCCGGGCGACCTGGTGATCCTGATCGCCTATGCCGCCATGGACGACTCCGAAGCCCGCCGCCACCAGCCGCGGGTGGTGTTCGTCGATGCGGGCAACCGCCGGATCGACATCGGCGATGACCCGGCGCACGTTCCCGACGACGAATTCGCCCGGGCGGCGGGACTGCTGTCGCCACGGGGTGTGCGGTAGCCGTGCTGCTCGCCATCGACGTCCGCAACACGCACACCGTCGTCGGATTGATCTCCGGATCCGGCGACCACGCCAAAGTGGTCCAGAACTGGCGCATCCGGACCGAACCCGAGGTGACCGCCGACGAACTCGCGCTGACCATCGAAGGGCTCATCGGAGAGGACTCCGAACGGCTCACCGGGGTCACCGCGCTGTCCACCGTCCCGTCGGTGCTGCACGAAGTCAGGGGCATGCTGGGCCAGTACTGGCCTTCGGTGCGGCACGTTCTCATCGAACCCGGTGTGCGGACCGGGATACCGCTGCTGGTCGACAACCCCAAGGAGGTCGGCGCCGACCGGATCGTCAACGCTCTGGCCGCTTTCGCCAAGTTCGGCACCGCAGCGATCGTCGTGGACTTCGGCTCCTCGATCTGTGTGGACGTCGTCTCGGGCAAAGGAGAGTTCCTCGGCGGTGCGATCGCCCCCGGGGTCCAACTGTCCTCGGACGCCGCGGCCGCCCGGTCCGCGGCGCTGCGCCGGGTCGAACTCACCCGGCCGCGATCGGTGATCGGCAAGAACACCGTCGAATGTATGCAGGCCGGCGCGGTGTTCGGATTCGCCGGACTGGTCGACGGTTTGATCACCCGCATCCGCGAGGACGTCGACGGCTTCGCCGGCGGTGATGTGGCGGTGGTCGCGACCGGACACACCGCGCCGTTGCTGCTGCCCGACCTGGAGACTGTCGAGCACTACGACAGGCACCTCACCCTCGACGGCTTGCGGATGGTCTTCGAGCGCAACCAGGAAGGGCAGCGGGGACGGCTCAAGTCCGCCCGCTGAAGCACTCCGGTCGAAAGGGCATTTAAGCTGGCACGTCGTGAGCGATGCTGACGCGCCGACGGCCGACGAGCGGGTTACCCCGGATTCACCCGGCGACGAGGTTCCCGAGCAGTTTCGGATCCGGCAGGGAAAGCGGCAGCGCCTGCTGGAACAGGGGCACCAGCCGTATCCGGTAGCCGTACCACGCACTGCCTCACTGGCCCAGGTCCGGGCCACCCACCCTGATCTCGCTCCCGACACCTCAACCGGTGAGATGGTCGGGGTCACCGGGCGGGTGGTGTTCGCCCGCAACTCGGGAAAGCTCTGCTTCGCCACCCTGCAGGAAGGTGACGGTGTCCAGCTTCAGGCGATGATCAGCCTGGCCGGCGTCGGCGAGTCCGCGCTGCAGTCCTGGAAGACGGAGGTTGACCTCGGCGACATCGTGTTCGTCCACGGCGAGGTGATCAGCTCCCGGCGCGGTGAACTGTCCGTGCTCGCCGATTCCTGGCAGATGGCGGCCAAGGCGCTGCGGCCGCTGCCGGTGGCCCACAAGGAGATGAGCGAGGAGTCCCGGGTCCGGCAACGCTACGTCGACCTCATCGTCCGTCCGCAGGCCCGCACGGTAGCCCGACAGAGAATCGCCGTCGTCCGGGCGGTCCGCAACGGCCTCGAGCGGCGCGGGTTTCTCGAGGTCGAGACCCCGATGCTGCAAACCCTCGCCGGCGGTGCGGCAGCCCGGCCTTTCGTGACGCACTCCAACGCCCTCGACGCCGATCTCTACCTGAGGATCGCTCCGGAGCTGTTCCTCAAGCGCTGCGTGGTGGGTGGCCTGGAGAAGGTGTTCGAGCTCAATCGGGTATTTCGTAACGAAGGTGCGGATTCCACCCATTCGCCGGAATTCGCCATGCTCGAGACCTACGAGGCGTGGGGAACCTACGACGATTCCGCGGTTATGATCCGCGAACTCATTCAGGGCGTGGCCGACGAGGCGATCGGAACACGGCAGGTGCCATTGCCGGACGGAACTGTTTACGACTTGGACGGGGAATGGCCCTCGATCCAAATGTATCCGTCATTGTCCGAAGCGCTCGGCGAGGAGATCACGCCGGAGACGTCCGCAGAATACCTATTCGCCATTGCCGACCGGCTCGGGGTGGAGATTCCCCGTGACCGCGGCTACGGCCACGGAAAGCTGGTGGAGGAACTCTGGGAACACGCCGTCGGCGACGCCTTGTGGGCGCCGACGTTCGTCAAGGACTTTCCGGTCGAGACGACGCCGTTGACTCGTCAGCACCGCAGCATCGAGGGCGTGACGGAGAAATGGGACCTCTATGTCCGCGGGGTCGAGTTGGCCACGGGCTATTCAGAACTGGTCGACCCCGTCATTCAGCGGGAACGTCTCGAGGCACAGGCCCGAGCGGCGGCTGCCGGCGACGATGAGGCGATGGCACTCGACGAGGATTTCCTGGCGGCCATGGAGCACGCGATGCCGCCCACCACGGGGACCGGAATGGGAATCGACCGGTTATTGATGGTCCTTACCGGACTGTCGATCAGGGAGACGGTCTTGTTCCCGATTGTTCGACGCCACGGCAACTGAACTGCGTTTATTCGAATTTCTTGTAATTCTGCGCCCCGTTATGGCACATTATTGGTCAAGTAATAGCGGTCGGTAGTCGGCCAGTGCGCTCGGGAAAGACCGGGTGGGAAAGAGTAGGGCGAATTCATGGCGAAAAAAGTGACAGTCACTCTCGTCGACGATTTCGACGGTTCGGGCCCAGCCGACGAAACGGTCGAATTCTCCATCGACGGCGTCACTTACGAGATCGACCTTTCCGCCAAGAATGCCCAGAAACTTCGCGATGATTTCAAGCACTGGATCGACGCGGGCCGCCGGGTGGGCGGCCGCCGCCGCGGACGCAACGGCACGCCCGTTCGCGGCGGGCGGGGCGCAATCGACCGCGAGCAGAGCGCGGCGATCCGGGAGTGGGCGCGTCGCAACGGCCACAAGGTGTCCACCCGCGGGCGGATCCCGGCCGAGATCATCGAAGCCTTCCACGCTGCTTCCTGAGTCTTCCGTCGAACTTCCTCGGCCCACGTTTCGCTAGCCGCGAAGCGGTCTTTGCCGGTTCGGGAAACCAAACGGCTTCTCGCGACGTTGCAGTGCTGTGTCCGTGACGACGGATGGGTCGGGTCGGCAGGGGAGAGCACCCCTGGGCACCGCCCACTAGAGTGGAC
>JAGQTQ010000092.1:0-1083 GCA_020438905.1 Mycobacterium sp.
GGGGTGCGTTCCGGCATGGACGCCGCCAAGGCCCTGGCGCTGGGCGCCGACGTGGTGGCGATGGCCCGGCCGCTGGTTGCCCCGGCCATCGAGTCCACCGACGCGGTGGTGGAGGTCCTCGGCGGTTTCATCGAGGAACTGCGGGTCTGCCTGCACTGCTGCGGCGCAGCCGACCTGGGGGCCTTGCGCAGGATCGGGGTCAGCGGCTGACCCGGAAGCGCCGGGAAACGCTTTCCCGAATCAGAACGGCGGGGGTTTGTTCCGCTCGGCGACATGGGCGTCGTTGAGCGCCCGTTCCCGCCGGATACGACAGGCGGTCTCGGCCAACCGTGTTCGCCGCCGCCGCGGCATCTGCAATTCCCGGTCCGGTGACGGCTCAGCGGGCTGGGAGGACACCACCGAGGCGGTCGTGGTGTCCCAGTCGGGAAAGAGCAGCCGGCTGCCCGGAACGGTGACGTAGACCCGCCCGGTCGGCGACGTCCAGCGAATCGTGCCATCAGGAAATTGTTCGTCGGTCCAGCCGCGTTCCCCGGTCCAAAAGGTCTTCAGAAGATGGTGCTTCCGACACGCGAGACGAAGGTTGGAGGCATGGGTCGGCCCCAGCGGCCACGGTATGGCGTGGTCTACGTCGCAGACTTCCGCGGGTTGATCGCAGTTGGGAAACCGGCAGGTCATATCCCGCATCCGCACGAACTCGTCGAGAGCGGTGGACGGCCGGTACCGGGGCTCGGGTTCGTCGGCCGGACGGCGCAGATGCCGGATCTTGGCGCCCGCCCGGATCAGTTCGGCCAGCATCGGAGCGGGAACGATCCCGCCCCCGAGGATGACCGCGGCTGATGGCGGGCTGACCGGTTGGGGTTCCGGTTCTCCGGCGAGATAGTCCAGCAGGCTGGCGCCGCGGACGTACGGCTTGGACTGCAACTCTCCGGAAATGTTCGGGTCCGACTTGCTCTCCGGCCCGGCGGTCTCGGCGAGCACGGTGATCACCACTGCGGAGGCCGAACCCGGCCTGTCGGCCGCGTCGCACGTCGGCAAACCGCATTGGCAGGCCAGTTCGGCCAAGCCGGCAGCCAGGGCGCCGAG
>JAGQTQ010000092.1:1135-1345 GCA_020438905.1 Mycobacterium sp.
GGGCCATCTGCTTCAGTCGGCGGTCGAGAATCGCGGCATCGGCGGAGAAGAGGCGTCCCCACATCGGGCTGGTGCCGGACTCCTCGTCGCGACCGCCGATCTGAACGTCACGACTGCGGGCCGCGGCCCGGGTGCGCCGCAATCCCCCCGGATCGATCTTGTCGACCCAGGCGTCGATGGCCTGTGCCAGCTTGTAGTCCGAGAGCGGAC
>JAGQTQ010000092.1:1585-19314 GCA_020438905.1 Mycobacterium sp.
GCGGCGTCCCACGAGTCGCAGGCCCAGTCGGCCCGGTCGTCGTCACCGCATCGGCGGCGCACCAACTCCGCGACGGCCGCGATCCGGCGCGCCGAGGCCGACGCCTCGGCGGCGGCCCATTGCTCGATGGCGGCGACAACGGCACTGTCATCGGCCGATCGGAGCTTGATATCGAACATGTGTTCGACATTAGTCGGGCGCTAAGACAAAAGTTCTACGCCGAGGCGCCCGCCACCAGATTCTCCCCACGCATCCGCTGGGAGATCACCGCGGTGATGCCGTCGCCCTGCATGGACACGCCGTAGAGCGCGTCGGCGATCTCCATGGTCGGCTTCTGGTGGGTGATGACGATCAGCTGAGATTGGGACCGCAGCTGCTCGAACAACCCGATCAGCCGGCGGAGGTTGACATCGTCGAGGGCGGCCTCGACCTCGTCCATGACGTAGAACGGCGACGGGCGCGCCCGGAAGATGGCCACCAGCATGGCCACCGCGGTCAGCGACTTCTCTCCCCCGGAAAGCAGCGAGAGCCGCTTAACCTTCTTGCCCGGCGGACGGGCCTCGACCTCGACACCGGTGGTCAGCATGTCGCTGGGGTCGGTGAGCAGCAGCCGGCCCTCCCCACCGGGGAACAGCGCGGCGAAGACCTCGGAGAACTCCCGCTCGACATCGGCGTAAGCCTCGGTGAACACCTGCAGGATCCGGGCGTCGACGTCGGCGATGACGTCGAGGAGGTCCTTGCGGGCGCCCTTGAGGTCCTCGAGTTGGGTGGACAGGAAGTTGTAGCGCTCCTCCAGCGCGGCGAACTCCTCGAGCGCCAGCGGGTTCACCCGACCCAATTCGGCCAGGTCGCGCTCAGCCCGTTTGGCACGTCGCTGCTGGGTGGCCCGGTCGAACGGCATCGGCGCCGGTGCGGTCACCTGTTCTCCGCGCTCCCGAGCCTGCTCGTATTCGGCCATCTCCAGGTCCGAGGGCGGCAGGGCCACCTGCGGTCCGTATTCGGCGACCAGATCGTCGCCGGCCATGCCGAACTGTTCGAGCACCATCTGCTCGAGTTGTTCGATGCGCAGCGCTGCCTGGGCTTTGGCCACCTCGTCGCGGTGCAGCGAGTCGGTCAGTTCACCGATGCGCGCGTTGAGCGCGGTGACCTCCTCGCGGACGGCCGTTAGCGCAGTCGCCCGCTGCCGGCGCTCCTCGGCCAGCCGATCGCGTTCCCTCGATGCCGCAGCCACCACCCCGGCGAGGCGCTCGGCAACCCGGCGCCCGGCTTCGGAAACCGCGGCCGCCACCTCCGCGGCGCGCCGGCGGGCCGCCCGCGCCTGCTGGGCGCGAACCCGCGCCTCTCGTTCCGCAGCGGCGGCCCGACGCAGTGAATCCGCGCGTCCGCGAACGGAATTCGCCCGTTCCTCGGCGGTACGCACCACCAGTCGGGCCTCAACCTCGACAGCCCGGGCCGCCTCGGCCGCGGCCTGGATCTCCTGGCGCTCCCCAGGCGAGGCCTCCACGACCGCCTGGGTCTCCTGAGCGGCCCGCAGCCTGGTCTCAAGTTCACCGAGATCCTCGATCGCCTGGGCCCGCCCGGCTTCGAGTTCGTCGCGCTGGGACACCAGTCGGCGCCACTCCCCCTCGGCGGACCGGAGTTCCTGGCCCAGCCGGCCGAGCTGTTCGTAGATCGCCGAGATGGCGGCGTCGGACTCGTTGAGGGCCGCCAAAGCCTGCTCGGCGGTATCCCGACGGTCGGACTGTTCGGCGGTCGCGCCGGCCAGAGCTGCGGCGAGTTCGGCGACCTGGGTCTCGGCGGCCGCGAGGTCGCTGCGGGCCTGCTCTATCCGGCCGGCGATCTCCAGGGTGCTGGGCTTGCGATCGGAGCCGCCATCGACCCAGCCGGCACCCACCAGGTCCCCGTCGCGGGTGACCGCACGCAGTCCCGGGCGGGCAGCCACCAGATCCAACGCCGCGGCGAGGTCCTCGACGACCGCAACCCCGGACAGCATCGCCGTCATGGCGCCCCGCAGCCGGGCCGGCGCGTCGACGAGATCGACCGCCCATCGCGCACCGTCCGGGGGCGGGTCGACCTCACGCACGGCCACACCCGGCCAGTCCGCCAGGACAATGGCGGCACGGCCCCCGTCGGCCTCCTTGAGCGCCTGAACCGCCGAACTGGCCGAGGTGAACCCGTCGGCTGCCACCGCGTCGGCCGCCGTACCCAGAACCGCTGCCAGCGGGGTCTCGTAGCCGGGCTGCACCTTGACCAACTTGGCCACGGTCCCGAGCAGTCCGGCATCGCCGCGGTTCTCCACCAGCCAGGCTGCGCCGTCTTTGCGCTCCAGCCCCACGGCAAGGGCCTCGATGCGGGCCCGCAACGAGGCGACCTGACGTTCGGCGGCACGCTCGGCACTCTGCAGTTCGGTGACCCGCTCGTCGGCCAGGCGCAGGTCGGCCATCGTGCGGTCATGGTGCTCGTCCAGCCCCACCTCGCCCTGATCGAGCTCACCGATGCGGCCCTGCACGGTCTCGAACTCGGCCCGAGCCGCCTCGGTGCGCGCAGCGGCCTCGTCGATGCCGGTGCTGAGCCGAGCCACACCGTCGTCGATGGACTCCACCCGGGCCCGCCCGGTCTCGACCTGGCCGGCCAGCCGGGCCAGGCCCTCCCGACGGTCGGCCTCGGCCCGCACCGCAGCCAGGTGGGCCCGTTCGGCCTCGGTGGCGGCGGCCTCCTTCCCGGCGAGTTCCGAACGGGCGGCGGACAACCGGCCCTTGGCCTCCTCGAGTTCGGCCAGCAGGCGGCGCTCCCGCTCGGCGACCTCGTTCGCCTTGGCCTCCAACTCGTCGGGATCCGGCCCGGTGCCCGCGGGCGGTTCGTTTTCCAGGTACTGGGCCCGCTCGCTGGCGATGCGCACCGTCGCGCTGACCCGCTCGGCCAGCGCGGAGAGCCGGAACCACGCCTGCTGGGCGGCCTCGGTGCGCTCCGAGAGCGAAGCCACCGCGGTTTCATGGGCGGCGAGTTGCGCGGACGCCTCGGTGAGCCGGGCGGCGGCCTCGTCGTGGTCGCGACGCAGGGTCGTCTCGATGTCGTCGGCCCCGGCGAACTCCGCGCGCCGGGTGACCAGGTCGTCGGCGGCCAACCGCAGCCGGGCGTCACGCAGATCGGCCTGGATCGTCTGGGCGCGGCGAGCCACCTCGGCCTGCCGGCCCAGCGGCTTGAGCTGGCGGCGCAACTCTGTGGTCAGGTCGGTGAGGCGGGCCAGGTTCGCCGCGGTGGCATCCAGCTTGCGCAGCGCCTTTTCCTTGCGCTTGCGGTGCTTGAGGACGCCGGCAGCCTCCTCGATGAACGCCCTGCGGTCCTCCGGGCGGGACTCAAGGATCTGGGCCAGCCGGCCCTGCCCGACGATGACGTGCATCTCACGGCCGATACCGGAGTCGGAGAGCAGTTCCTGGATGTCGAGCAGCCGGCAGCTGTTGCCGTTGATCTCGTACTCGCCGGCGCCGTCCCGGAACATCCGGCGGGTGATGGAGACCTCGGAGTATTCGATCGGCAGGGCGTTGTCGGAGTTGTCGATGGTCAGGGTGACCTCGGCGCGGCCCAGCGGGGCCCGCGAGGAGGTGCCGGCGAAGATGACGTCCTCCATCTTCCCGCCTCGCAGCGTTTTGGCGCCCTGCTCCCCCATCACCCAGGTCAGGGCGTCGACGACGTTGGACTTACCAGACCCGTTGGGGCCGACCACACAGGTGATTCCCGGCTCGAAGCGCAGAGTCGTTGACGAGGCGAAGGACTTGAAGCCCTTCAGCGTCAGACTCTTGAGGTACACGACCGCCCAGCGTACCGGCGGGGCGCCGCCGTCGAATCAGCGCCGGGTATCGGCCGCCGACCGCGGGCTGTACTCGCGCACCGCCGCCCGGGAGGCGATCCACGTCCACCCCGGTTCGCGCGCCGGAGCGTCCTCGGCGACGATGTTCAGGCCCGCGGCGGCGGCGTCGGCGAAGTCGTCGTCGACGTGCACGACGTTGGCGAATCCGTGGTGCAGCAGCAGCGAAGCCACCGCCGCCGCGCGGTAGCCCGACCCGCAGTAGACGTACACAGGCTTGTCCCGGGGAATCTGCGCCAACCGGTCGGCGACCTCGTAGAACGGGATGAAGACGGCCCCATCGACGTGTCCGGCCTCCCACTCCAGGATCTGCCGGGTGTCGATCAGGTAGATGTCCTCGTCGGCGGCCAGCGCCGCGGCGACACCGTGGAAGTCGACCTGCTCGAGGCGCTGCGCGGCCGCCGGATCCTCCAACCAGGAGTCCGGACCGCCGGCGGCCTGGCCGACGGCGTTGTCGATACCTACCCGGACCAGCTCCCGGTGCGCGGCGTGCACCTGCTCGGGGGTGGCGCCCAGCAGGGTCACCGGGGTGCCCCAGGGGATCATCCAGGCCAAGTAGTTGATGAAGGCGCCGTCGAGATCGAAGTTCACCGCTCCGGGGACGTGCCCGGCGGCGAACACCTTGCGGGAGCGCAGGTCGACGACCCATTCGCCACGGCCGATGCGCTCGCGCAGCACGGCCGGGTCGGCCTGCTCGGGCATCGACAGGTCCACGTCACGGGGTCCGGCGGCGTTCGCCGGGCCCATGTGCGCGTAGTACGCCGGGAAGACGTCCAGACCGGCCAGCAGGTTGGCCACGAACTGCTCCTCGGCCTCGGTCAGGGCCGGGTTGATCGTCTTCTCGTTGCCGATCGTCGACGACAGCCCCTGAGCCTGCGTGGCCGCGCAGAACGACCCGAAGCCGTGGGTGGGGTAGATCGGGGTCTGGTCGTCGAGGGTGTCGGCCAGGCGGCGCACCGAATGCCACTGGTCGTGGGCCTGTTTTACGGCCAGGTCCGGGGCGACCAGATCGGGACGGCCGACACTGCCGTAGAGCAGTGACCCGCCGGTGAACACCGCGCCGAGATGGTCGCCCTTGCGCACCGCGAAGGACACGTGGTGCGGGGTGTGGCCCGGGGTGTGGATGACGTCGACGGTCATATCGCCGACGTCGAAGGAGTCGCCGTCGCGCACCGGGGTCGCCTGGTAGGACAGTTCGACGTCGCCGGGCACCACATAGGTGGCGCCGTGCCGGCGGGCCAGTTCCAGACCGCCGGTGACGTAGTCGTTGTGGATGTGGGTCTCGGCCACATGGGTCAGGGTCAGGCCGTGCGCGGCGAGCAGTTCCTCGATGCGGTCGTAGTCACGCTGCGGATCGACGACCAAGGCCACCGAGCCGTCGTGGGCGATATAGCTGCGATCGCCCAGACCGCTGGAATCCAGGGGGATGACGTGGGGCGCTGCGGTGTCCTGCATGAGAGTCCTCCAGAGAGCGGTGTCGACACTTCCTTGGTTCGACTATACCCCCGGGGGTTTATGAACACGGGGGGTTTCAGCGCTCGCGGAACCCCGACATCGGCTCGCCCGCCGCCCCGAAGTCGGCCACCACGGTGTGCACCGACCCCGGCGTGCCGCCGCCGCGCAGCGACTCCAGAAGCTGCTCGCAGGCCCGACGCGGCCCCTGAGCGACCACCAGCACCCTGCCGTCGGCCTGGTTGGCGGCGTAGCCGGCCAGCCCCAGTTCCAGCGCCCGCGACCGCGTCCACCAGCGGAATCCCACGCCCTGGACGTGACCGTGCACCCAGGCGGTCAGCCGGGCCGGATCACTCACCGGCGGCCTCGGCGATCTCGAAGGTGACCTCGGCCCCGGCCTTGAGCGTGCGCCCGACGGTGCACACCTGGTCGACGGCGCGGGTGACTACGAGCAGCAGACGCTCCCGCTCCTGCGCGCTGAGCCCGGCGAGGTCGATCTCGAGGGTCTCGGCCAGCGCCGGGTAACGCTCCTGATCGCGGTCGGCGTCGCCGGAGACCCGGATGACGGACGGATAGTCGTCGCCGAGCCGGCGGCGCAGCGGCTGGTCGCTGCTCAGACCGGCACAGCCGGCCAGCGCGATCTTCATCAGTTCACCAGGGGTGAAGACGCCCTCGTCGGTCACCGATCCGATCAGCACCTCGGCACCCCGGCTGCTGCGCCCGGTGTAGCGGCGCACCCCGGTGCGCTCCACCCACAGATCTGTCGCCCGCGGTTCGGTCATGGTTTTGTTCTACCCTGCCGGGGCCGCGGTTGGCAGACCGGGCAGTAGAACGACGATCGGTTCATGAACTTCTCCCGCCGGATCACCGCCCCGCAGCGGCGGCAGTCCCGGTCCTCGCGGCCGTAGACGGCCAGCGAACGGTCGAAGTAACCGGACTGACCGTTGACGTTGACATACAGCGAGTCGAAGGACGTGCCGCCCTGCCGCAGCGCCTCCCGCATCACCTCCGCCGCACTGTCCAGAACCGCCCGCAGCGAGCGGCGGGTGAGCTTCTCGGCGATCCGCGCGCCGTTGACCTGCGCCCGCCACAGCGCCTCGTCGGCGTAGATGTTGCCGATGCCGGACACCACGGTCTGGTCGAGAAGCTGGCGCTTGATCTCGGAGTGCTTGCGGCGCAGCACCGAGACCACCGCGTCGCGGTCGAATGCGGGATCCAGCGGGTCGCGCGCGATATGCGCTACGGGCGCCGGCACCCACCCGCCTTCGACGCTCACCAATTCGGACAGCTGCCAACCCCCGAACGTGCGCTGATCGACGAAACTCAGCGCGGTGCCGTCGTCGAGGGTGGCCGCAATCCGCAGGTGAGCGGATTTGGTCAACGGCCCCAGCAGCATCTGCCCGCTCATCCCGAGGTGCACCACCAGGGCCGTCGAATCGAACGGCACATCGGCGAGGGTGAGCCACAAGTACTTTCCGCGCCGGTCGGTACCGGTGACCCGCGCCCCGGTCAGCCGCGCGGTCAGGTCCGAAGCGCCGGGTTCGTGACGGCGAACCGCCCGCGGGTGCAGCACCCGCACCGCGGTGATCGTGCGACCGGCCAGGTGCGCCTGCAGACCCCGCCGGACGACCTCGACTTCGGGGAGTTCAGGCATCCAGTTCGGCGGCGGTCGGGAGCGGCTGGGCGTCCAGGGCCGTCCAGGCCTGTGCGGCGGCGTCGGTCTCGGCGGACTTCTTCGACCGGCCGCTGCCGCGGCCGCACACCTCGCCACCGACGTAGACCACCGCCGAGAACCGCCGATCGTGATCGGGGCCTTCGGAGCTGACCTCGTACCGCGGTACGCCGAGCCCCCGGGAAGCGGTGAGCTCCTGCAGGCTGGACTTCCACTCCAGCGCCGCCCCGAGCGTCGGGGCGGTGTCGAGCAACCCCCCGAAAAGACGCAGGATGACCTGGCGCGCCCCCTCCAGTCCATGCTTCAGGTACACCGCGCCGATCAACGACTCCAGGGTGTCGGCCAGAATGGAGGACTTTTCGTGACCGCCGGTGTTGACCTCGCCCCGACCCAGCAGGAGGTACTCGCCCAGCCCGTCCTCGGTCAGCCCGCGGGCGACGCCGGCCAAGGCCTGGCTGTTGACGATGCTGTTGCGCAGCTTGGCCAGATCGCCCTCGGAGTTGTCGGGGTGCCTGCGGAACAGTTCCTCGACGATCACCAGGCCCAGCACCGCGTCACCGAGCAACTCGAGGCGCTCGTTGGTCGGCAGCCCACCGTGCTCATAGGCGTAACTGCGGTGGGTCAGCGCCAGAGTCAGCAGTTCCTCGGGCAGCGCGACACCGAGGGCGTCCAGGAGGCTCTCGCGCGGGGCGGTCACGACGGCTGCCCCTCCGGAGCGTCGGGGGGAAGCAAACCGGCAAGCTTCGCCCAGCGGGGGTCGATCTGCTCGTGGCCATGCCCGGGTTCGGCGGTGGCAAGTGGCACACCGCATTCCGGGCACAACCCGGGGCAGTCCGCCGAACAAAGCGGGGCGAACGGCAGAGCCAGGCCCACCGCATCGACGATCGGCTGCTCAAGGTTGACACAGTGGTCGACGACGTGGCCCACCTCGTCGTTCTCGGTGGTGGATTCGGTGAGGCTCTCCGGGTAGGCGAAAAGCTCGGTCAGGGCTATCTCGACCTCCCCGCTGACCGGTTCCAGACAACGCGAGCACTCGCCCCGGGTCGGGGCGTGCATGGTCCCGGAGACCAGCACACCCTCGGACACCGACTCCAGTCGCAGGTCGAGGTCGAGCGGAGCGCCCGGTTCGATCGCGATGAGGTCCAGACCGATCCGTGCAGGGCTGCCAACACTCTGCGTGATGGTCTGCATTGCGCCGGGGCGCCGACCCAGCCGGGACACGTCGAAAACCAGCGGCGAACGCGCAGCTGAATGCGGCGCCGCGTTGTGAGCCGTGGCCATGACGGCGATCCTACGGCCCTGGGCGGTGCGCCCCGGCGCCGGACGGGATCGGGCTGAACGGGTCAGTGCTGAACGTAGTCGTGCGTGCCGGCCGCCGTGCGCAGCTGGTGGCGGCCGCGGTTGACCGAGCGCAGGGTGCCGTTGAGGTACTCCTCGAACTGAGCCAGTTTGTTGTCGACGTAGATGTCGCACTCCCCGCGCAACCGGTCGGCCTCCGCGTGGGCGGCGTCGACCAGGCGGGTCGCCTCGGCGTTGGCCGCCTGAACCACCTCGGTCGCCGAGACCAGCCGCTGCTGCTCCTTGATGCCTTCCTGCACCGCGTTCTCGTAGGAGATGTTGCCGTTCTCCACCAGACGGTCGGCCTCCGCTTTGGCCCGGGTGGTGGCGGCCTCGTAGTCGCGCTTGGCCGCCGAGGACAGCCTGCTGGCTTCCTCGCGCGCCTCGGTCACCATGCGCTCACTGTGCTGGCGGGCCTCGGCAACCATGCGGTCGGCCTGCGACTTGGCGTCGGCCAGCAACCGGTCGGCCTCCGACCGGGCGTGACTGAGCACCGAGTCGGCCTCGGCGTTGGCGCCGGACACCGCGGACTCGGCATGCTCCTTGGCCTCGCGCAACATCGAGTCGCGGGCGTCGAGAACGTCCTGGGCGTCGTCGAGTTCGCCCGGGATCGCGTCCTTGATGTCGTCGATCAGTTCCAGCACGTCGCCACGGGGCACCACGCAGCCGGCCGTCATCGGCACACCGCGGGCCTCTTCGACGATTCCGCTCAGTTCGTCGAGCGCTTCAAAAACTCGGTACACGGCGCCACCCTTCCCATGTTGGTAGCGACCAGTGTGCCTGGTGTTACGCCTGTGACTGTGGTAGCGCTCCGGTGTGTCGCGGATCAGCCGCCGGCGAGCTTGGCCTGCAGTCGGCGGTTCACCGATTCCGGCAGCAGCCCCGACACGTCACCGCCCAGACCGGCCACCTCCTTGGCCAAAGACGAGGAGACAAACGAGTAGCGCGGCGCGGTGGCGACGAAGAAGGTGTCCACGCCGGCGATGTGCTTGTTCATCTGCGCCATCTGAAGCTCGTACTCGAAATCGGTTCCGGTGCGCAGACCCTTGACGATCGCGGTGAAACCGCGGGCCTTGACGAAGTCGACCACCAGGCCCCGACCCGATTCCACCCGCAGATTCGGCAGGTGCGCGCAGGCCTCCTCGATCATCGCGATCCGCTCCCCGACGGCGAACATGCCCGCCTTCTTGGGATTGGCCAGTACCGCGACGATGACCTCGTCGAACTGTGCGGCCGCGCGCTCGAAGACGTCGACGTGCCCGAGGGTGACCGGGTCGAAGGACCCGGGACAGACCGCTCCACTCATGCGCGATCNNGATCCGCCTTCGGCTCCTCGCTGACGCTCATGCGCGATCCGCCTTCGGCTCCTCGCTGACGCTCATGCGCCAGACGCTAGCAGTGTGGTTCAGTCCGCGACCTCGGCCGTTTCAAGACGGGTGTCGCCGTAGCGGCGAACCGGCCACACCCGCCATCCCGGTGGCCAGGACAATTCCGGCTGCGAGACCGGCCGTTCCACCACCACCACAGCACCCGGTGTGACCCAGCCCCGGGACAGCGACTCCACAACGACCCGCAACTCTGCGGACGAGACGTCATAGGGCGGGTCGGCGAACACCACATCGACCGGCTCCGGGGCGCCGGCGGCCAACACCGCGGCCACCGCACCCCGCCGCACCCGAGCACCCGGCAACCCCACGGTTGCGACATTGCGAGTGATCACCTCGACGGCACGGCGGTCACTGTCGATGAGCAGCACCGAGGCGGCTCCCCTCGACAACGCCTCCAGCCCCAGCGCCCCGGAGCCGGCGTAGAGGTCCAGCACCCGCAGGCCGTCGAAGTCGAAGCGCGCCGCCAGAACGTTGAACAGGGCCTCGCGAACGCGGTCCGTGGTCGGCCGAGCGCTCGACGGCACGGCCAGCCGGCGCCCGCCGGCAGCGCCCGCGACGATCCGGGTCACGGCGCCAGATCGCCCCGGACGGTGGGCATCAGATCAGCGTGGACCAGTAGTCCCAGAACCGGACCAGGATGAACAGCACGATCGCGGTGAACCACAGCGTCACCAACGGCCAGCGCCATTGGTACAGCGCCCGCGCGACAGAGTTGTCCGCCAACGGTTGCAGCGCGATCGGGGCCACCACCGCGAACAGCGGAATGGTCACCGACCAGACGACCATGCAGTAGGGGCACAGTGCGCCGATCTCGTAGAGGGTCTGGTAGGCCAGCCATTGCACGAAGGCGACCCCGAGTCCGGTGCCGATCGTCAGGCCCATCCAGTACCAGCGCGGCAGCGACACCCTGCCGACCGCCAGCACCCCGGTGACGATGACCACGCAGAACGCCACCACACCGATCAGCGGATTGGGCGGGCCGAAGATGGAGGCCTGCGGGGTGTTGATCACCGACCCACAGGCCAGCACCGGGTTGATGCTGCAACTCGGCACGAACTCCGGATCCTTGAGCATCTCGATCTTCTCGACCAACAGCGTGGCCGAGGCGATCAGGCCGATCACACCGGCGATGAGCACCCACCATGCACTGGCCCGCCGGACCGGGACGCCGTCGCGGTCGTCAGCTGTCGTCGGATCGACCGGGGCGGGCATGGTCAGGCTCACGGCGCCTTGGCCGGCGCCGGCTCGGGTGCGGGCGCTGAAGACGACGGACCCGGCGGGGGCGGCGGGGTCAGGTCTTTCACCGGCCCGACGATCGCACGGACCTTGGCGATCAACTCCTCTGGCGTCGCCGGGCTGATGTCCTGGCCGTTGAGGCGGATCGTCGGAGTCGCGGTGACCTTGGCGGCGGCGGCGAGCCCCTTGACCATGTCGGTATAGCGGTTCTTATCGATGCACTCGGCGACCCCGCCGGTCACGCCGGCCTGACGTGCGGTTTCGATGAGCGAAGCGTTATCCGGGCCGGTCCCCGAACCCTCCACCGGCTGCTCGGCGAACAGCGCGGAGTGGAAACGCAGGAAGGCTTCCTTGTTCTCGTCCGCGACGCAGTAGGCGGCGTTGGCGGCCCGCGCCGAGTACCCCTTGTTGGTTTTGTCGAGGATCCCGACCATGTAGTAGTCGACCGCCGCCGCTCCGCTCTCGGCGATCTTGTTCAAGGTGGGTCCGAAGTTCTTCGCGAAGTCCCGGCAGTGCGGGCACTGGAAGTCCTCGTAGATCGCCAGCACCGCCTTGGGCTCGTCGGTGCCGTCCTTCTTGATCAGCTTGTCGGAGGTGATCTGCACCGCCTGGGTCTCCCCGGAGAACTTCTTGTCGTTACCCATGACGATGTAGAGCACGAGTCCGACGGCGAAAATCACGACCAGCGCGGTCAGGCCCACCTTGACGGCCATGTCACGCTTGCGGTCCTGAGCGTTCAGGTCGTAACGGGGCGAGCTTTTCTTCTTGGTGGCCACTGGTCGGCTGATCCTCGCTGTCGGTGACTGTTGAGCGCCTCTAGCGTACCGGCGGCCGGCCGCGTAGCTGTTTCACGGCCCCCGGGGCCGGGGCGTCCGGCTCAGTCGTGAACCAGATGCGCCCGCAACGCCGAGATCATCTCGGCGTTGGCCCGCGCGATCCCGCCGCCGAGCACGTTCAGGTTGAGGAAAGCGTGGATCATCGAGTCCATCCGCCGGAGGTCGACGGCCACACCGGCCTGCCGCAGCCGGGTCGCGTACTGCTCGCCCTCGTCGCGCAGGGGGTCGAATCCCGCCGTGACCACCAACGCCGGCGGCAAGCCGCTCAGATCCTCTGCGAGCAACGGAGACACCAGGGGGTCGGTGATATCCAGACCCGAGCCGGCCAGATAGGCGCCCTGGAACCAATCGATGTCGTGTTTGGTCAAAAGGAACCCGTCGGCCAACAGGCTGCGCGAACGGGTCCGCCCGCGAAGGTCGGTGACCGGGTAGATCAGCCACTGCAGCGACGGGTGCGGGTCGCCGGCGTCGCGGGCCAGGCGGCTGACCACGGCCGCCAGGTTCCCGCCGGCGCTGTCGCCGGCCACCGCAACCCGACGGGGGTCCGCACCCAACTCACCGGCATGCTCGCGGGCCCACCGATAGGCGGCGTAGGCATCGTCGACAGCCGCCGGGGCCGAGTGCTCGGGAGCCAACCGATAGTCGACGGCGAGCACGTGGACCCCGGCGTCCCGGCAGATCAGCCGGCAGGCCGAGTCATGGGTCTCGAGGTCCCCGAACACCCATCCGCCGCCGTGGTAGAAAACCACCAGCGGAGCCGGTGGGCCCCCGGCGGGCGGGCGGTAGTGCCGGGCCGGGATGGTTCCGGCCGGCCCGGGAATCGACACCGACCTGATCTCGGCGACCCGCACGTTGCGCTCGTCGAGGGTCCTGGTGAGTGCGCTGTTGTTGACCCGGGTGGCGATGGCGTCGTCGGCGACAACGAGGCCGTGGACGCCGGTGGCCTTCTGGGCGGCGAGCAACATTTGGACCGACGGGTCAAGGGTGTTGCCGTCGATGGTGACCGCCCGGCCGCCGGAGAGCAGCCGCTTGGCCGAGTCAGGAATCCGCGGAATCAGTTTGACGCCCAACCGATTGCCGACGGCAAGCGCCCGTTCCCTGACGGTTGTCATGCGGCGCAGCTTACGCCCGCCCCCTTGCCGGGACGTGCTCGTACTATCCTCTGCACAGCCGCGGTCCAGCGGGAAAACCCACAGCAACAGGCAGGTGACATGACGCCCACCGTCACACTCAATGACGGCAACACCATTCCGGTGCTCGGTCTCAGCGTCGCCGAACTGCCGCCCGCCGAAGCCGAGGCCGCGGTATCCGCGGCACTGCAGGCCGGTTATCGGCTGATCGACACCGCCGCGGCCGAGGGTAGCGAGGAAGCCGTCGGCCGGGCCATCGCGAGTTCCGGGATTCCCCGCGAGGAGCTCTACATCTCCACCAAGCTGGCGACCGCAGACCAGGGCTTCCAGTCCTCCCAGGACGCCTGCAAAGCCAGTCTGCAGCGGCTGGGCCTGGACTACCTCGACCTGTACCTGATCGGCTGGCCCGCCGAGGAGAACGGCAAGTACATCGATGCCTGGGGCGGGATCATGAAGTCCAAGGAACTCGGCCACGTCCGCTCCATCGGTGTCAGCAACTTCACCGCCGAGCACCTGTCGAACATCATCGACCTGTCGTTCTTCACCCCGGCGGTCAACCAGGTCGAACTGCACCCCCGGCTCAGCCAGGCCGATCTGCGGGCGGTGCACGACCAGTACGCGATCGTCACCGAGGCGTACTGCCCGTTCGGCACCGGAACGCTGCTGAGCAACCCGACCGTCGCGACCGTGGCCGGTGCCCACGACAAGACCCCGGCCCAGACCCTCATCCGGTGGAGCATCCAACTCGGCAACGTGGTGATCCCGCGGGCCTCCGACCAGGCTCGGCTCGCCGAGAACATGGACGTCTTCGATTTCGAGTTGCTCGCCGAGGAGATGACGATTCTGGGCGGCCTCGACGACGGCACCCGATTCCGGCCGAACCCGGACGCCCTTGCCGGTGGCTGATACGCGCGGCTGAAAAATCCAGTTATCTTTCGTGTTTCACCGCGTTAACACACCACTAAGGTCTACCTTCCCTTTTCATCAGTCAATTCACAGGGGAAGGCCTGGACATGCACGTATCACCCCGTTCGTATCTCTCCGCCGGAGTCGCGGTGCTGGGCGCGGGCGCCATCGCCCTTTCTCCGGTGCAGCCACTGAGCGGTGATCTGGCCCTGTCGCCCCAGCGGGCCAATGCCCTGGCGGTCAGCCTGGCCGCCTCGATCGACCCGATCACACCCTGGACCAACACGATCGAGGGTGCCGTAAACAACATCACCGGCCTGGTCGGCGGTATCGCGGCCAATCCGTTCCCGATCCTCGGCCAGATCGTCGAGAACCAGATCACCTACTTCGGCGAACTGCCCGATATCGGCAAGATCCTCGGGCAGGTCTTCGCCAACGTCGGCAACGCCGTGCGATCGCCGTTCGCAGTGCCGGAATCGTGCTCGGACGGCGAAAAAGGGCCGTGTGAAAACATCTCGACCGCACCGGTCGTCACCGGGATTCCGTTTCTCGGCGACCTGACGCAGCAAGTGGTCTTCGCCCTGCTGCCGGCAATCCTGCCCGCCGAACAGTACGAGGCCCTCAAGCCGGTTCTCGACTTCACCACCTCGCCCTTCAGCGGGGTACTTCTCGGCCTGATCGGCCCGGTGATCGGCCCGGTGGTGTCGCTGGTCAACAGCGCCGGGGCCATCATCGACGCGCTCAAGGCATCCGATTTCGAGGGCGCGATCAGCGAGTTGATCAACATTCCGGCCAACTTCACCAACGCGCTGCTCAATGGCGGGCAGTTCCTGGACCTGAAGCCATTGTTGTCAGCGGTCGGCGTCGCCCTCCCCGACAGCATCCAGAGCCTCGGGTTCAACATGGGCGGCCTGCTCAGCGCGGGAATCAGCCCGGTGGCTCCGACCGGCAACGACCCGCTGGCCACGGTGATGTTCGACGGGCTGGCCTTCACCGCCGACCTCGGCGTCGGATCGGCCATCACCAATCCGGGCCTGTCCGTCGGCCCCATCGGCTCGCTGATCGGCCTGGGCAATTACGTCGCCGACTCCATCGCGGTGCCGCCGCCGGCGTCCACCGCCGCTGCCGTGGGATCCGCCTCCGCAGTGGAGGTGCCCGCGGTGGAGGCAGCAGCGGAGCCGGCAGCCGAGGCTGTCGACGCCGATGCGGCGGAGGCCGCTTCGGCCGCGGCGAGCGTTCCGGCTCAGGCAACCGGCGAGGCGGACGACACCGCCGAGGCCGCTCCCCGGGCGGGCCGGGCCGGCCGCGGCGCCAGCGCCTCTGCCGGCGACGATTCCGGCGCCGGCGCCTCGACGCCCAAGCGGGCCGGACGCTCTGCCGCATCACGCGCCGGCTGACGCAGCAATCACGCAGAACGCCCCTGGTACCGCCAGGGGCGTTCTGCATTGACGCACCCCGCGTGAACTGTCAACCCAGGTCGGATGATTCTGGCCCGTTTTGCCGCGCTAACCAATCTCTAAGGTTTATCTTCTTCTTTATTAAGTCCAAGGCAGCGGAAGGTCCTGACATGCACGTATCAACCCGCTCTTATCTATCCGCCGGGGTAGCAGTGCTGGGGGCGGGCGCGATCGCGCTATCCCCGGTCCAGCCCCTTGGGGCCGCCCCCGCACCGCTGCCGCAGAAGGCGATCGGCGAACTGGCCGTCAGCCTGGCCGCCGCGGTCACTCCGGTCGACCCGATCCAGAACATCATCGACGTCATCACCGCCACCGGCAACAACCTCGAAGTCCTGTTGAACGACTGGTCCAGCGGGTTGTACGTCGACGGGACTCTCCCCTTCCCCCCCAACACCGGCATCTGCCTGATCGGCTGCAACGGCAACCTCGGCTGGCGAACCGGCGGGTATTCGGGCGGGGTCGGATTACCGATTCTCGCCCAGATGTTGAGCAACCTGCAGGTCTACCTCAGCGAATTGCCCGACATCGGCACCATCGCAGGACAGATCTTCGGCAACATCGGCAACGCCCTGAGGGCTCCGTTCGAGCCGGGAGTGAATCAGCAGGGCCGGGTGCAGAATATTCCCGGGTTCACCTCGGACTACTACAACCAGAACGTCAACGGGATCCAGTATTTCAATGCGCCGGTTTTCGGCACGCTTTCCCAGCGGGACGTCGCGGCCCTGCTGCCGACCCTGGCCGGTGACTCCTACGCCAGCCTCGAGCCGATCGTCAATTTCGCGACCACTCCGATCAGTGGCGTAATCGTCGGGGCCATCGGCCCGATCGTGGCCCCGGTCCTGGCGGTGGTTGACGGCATCTCCAACGCCATCGCTCTGCTTCAGGAATCCAACTTCCAGGACGCACTGATCGAACTGATCAACATCCCGGCCAACACGATCGGCGCCGTCCTCAACGGCGGACAGACTCTCGACTTGACGCCGGTCCTGGGACTGCTGGGTGTCACGCTGCCGGACACGATCACCAGCATCGGCCTGAAGATGGGTGGTCTGCTCAGCCCCGGCGGGGTGGCGTTCGACTCCCTCGCCGCGGTGGCTTCGGTGCCAAACGTCCTCGATGTCACCGTTCCCGGCCTGCCGGTCGGCCCGATCGGCGCGCTGGCCAGTCTGACCAACTACGTCGCGAAGTCCATCGCGGTCGCCCCGCCGGCACAGACCGCCGCCGCGGTGGCCGCGGCCTCGTCGGTGGCCGCCCCGGAAGCGGCGGCACCCGAGTCCATCGCCGAGGCGGTGGACTCCGACGCTGCGGCGGAGACTGCAGCGGCCAGCGCTCCGGTAGAAGCGGCCGCCGAGCCGGACGATGCCGCAAAGGCCGCCCCTCGGGTGGGCCGGAGCGGCCGAAGCGCCAGTGCGAGCGACGATTCCGGCGCGAGCGCCTCGACCCCGAAGCGGGCCGGACGCTCCGCCGCCTCCCGCGCCGGCTGAATCAGCTGACCGGAGAACGCCCCTGGCCTTGCCGGGGGCGTTCTTCGTCCTGGCACCTCAGCCGGTCGGGCAGCTCCCCGCGGCATCGCGTAACCGCTGCGCCGAGGCTTCGTCGACAGGCAGCCGGTACCCGCGCAGCACAGCACTGAACGCCACGGCGTACTGGCACCAGAACGCGGTGTTGGGCGGCATCCACTGTCCTGGCGGCAGATCGCCCTTGTCCTGGTTGGCCTGCCCAGCGACGGCCAGCAGGTTGGCCGGGTCGTTGGCGAACCGGGACCGCATGGCATCGGTCCAGTCCCGTGCACCCATATCCCAGGCGAAGGCCAACGGGACGATGTGGTCGATCTGCACCGAGGCGCCCACCTGGTTGCCGCGGACGAACGCGACGGTCGCGTTGGTGTAGGGATCGCGCAGCGTTCCGCTCGCGACGGCCCGCGCGCAGCGTTTGGTCGCCACCGTGGCGACATCGACCAGGTCCCGGCCGAGAATGTCATTGCGGGTGTCGCAGCCGTTGCGACCACCCGGCGCGCTGGTGTCGTCATCCCAGGCCCGCCCGAACGCCGAGCGCCGGTAGTCGTTGCCCCGGATTCGCTCGGGAACCACGCCGACCCCGGCGAGCACGTCGGTTCCCGGTGCCACCGTAGGCGCTCCGGTCCCCGTCGCCCGCTCGCCACGGTCGGCCGAGACCACCTGGACCGCTACGACGATGGCGATCGCCGCGAACGCCGCCAGCCACAGCAGCGCGCCGCGGGTCATGCCTTGCCCAGAAAGTCGATGCGGTCGCTGCCGTTGAACCGTGCCGCCAGAAGCGCCATTCCGGCATGGTCGGGATCGGCGGCATGAACGGAGCCGCACACCTGGCGGGCCTCGACGATGAGGTCGCGGTGCTCGGCCAGCGAGAGGAAACGCAAGGTGGCCCGGCGCCCGGATTGGGTGAGCCCCAGGACATCCCCTTCGCGCCG
>JAGQTQ010000092.1:19368-33805 GCA_020438905.1 Mycobacterium sp.
GCGCCGAGCCGTTCGCCGGCCTTGGACCCCCGCGGCAACCTGGTCGCCAACAGGCACAGGCTGGGGTGCGCCCCTCGGCCGATACGACCGCGCAATTGGTGCAGCTGGCTGACGCCGAAGCGATCGGCGTCCATCACCACCATCACGGTGGCGTTGGGCACATCGACACCGACCTCGATGACGGTGGTGCAGACCAGTACGTCGATATCACCGGCGCGGAAGGCGTCCATCACGGCGTCCTTCTCCTCCGCCGGCAACCGGCCGTGCATGAGGCCCAGCCGCAAACCCGCCAGGTGCCCCTGGCTCAGCTGCTCGTGAAGGTCGACCACGGTGATCGGGGGTGGTCCGTTCCTGTCGCCGGCCGGGGCGTCGGATTCGTCGATCCGGGAGGCGACGACATAGGCCTGGCGACCCTCGGCGACCTCTTCGGCGATGCGCTGCCAGGCCCGCTGCAGCCACCGCTTCTGCTCGTTGACGAAAATCGTGTTGGTGTTGATGGGTTGGCGACCGCGCGGCAGTTCGCTCAGTGTCGAGGTCTCCAGGTCGCCGTAGACGGTCAGCGCCACGGTGCGCGGGATCGGGGTGGCAGTCATAACCAGCAAATGGGGGGACAGTCCGGCGGGCGCCTTGGCGCGCAGCCGATCTCGCTGTTCGACGCCGAATCGGTGTTGTTCGTCGACCACGACCATGCCCAGATTGCGGAACTCCACCGCGTCCTGCAGCAGGGCGTGGGTGCCGATCACGATCCCGGCCTCCCCGGCGGCAACCTCCTCACGCACCTGACGTTTCTGCGCCGCCGACATCGACCCGGTGAGCAACGCCACCCTGGTCGCCCCCTCGGCGCCACCGAGCTGGCCGCCCATCGCCAGCGGGCCCAGGACGCCCCTGATCGACCGCGCGTGCTGGGCGGCGAGAACCTCGGTGGGAGCCAGCAGCGCGCATTGGTAACCGGCGTCGACCATCTGCAACATGGCCAGCACGGACACGATGGTCTTGCCGGAGCCGACCTCGCCCTGCAGCAGCCGGTGCATCGGCCTGTTCGCGGCCAGCTCCGCGGAGATCTCGCGCAGCACGGCCTGCTGACCGGCGGTGAGCTCGAAGGGAAGTCGAGCGCTCATCGCCGCCAGGAGTCCGTCGGGGCGTTGCGGCGCGGACGGACCAGACCGGGCCAGTTCGCCATGGCGGCGCTGGGCCAGCGCCCACTGCAAGCCGACCGCCTCGTCGATGGTGAGCCGTTCCCGGGCCCGTTCCCTATCGGCCTCGTTCTCGGCGAGGTGGATGTCGCGCAGCGCAGTGTCCTGACCGACCACCTGCCACCGGCGAACCACGTCGTCCGGCAGCGGTTCGCCGATCGGGTCCAAGACGTCGAGCACCTGACGCACGCAGGCGTAGATATCCCAGCTCTGCAGTTTGGAACTGCCCCGGTAGATCGGGAAGAAGTCCCGGTCGAAGGCCGACATGTCCAGATCGCCGTCCTGGCCGGTGGCGGTTTCGGCGATCGTTTTCAATGACTTCGTGCCGACCGTTCGACCGGGGCGGGAGTCGAGGACCAAGAACGCCGGGTGGGTGAGCTGCATGACGCCGCGGAAATAGCCCACCTCCCCGGAGAGCATCAGACGGGTTCCCTTGACGAGCTGCTTCTTGAGGTACTTGACGTTGAAGAAGGTCGCGGTGACCTTGGGCGAACCCGGACCGCGGTTTTTCAGAGTGACCACGAGGTACTCCCGGCGCGGTGTCCGGTTGCTCCAGCGCAGGTCGGCCATCTCGATGTCCCCGACGAACGTGACGTGCTCCCCCTCGGCGGGCGGCTCGTCGTCCTCGTCGAGCACCGTCGTACCGTGACTGTAGGTCCGTGGATAGTGACGCAGCAGGTCGTCGATGGTGCGGATGCCGAGGACCTCCTCGAGCGCGCCGGCCGCCTTGCCCCCCACGATGGAGTCGAGCCGATCGTTGAGTGACACCACCGCTACTCCACCCCGATGAAGACGAGGTCACCGCGGTGGCCGGTGCGGTAGCTGGAGAATTCGGTACCCGGGTGACGGTGGCGGACGTGCTCGGCCAATTCCGCCGCCAGCGCCTCGGCCGCATCCGGGCCGACCGCCGCCCCGATGAGCACGGTGACCAGTTCCCCGCCCGAGCCCAGCAGCAGGTCGATGAGCCGGATGACGGCAGACGCGGGGTCAGGGTCGACGACGACCACCTCGCCCGCCGAGATACCCAATCCGTCACCGGGCAGACATGCCCCGGCCCAGGTCAGCGCCTGCTGGGTGGCGATCCGCACCGAACCATGCCGGGCGCCGGCGGCGGCCTGGGCCATGGTGTAGCCGTCGTCGACCGCGTGGCGGGCCGGGTCGTGGACCGCCAGCGCGGCCAGCCCCTGCACCATGGACCCGCAGGGCAGCGGCACCACGTCGATCCCCCAGCCGATCGCCGCGGTACAGCCGGCCACCAGGTCCTCGGCGGCGACGTACCCGTTGGGCAGCACCATCACCTGCGCGGCGCCGGTGTCGACGACGGCACGCAGCAGCCGTTCGGCGCTGACCCCGTCGACCGGGTCCATCAGTTCGGCATCGGGACGCAGTACCGAGGCGCCCTCGGCGCTGAAGATCGCCTCGGCGCCGTCTCCGTCGACGACGGCCAGTACGGCGCGCGGCCTGCTCCAGCCGCCGGGGGCGACCCGGCCGGTGGCCAGCGCCGAAATGCGGATCCGGGTGACCGTCCCGGCGATCAGCCCGGCCTCGATCGCGGCGCCGGCGTCATCGGTGTGCACATGCACCGAATGCCGCCCGCCGGCCGCGGGTGCCAGCGCCACCGAGTCGCCCAGCTGTTGCAGTGTGCTGCGCAGTGTCAGGAGCCCTTCCGAATCCGCGCCGCCGATCAGGTACATCACCTCGAACTGCGGTGGCGCGGCTTCGGCGGCTGACGGCCCCGGCTCACCGGTGGGTGCCGGACGGTAGTGGCCTCGCGGCGCGGCGCATCCGGCGATCGTGGCCGTCAGCGCGTCGAGCAGAACCAGCAGACCACGGCCGCCGGCATCGACCACCCCGGCCTCGGCCAGCACCGCGAGTTGGCCGGGGGTCCGGTCCAGCGCCACCGCCGCGGCGTCTGCGGCCGCCGCGAGTGCGAGGCCGAGTCCGACTCCCCGATCGGCGCAGTGCTCCATTTTCTCGGCCGCGGCCTGCAGCACCGAGACCACGGTGCCGGGGACCGCCTGTCCACCCATCGCGGTGACCGTCAGCGCGACCGCGTGCCGCAGTGCGGCGCCCAGCAGACCGACGCCGATATCGGCGAGGTTGCGACCGCCGGAATCACTGTCGGCGGCGCCCTCCGACACGACATCGTCCAACGCCAACAGGATCTGCGACAGGATCACCCCGGAATTGCCGCGGGCCCCGTCGAGCGCACCGCGGGCCAGTGCGGCGGCGACCTCGGCGACGTCGCCGCTCGCGGTGACGGTCTCCGCCTCAGCCAGCGCCGCGCGCATGGTGAACAGCATGTTGGTGCCGGTATCGGCGTCGGCCACCGGGAACACGTTGAGGGCGTTGATCTCCTCGGCGTGGATGAGCAGATCACCGACGGCGGCGTGCGCCCAGCCGTGCAGGGCCGTTGCGTCCAACCGCCGCTCGGGCATCGCCACCTCCGTTCTCGTCGGCGCCAGCCTATCCAGGACCGCCGACGAGCGATTTCAACGCCGTCGCGGGTCGGCCGGCCTGGGAGAACACCCGCTTTTGCCGGGCGGTTCGGGGGTGCTTTTGGTGTTCACTTCCCCACGCCGGTATCCTGAACGAGTTGACGGGCCACCCTGGCTTGGTTGTTGGCCCCACCGATCAGATTTGAGGAGTTCTGACATGGCTGCCGTGTGCGACATCTGCGCGAAGGGCCCCGGGTTCGGCAAGTCGGTGTCGCACTCGCACCGCCGGACCAACCGTCGCTGGAACCCCAACATCCAGTCGGTGCGCGCGGTGACCCGCCCCGGCGGCAACAAGCAGCGGCTGAACGTCTGCACCTCCTGCCTCAAGGCCAGCAAGGTCGTTCGCGGCTGATCCGCGTCGCCCTCAGGGCAGCCGCCAGTCCAACGGATCGGCGCCCATACCGTTCAGCAGCTCGTTGGACCGGCTGAACGGTCGCGATCCGAAGAAACCCCGACTCGCCGAGAGCGGCGAGGGGTGGGTCGACTCGATCGTCGCGCATCCGCCCTCGGTGAGCATCGGCTTGAGCGTGGCGGCGTCCCGACCCCACAGGATCGCCACCATCGGCTCGTCCCGGGCTGCCAGCGCCCGGATCGCGCATTCGGTGACCGCCTCCCACCCTTTGCCTCGGTGCGAGGCCGGGGTACCCGGGCGGACTGTGAGCACCCGGTTCAGCAGCATCACCCCACGCTGGGACCACGGGGTGAGATCACCGTTGGATGGTTGCGGGTATCCCAGGTCGGCGCTGTACTCGGTGAAGATGTTGGCCAGGCTGCGCGGCAGCGGACGCACGTCCGGCGCCACCGAGAAACTCAGGCCCACCGCATGCCCGGGGGTCGGGTAGGGATCCTGCCCGACGATGAGGACACGGACGTCGTCGAACGGGAAACTGAAGGCACGCAGGACGTTGGGACCGGCGGGCAGATAGCGTCGGCCGGCGGCGATCTCGGCGCGCAGGAACTCCCCCATCTGCGAAACCCGGTCGGCCACCGGCTCCAGCGCCCGCGCCCAGCCGGGGTCGACGAGTTCGGTCAGTGGCCGGGGTGTCACGGACGGTCAATCTAGCGCGCAGGCACACCCGGCGCGCAGGCACACCCGGCGCGCAGGCACACCCGGCGCGCGCACCCACCCCCGCCGCGAGCAGACAAAAAAGTCCCCGACACGCCGCGGATTACGGGTATTTTGTGTCTGCTCGCGGGGTGACCAGAGGTCAGTCGAAGGACTGCCAGCCGGCCGGACCCGACCACCGCCTACCGTCGACCAGCACCTCCGGCGCTCCGGACCGCACGGCCCCGATAACCCGCCAGCCGTGCGGCGGATAGTCCGGGAAACATCCCACCAGGGCGTGGTCCTCGCCGCCGCCGAGGACCAAAGACCACGGGTCCACACCGGCCGCGCGGGCCGCGGGGGTCACCTCGTCGACGTCCTCGCGCAACGCCGCCCCGCGCAGATCCACCACGACGCCGGAGGCGGCCGCGATATGACCGAGGTCGGCGAGCAGTCCGTCGGAGACGTCGATCATGGCCTCGGCCCCCGCCTCGGCCGCCGCGCGACCCTGACCGTACGGCGGGCGCGGGACCAGATGACGGACGCGCAGCTCACCGAAGTCGCCGATCCCGTTGCGCAACAGCACGAACCCGGCCGCCGAGCGGCCCAGGTCACCGGCCACCGCCACCAGCGATCCGGCTCTGGCGCCGCTACGCAGCACCGGATCGCGTCCGCCCAGGTCACCCAGTGCCGTCACCGAAACCACCCACTGCGGGCCCGCGACCAGGTCACCGCCGACGATCCCGGCGCCGACCGCGGCCGCCTCTGCCCACATGCCATCGGAGAGTTCCCGCACCCGGGCTGCCGAGGTGTCCGACGGCCCGCCGAACGCCACGACGAACCCGGTGACGCGAGCACCCATCGCCTCGATGTCGGCGGCGTTCTGGGCGATCGCCTTCCGCCCGACGTCATGCGGACTGGACCAGTCCAACCGGAAGTGGCTGCCCTCGACGAGCATGTCGGTGGTGACGACGACCCGGCCGTCGGGCGCCTCCACCACGGCGGCGTCGTCGCCGGGCCCCACCGCGACCCCCGCCGGACGGGGCCGGCCGGAGACGAGTCGGTCGATGACCGCGAACTCCCCCATCTGCCGCAGCGTGGGACCCTCGTCGTCTGCCAAGCCGCACTCCCCTCCCCGGCCCTGCGGTACCTTATGACCCGCAGTCTAGGACGGGGCGGAATACGAGGAGACGACGGTGCAGGCCGATGCCGCGGACGCTCCGCCCCGTTGGCTGATGATCGCCGCTACTCTGCTGACGCTGACGGCGATCGGCACCGTGCTGGCGGTGGCGGCCTCACGGCGCACCCCGCCCGCGCCGGTCGCCATCGCGGCCGTTCCGGCGGCCCAGGCGAACGCCCCGGAGTGCCGGGCTCTGCTGGGCGATCTTCCCGATCGTCTCGGCGACTACCGTCGGTCCGTCACCGCCGAGCCCACCCCGGCAGGTACCGCGGCCTGGCGCTCGAGCTCGGGGGGCGAACCGGTGATCCTGAGGTGCGGTCTGGGCCGGCCGGCCGAGTTCGTCGTCGGGGCGCCGATCCAGATGGTCGACGCGGTCTCGTGGTTCCGGTTGCAGGATCCCGACAGCACCCGGATCACCTGGGTGTGCGTGGACCGGCCGGTGTACGTGGCGGTGACCCTGCCGGACGGGTCCGGTCCCACGCCCATCCAGGAGCTCTCCGGCGCCATCGAGCGCACCATGGCGCGGCAACCGATCCAGCCCGGCCGGCCCTGAGGCTCAGGGCCGAATCCTCTCAGGGCCGAATCCTCTCAGGGCCGAATCCTCAGCGCAGGCCGGTTCCGCGAGCCATCGCGGTTTCCACCATGGTGCCGACCAGCGTCGGGTAGTCGACCCCGCTGGCACCCCACATCCGGGGGTACATGGAGATCGTGGTGAAGCCCGGCATCGTGTTGATCTCGTTGACCACCGGACCGTCGGCGGTGAGAAAGAAGTCGACCCGGGCCAGACCTTGGCAGTCCAGGGCGTCGAAGGTGCGGATGGCCAAGTCCCGCAACGTCTCCGCGGTGTCGTGATCGACTGCGGCCGGCACGCAGAGTTCCGCCGTGTCGTCGAGGTATTTCGTCTCGAAGTCGTACACCCCGCCGGCCACCCGGATCTCGCCGATCGTGCTGGCCCGGATCGAACCATCCGGAAACTCCAGCACCCCGCATTCCAACTCCCGGCCGATGATCGCCGCCTCGATGACGACTTTCGGATCGTGCCGGCGCGCCTCGGCGATCGCACCCGGCAGTTCCTCGGGCCCGCAGACCCGGCTGACCCCGATCGACGAACCCCCCCGGGCGGGTTTGACGAACAGCGGAAAACCAAGGCGCGCAATGTCATCCTCGGCCGGGGCGATCTGGCGCGGACGCAGGACGACGTAGTCGCCGATGGGCAGTCCCGCGGCAGCGAGCAGTTTCTTGGCGAACTCCTTGTCCATACCGGCCGCGCTGGCGAACACCCCGGCGCCGACGTAGGGCAGGCCGGCCAGTTCCAGCAGGCCTTGGATGGTTCCGTCCTCGCCGTAAGGGCCGTGCAGGATCGGGAACACCACGTCGACCGAGGACAGGATCTCACCGACGTGTGCCAGCGGTCTCGCCGAGGACCCCACGACCTCCGGCAGCCGCCCGTCGGCGATGGTCATTTGTTCGGGGTCGGCTTCGGCACGCAGCCACGACCCGTCCCGGCTGATGCCGACGGGCACCACCTCGAAACGGCCGGGATCGAGGTGACGCAGAATGCTTCCGGCCGATACACACGAGATGGCGTGTTCGGAGCTTTGGCCGCCGTAGACGACGGCCACGCGGATTCGCCGGGCGGGAGTCACAAGCTAGACAGGCTACAGCCCACCGGCATCGAGGGCGCCGACGACATCGGCAACCAAGTCCTCGGTGTCCTCGATGCCCGCCGAGATCCGGGCGAACCCGTCCGGCACCGCGTCGCCCCACCGCGCCCGGCGATCCACCGAGGTGTGCAGACCGCCGAAACTCGTCGCCGCGACCAGCAGTTCGCTGTTCCGAACCAGGGCGTGAACGGCTTGCGCGCCGGAGAGTTCGATCGACAGCAGGCCGCCGAACCGGCGCATCTGGCTCAGGGCGACTGGGTAGGAAGGGTCGGCGGGCAGGCCCGGGTACCGCACCGAGCGCACCTTCGGGTGGTCCTGCAGCGCGACGGCCAGCGCCAGGGCGTTGTGGCACTGGCGGTCGAAGCGCAGACCGAAACTGCCGAGGCTGCGCAGCAGCAGCCACGCGTCGAAAGCGCCGGGAACCGGGCCGGCGAGCATGCGCTCGCGGGCGATCGCCGCCATCAGTTCAGGGTGGCTGCCGGCCACGTATCCGGCGAGCAGGTCGCTGTGTCCGGCCAGCGCTTTGGTCGCACTCGCCACCACCAGGTCGGCCCCCAGTGCCAACGGCTGCTGGCCGAGCGGGGTCGCCGCGGTGTTGTCGACCATCAGCCGGGCCCCGCGACGGTGGCAGATCCCGGCCAGGCGGTGCAGATCCACCACGTCCAACGCCGGATTGGTCGGAGTCTCGGCCAGCACCACGTCGGCATGCTGCGCGGCGTCGCAGAGCCGGTCGGCCGCAACCTCCTGGACCGTAATACCCAGCGGGGCAAGACATTCAGTGGCGTAGCGACGGACCTGGTGGTACCCGTCGGCGGGAACCACCAGAACCTGCCCCGGTGCGCACAGCACCCGCAATGCGGCAGTGACAGCTGCCATGCCGGATCCGAACGACACCGCCGAGGCGGCCTCCTCCAGTCCCGCCAGCGCCGCCTCGAGGCGGTTCCAGACCGGGTTGGAATAACGGCCGTAGACGTGTTCCTCGCTGCCCTCGGCGGCGGAGAGGTGGAAGGCCGACGCCGGGACCGGAACCGGCCCCACCGGCTGACCCGACACGGCCTCCGAGTCGACCGCTTTGACGGTGCGGGTGGAATCGCCGAAACGACCCTTCATTTCATCACTGCCATTTCACCACTGTCTTCTCATCACTCTGGCTTCGTGCTGCGGCCCAGCAGCAGGGCAACGGCTTCGTCGACGGACAATCCCCGGTGGCAGACCCGGTGCACGGCGTCGGTCAGGGGCATCTCGACGTCATAGCTGGTGGCCAGCGCGAGGATCGACGAACACGAGGTGACGCCCTCGGCGACCCGGCCGTGGTTGGCCTCACCGGCCTGCTCAAGAGTGTCGCCGCGGCCCAGGCACTGGCCGAAACGGCGGTTGCGGGAGTGCGCCGAGGTGCAGGTCGCCACCAGATCACCCACCCCGGCCAGGCCGGCCAGGGTCGCAGCCTTGGCACCCAGGGCGATACCCAGCCTCATGATCTCGGCCAGTCCCCGGGTGATGATCGCCGCGGCGGTGTTCTCCCCCAGACCGACCCCGGCGGCCATCCCGGCGGCCAGTGCGATCACGTTCTTGCAGGCGCCGCCGATCTCGGTGCCCACCACGTCGGAGTTGGTGTACGGCCGCAGATAACCGGCGTTCAGCGCCCTCTGCAGCGCCACCGCCCGGGCCGAGTCCGAGCACGCGACGACAGTGGCGGCGGGCTGTTCCAGAGCGATTTCGTCGGCCAGATTGGGGCCGGAGACCACGGCAACCTGACCCGGGTCGGCCCCGGTAACCGCGACGATCACCTGGCTCATCCGCATGAGCGAGTCCAACTCGATCCCCTTGGCCAGGCTGACCAGCGTCGCCCCCGCATCGATGTGGCCACGCCAGACCTCGAGGTTGGCCCGCAGGGTCTGGGACGGCACCGCCAGCAGCACCGTGGAGACGCCGTCGAGCGCCTCGCCCGGGTCCGGGGTCGCGCGAATCGCCCCCGGCAGCGCGATGCCGGGCAGATATCCGGCGTTGGTGTGTGCGGTGTTGATCTCCTCGGCGATCTCGGCGCGGCGGGCCCACAGCCGCACGTCCCCACCGGCATCGGCGAGCACCTTGGCCAGCACAGTGCCCCAAGCGCCGGCTCCCATCACCGCCGCGGTTCCCAGCGCGCCGCTCATCGACTCCCGCACCTTCCCGCCCGAGCTGTTTCCCCGTCCACCTAATCACGCCCGGCGCTGGCAGGATGACGGCCATGGGCGAGGCGGGCGGTGTCGGGCTGATCATCGCGGTCAAGCGCCTCACCGCGGCCAAGACCCGGTTGGCGGCGCGGTTTCCGGCCGCCCGTCGCGAACGTGTCGTGCTGGCGATGCTGCTCGACACCATCACCGCCGCCCGGGATGTGGCCGCCGTGGACTCGATCACCGTGGTGACCCCCGACGAGGTGGCCGCGGCCGCCGCCCGCGGCCTCGGCGCGGCCGTCCTGGCCGATCCCACCCCACCTGATCATCCGGACCCGCTGAACAACGCCATCGGCGTCGCCTGCCGGTCGGTATCGGCTTTGATGCCGAACATCGTTGTCCTGCAGGGTGATCTTCCCGCTCTTCGGCCCGGTGAGCTCAGCGCCGCGCTGGCCGCCGCACGGGTCTGTCCGCGCAGCTTCGTCGCCGACCGGCAGGGCAGCGGAACCGTGGCACTTTTCGCTTCGGGCGTGCCTGCCGACCCCCGGTTCGGCGCTGACTCGGCGCGCCGGCACCGCGATTCCGGCGCGGTGGAACTCGACGGCGACTGGCCGGGGCTGCGCTGCGATATCGACACCCCGCAAGACCTGGCCGAGGCCCGCCGACTGGGGCTCGGCAAGGCCACCGCCGACGCTCTCGGGTGACCGGTACGACTACCTCAGGTGAACATCCGGTAGCCGTTGACGGATTCGGTTGCAGCGCTCCCCGCGTCGACGGCGATGAGGAATGATGATCTGCCATGACCGAGGCGCACACCGAGACCGAACGACCCCCGCAGGGCCAGGCGCCGGAACCACCGCCGGCCGCCACCACCGTGCAGGCCGAGGATGCGCTGCCGGAAGACCGGTATCTCAACCGGGAGCTGAGCTGGCTGGATTTCAACAGCAGGGTGCTGACCCTGGCCGCCGACACGTCGCTGCCGTTGCTCGAGCGGCTGAAGTTCCTGGCGATCTTTGCGACCAACCTCGACGAGTTCTACATGGTGCGCGTCGCCGGTCTCAAGCGTCGCGACGAAATGCGGCTGTCGGTGCGCTCCGCCGACGGGCTTACCCCCCGCGAGCAACTCCGGCTGATCGGCGAGCGCACTCAGCAGATCGCGATGCGGCACGCCCGAGTGTTCCTGGAATCGGTGCGTCCGGCGCTGGCCGAGCACGGCATCCACATCGTCACTTGGTCGGATCTCACCGAGGGCGAACGCAGCGAATTGTCGACCTACTTCGCCGAGCAGGTATTCCCGGTTCTGACCCCGCTGGCCGTCGATCCCGCCCACCCGTTCCCGTTCGTCAGCGGACTGAGCCTGAATCTGGCCGTTGCGGTGCGATCCCCCGGCGACGGCGGCGAACGCTTCGCCCGGGTGAAGGTGCCCGATAACGTCGACCGCTTCGTCCGGCTCAAGAACAACGATCCCGACAGCGACGTCGTGCGGTTCCTGCCGATGGAAGAACTCATCGGCGCCTTCCTTCCGGCGCTGTTTCCCGGTATGGAGATCGTGGAGCGGCACGCCTTCCGGATCACCCGCAACGCGGACATGGACGTCGAGGACCGCGACGAGGATCTGTTGCAGGCGCTGGAACGCGAACTGGCGCGGCGCCGCTTCGGGCCTCCGGTGCGCCTGGAGGTCTCCGACGACATGAGCGAGTACATGCTCGGATTGTTGCTGCGCGAACTCGACGTGCACCCCGGCGACGTGGTGCAGTTGCCCGGTCTGCTCGACCTCTCGGCGCTGTGGCAGGTCTACTCCGTCGACCGGCCCGCGCTGAAGGACAAACCCTTCGTGCCGGCCACCCACCCGGCCTTCGGCGAGACCGGCAAGAGCATCTTCGCGACGTTGCGTGACGGGGATGTCCTGGTGCACCATCCCTACGAGTCGTTCTCCACCAGTGTGCAGCGGTTCATCGAACAAGCGGCGGCCGATCCGGATGTGTTGGCCATCAAGCAGACCCTGTACCGAACCTCCGGCGACTCACCGATCATCAATGCGCTGATCGACGCCGCCGACGCCGGCAAGCAGGTGGTCGCCCTGGTCGAACTCAAAGCCCGATTCGACGAACAGGCCAACATCAAGTGGGCCCGCGCGCTCGAGGATGCCGGCGTGCACGTGGTGTACGGCCTCGTCGGCCTGAAGACACATTGCAAGACCTGCCTGGTGGTGCGCCGTGAGGGGTCGACGATCCGGAGGTACTGCCATATCGGCACCGGTAACTACAACCCCAAGACCGCTCGCCTCTACGAGGACGTCGGCCTTCTCACCGCGGCGCCGGAAATCGGTGCGGACCTGACCGATCTGTTCAACTCGCTGACCGGGTACTCACACAAGGTGAGCTATCGCAATCTGTTGGTGGCCCCGCACGGCATCCGAACGGGCATCCTGGAACGCATCGACCGCGAAGTGGCCGCTCATCGGCGCAGCGGCAACGGACGAATCCGCATGAAGGGCAACGCGATCGTCGACGAGCAGATCATCGACGGTCTCTATCGCGCCTCTCAGGCCGGTGTCCGGGTCGAGGTGGTGGTGCGAGGTATCTGTGCCCTACGCCCGGGGGTCGAGGGGTTCTCGGAGAACATCACGGTGCGCTCGATCCTCGGACAGTTTCTCGAGCATTCCCGGGTGATCCACTTCCGAGGGGCCGACGAGTTCTGGATCGGGAGTGCGGACATGATGCACCGCAACCTCGACCGCCGCGTCGAGGTCATGGCGCAGGTGAAAGACCGCCGGCTGACGTCCTATCTGGACGAGGTCTTCGAGTCCGCGATGCATCCGTCGACCCGCTGCTGGGAACTCGGCCCCGACGGCAGCTGGACGGCATCCCCCACCGACGGCCGCGATGTCCGCGACCACCAGGTGTGGCTGATGGAAAAGCATCGTCAGGGCTGACCGTTCGATGGCTCAGGCGAAGAAGAGGCCGCCGGTGCGGGCGGCCGGAGCGGTGTTGTGGCGGCCCGACGAGGTCGCGGGCGAGCCACTGCTGGCGCTCATCCACCGACCCCGCTACGACGACTGGTCGATCCCCAAGGGCAAGGTCGACCCCGGCGAGACCGAACCCGTTGCCGCCGTTCGCGAAATCTTCGAGGAGACCGGCCAACGGGCCGACCTGGGCCGCCGGCTGAGCAGGATCACCTACCCGATTCCGGTTGGAACCAAGATCGTCGACTACTGGGTGGCCCGGGCCAGGGCGGGCGAGTTCAGCCCGAACAAGGAAGTGGACGAGCTGGTGTGGCTTCCACTCAAGGAGGCCACCAAACGGCTGACCTATCCGCACGACCGAAAGGTGCTGGCCCAATTCGCCGAGAAGCCCGCCGACACGAAGACCGTTCTGATCGTTCGCCATGGCACGGCCGGCCGCAAGGCGCGGTACAAGGGCGACGACCGCAAGCGTCCGCTGGACGGCAAGGGCCGCGCACAGGCCAGATCCCTGGTGCCGCAACTACTTGCCTTCGGCGCCTCCACGATCTACGCGGCGGACCGGGTGCGGTGCTTTCAGACCGTCGAACCCCTGGCCCGGGAACTCGGGGAGGACATCGCCGCCGAGCCCACGCTGACCGAGGAGGCCTACGCCGACCAGCCGAAAAAGGCCCACAATCGGGTGCTTGAAATAGCCGAACTTCCCGGCACACCGGTGATCTGCACGCAGGGCAAGGTGATCCCGTACCTCATCGAGTGGTGGTGTGCCCGGGACGGGGTCAAACCGGACAAGTCACGCAACCGCAAGGGCAGCACGTGGGTTCTGTCGCTGGATCGGGGTCGGCTGATCGCGGCCGATCACCTACCTAGTCCATTGGCCTCGCTGAACGGTTCATGAGGTAGGGGCCAAAAGCGAACACGCCGCGGACCTTTCGGCCCGCGGCGTGTTCGCGTGGAGTCGCCGTCACACGATCAGCGACGACCCTTCTTGGCCGCCGCCTTCTTCACGGTGGCTTTCTTGGCCGGGGCTTTCGTCGCCGGCTTCTTCACCGCGGCCTTGGCAACAGCCTTCCTAGCCGGAGCCTTGGCAACAGCCTTCTTGACCGCCGCCGTCTTCACGGCAGCCGTCTTCACGGCAGCCTTCTTCACGGGAGCCTTCTTCACGGCCGCACTTTTCACCGCAGCCTTCTTGACTGGGGCCTTGGCGGCGGCCGTCTTCTTCACCGGAGCCTTAGCGGCCGCACTTTTCACCGCAGCCTTCTTGACCGGGGCCTTGGCGGCGGCCGTCTTCTTGACCACGGTCTTGGTGGCGGCCTTCTTGACGGCAGCCTTCTTCACCGGAGCCTTAGCGGCCGCCTTCTTGACCGGAGCCTTGGCAGCGACCTTCTTGACCGCCGCCTTCTTCACCGGAGCCTTGGTAGCGGCCTTCTTGGCGACGGTATTCTTCGCGGCCTTCTTCGCGGCGGCCTTCTTCACGGCGGCCTTGGCGGCCGTCCCACCCACGGCACCCCTCTTGACGGCGGGCCCCTCGGCCGGAAGTTTCTGTGCACCAGAGACGTAGGACTTGAATCGCGCTCCGGGGCGGAACGCCGGGACAGAGGTGGGCTTCACCTTCACCGTCTCGCCGGTGCGCGGGTTACGCGCGACGCGCGCGGCACGACGGCGACGTTCGAAGACACCGAATCCGGTGATCGTCACGCTGTCACCCTTCTGGACGGCGCGCACGATGGCGTCGATCAGAT
>JAGQTQ010000092.1:33898-50417 GCA_020438905.1 Mycobacterium sp.
ACAGTGGTCCGTTCTGGACCGACTGCGAAATACGGTAAACCCTCGAATCCCAGATATCCAAGAGCCACGCGCAATTTCAGCAAAAGCACAAATGCGGAATTTCAATCCGCTTGTCGCGCTTGCGGCCACGCGCGGGCTGCCACAGCTACCGCGGAATGCGAACCCGTACCGCCCGGAATACCTCTCAGGAATTGACCGGAATGCGGGGCTTCCATTCCGGCCGGGATGCCTCGAATGCCTCGATTTCAGGCAGTTTCCGCAGCGTAAGGCCGATATCGTCGAGACCCTCCAACAAGCGCCAGGCCGTGTAGTCGTCAATCGTGAACCCCACCACGGCCGTTCCGGCGGTGATCGTCCGATCTTCAAGATTCACAGTGATTTCCAGCCCGGGCTGTTGCTCGATGAGCTTCCAGATCAGCTCGAGGTCATCCTGGGTCACCTCTGCGGCCAGTAGGCCGGCCTTGCCGGCGTTGCCGCGGAAGATGTCGGCGAACCGGGACGAGATCACCACCCGGAAGCCGTAATCCATCAACGCCCATACCGCGTGCTCGCGCGAGGAACCCGTGCCGAAGTCAGGCCCGGCGACCAGCACCGAACCACGGTCGAACGGCGGCTGGTTGAGGATGAAGGACCCGTCCGCACGCCAGGCGGCGAACAGTCCGTCCTCGAAACCCGTTCGGGACACCCGCTTGAGGTATTCGGCGGGGATGATCTGGTCGGTGTCCACATTGGAGCGGCGCAGTGGCACGCCGATTCCGGTATGGGTGCGAAATGCCTCCATGGCGGTTGTCCTCTCCTGGTTCAGCTGTCGAGATCGGCGGGCGAGGCCAGGGTTCCACGCACCGCGGTAGCAGCGGCGACCGCGGGAGACACCAGGTGGGTGCGACCGCCCTTGCCCTGCCGGCCTTCGAAGTTCCGGTTCGAAGTCGAGGCGCAGCGCTGCCCGGGCGAAAGTTGATCCGGGTTCATACCCAGGCACATCGAACATCCGGCGAGCCGCCATTCCGCACCCGCCGCGGTGAAGATCTCGCCGAGCCCCTCCGCCTCGGCCTGGGCCCGCACCCGCATCGAACCCGGGACGATCAGCATCCGCACCCCGTCGGCCACCCGTCGACCGCGCAGGATCTCGGCCACAGCACGCAGATCCTCGATTCGGCCGTTGGTGCAGGAGCCGACGAACACGGTGTCGACCTCGATATCGCGCATCGGGGTGCCGGGCCGAAGGCCCATGTACGCCAACGCCTTCTCGGCGGCGTGGCGTTCGCCGTCGCTTCCCATCAATTCGGGATCGGGAACCGAGGCCGACAGCGGAACCCCCTGACCGGGGTTGGTGCCCCAGGTGACGAAGGGGCTCAACGTGGCGGCGTCGATGTAGACCTCGGTGTCGAACTCCGCACCGTCGTCGGTCCGCAGCAGGTCCCAGGCCGCAACCGCCGCATCCCACTGCTCTCCGGCCGGGGCATAAGTCCGGTCACGCAGGAACTCGTAAGTCGCCGCGTCCGGCGCCACCATTCCGGCCCGCGCTCCGGCTTCGATGCTCATGTTGCAGATCGTCATCCGGCCCTCCATCGACAGCGATTCGATGGCGCTGCCGCGGTATTCGATGACGTGGCCTTGTCCGCCGCCGGTGCCGATCTTGGCGATGACGGCCAGGATGATGTCCTTGGCGGTCACTCCGGGCGGCAAAACACCGTCGACGTTGACCGCCATCGTCTTGAACGGCCGCAGCGGAAGCGTCTGGGTGGCAAGAACATGCTCCACCTCGGAGGTGCCGATTCCCATCGCCAGAGCCCCGAAGGCGCCGTGGGTGGAGGTGTGGCTGTCCCCGCAGACGATCGTCATCCCGGGCTGGGTCAGTCCCAGTTGCGGGCCCACGACGTGCACGATGCCCTGCTCGGGATCTCCCATCGGGTGAAGCCGGATGCCGAACTCGGCGCAGTTGTGCCGCAACGTCTCCACCTGTGTGCGGGACACCGGATCGGCGATCGGCTTGTCGATGTCGACGGTCGGAACGTTGTGATCCTCGGTGGCCAGCGTCAGATCGGGACGGCGGACCGGACGCCCGGCCAGTCGCAGGCCGTCGAAAGCCTGCGGACTGGTGACCTCGTGGATCAAGTGCAGGTCGATGTAGATCAGGTCGGGTTCACGCGCGGCACCGGTTCCGGATCCGGCCACCACGACGTGGTCGGCCCACACCTTCTCGGCCAGGGTGCGCGGAGTGCTCGATTCAGACATCTGCTCATCTCACAATGTGGGACTATTGTTCCTTGATATGAGAAAGGATAGCGGCATCGGCGTTCTCGACAAAGCCGTGGGAGTGCTCTACGCGGTCGCCGAGACTCCTTGCGGGCTGGCCGAACTCTGTCGGCGCACCGGACTGCCGAGAGCCACCGCGCACCGGTTGGCCGCCGGGCTGGAAACCCATCGCCTGCTCTCCCGCGACGAGTCGGGCCGCTGGCAACCGGGGCCCGGGCTGGCCGAGTTGTCCGCCCACCTGCGCGACCCGCTGGTCGATGCCGCCGCCGCCGTCCTTCCGAACCTGCGAGAGGTGACCGGCGAGAGCGTCCAGCTCTACCGTCGCGAAGGGATCACCCGGGTCTGCGTCGCGGCATTGGAACCCCCCGCGGGGCTGCGGGATACCGTGCCGGTCGGTGCGCGGCTGCCGATGACCGCCGGCTCGGGCGCACGGGTTCTGCTGGCCTACACCGATCCCGACACCCGCCGGCGGTTGCTGGCCGGGGCGACCTTCACCGAACGCACCCTGGCCGAGGTGCGCCGCCGCGGCTGGGCGCAGAGCGCTGCCGAGCGCGAACCGGGGGTGGCCAGCGTCTCGGCGCCGGTTCGGGACCCCAGCGGAGCGGTCATCGCGGCAGTGTCGGTGTCCGGGCCGATCGACCGGATGGGACGACAACCCGGCGCACGATGGGCGGCTGACCTGCTCGCCGCCAGCACGGCGCTGACGCAACGACTCTGACGGGCACCGACCCACCTGACAGACTGGCCCGATGGGCACCAATCAGCGTTCGAAGATCGTCATGTCCGACGCGGAGATCACCGACTTCGTTGCGCGCAGCCGCACCGGCACCCTGGCAACGGTCGGCCCCGGCGGCCAACCCCACCTGGTGGCCATGTGGTTCGGCGTGATCGACGGCGAGATCTGGCTTGAGACGAAGCTCAAGTCCCAGAAGGTCGTCAACCTCAAACGGAACCCTCGGGCGAGTTTTCTCATCGAGGACGGGATGACCTACGACAGCCTTCGCGGGGTGTCCTTCGAGGGCGTCGCCGAGATTCACGATGACCCGAGCCTGATCTTCGCGGTCGGGGCCAGCGTCTGGGAACGCTACAACGGCCCCTACACCGCGGATCTCAAGCCTGCGGTCGAGATGATGATGAACAAGCGGGTGGCGGTTCGCATCGTCGCGAGACGCGTGCGGTCCTGGGATCATCACAAGCTGGGCCTGCCCCCGATGCCCGTCGCCGGATCCACCGCCCCGGATGCCGGGCGGTAGAGGCCCCGAATTGACCACGCCACATCCCCGAGAGTCGGTCCTGCGGGGCCGGTGCGCGATCGTCACCGGCGCCAGCGCCGGAATCGGCCTCGCGACCGCGATCCGGCTGGCCGCCGACGGCGCCGACCTGGTTGTCAACGCGCGTGATTCGACACGGCTCGAGCAGGCGGTGGAACGGATCGCACGGCACGGTTCGGCGCGCGTCACGGGCGTCGCAGGGGACGCCGCGGCGCCGGAGGTCATCGCGGAGCTGAGCGCCGCGGCCGAGCGCTGGGGCGGGGCCGCGATCGCGGTTGCCAACGCCGGCGGCGGCCTGCCGAGGGGCGAGATCAGCGAAGAGGACGCCGCGATGCTGTGGCGCACCAACGTCTGGAGCACCCAGGCCCTCATCGAGGCCGTCGGCCCGGGTATGGCTCAGCGGGGCTGGGGACGCATCGTCACCGTTTCCAGTGTGGCGGGCCGCCGGTGCAGTCCCACGTCCACTTCCACCTACGCCGCGGCAAAAGCAGGTGTGATCGCCCTCACGCGCTGCGCCGCCATCGATCTCGCGCCGCACGGGGTGACGGTCAACAGTGTCGCCCCCGGGGTCACCGCGACGGACCGTATCGTCGATCGCCTCGCGGGGATGCCCGATGACCGAGTGGCCACCATCGGAGCGGGCATTCCCGTCGGACGCTGGGCCGAGCCCGACGAGGTCGCGGCCGCAGTCGCGTTTCTGTGCTCCCCGGCTGCCGGCTACATCACCGGCCACACCTTGGACGTCAACGGCGGGGCTTGGATGAACTGAAATCCCTCGCGAGCAGACACAAAAGTCCCCGACACGCCGGAGGCGTGGGGGACTTTGTGTCTGCTCGCGCAAAGGAACTGGTACCCCCGATGGGATTCGAACCCACGCTACCGCCGTGAGAGGGCGGCGTCCTAGGCCGCTAGACGACGGGGGCTAGGAGAACTTCCGGTTAGTCAGCATAGCCCAGCGGGCCATCCGAACATAATTGCTGGGGTACCAGGACTCGAACCTAGAATGGCTGAACCAGAATCAGCTGTGTTGCCAATTACACCATACCCCATCGCTCACCGATAACAGCTGGTCAGAACCACCTATTCCGGGCCTGCGAGCAATGCCAGAGCAGACTACCAAAGATTTCGAGCGGCTCCGTCGCGGGCCTCGCGCAGCCGGGCCAGGCTGCGTTCACGCCCCAGCAGTTCCAGGGACTCGAACAGCGGCGGGCTGACCGTGGCACCGGTGGCCGCGACCCGGATCGGACCGAACGCCTTGCGCGGCTTGAGACCCAGCCCGTCGATCAACGCGCCCTTGAGAGCTTCCTCGATCGAGGCGGCCGTCCACTCGCCCAGCCCGTCGAGCGCACCCAGTGCGGAGTCCAGCACCGTCACCGCGTCGCCGGTCAGTTCCCTGGCGCCGGCCTTCGGGTCGATCGCGTAGACGTCGTCGTCGAGGAACTTCAGCAGTTCCCAGGCATCCGAGAGCACGACGACGCGGGTCTGAACCAGATCGGCGGCGGCGGCGAACCCGCTCTCGTCGAGCCCGGTGTCGTGACCGTGCGCGGCGAAGAAGGCACGCAGCCGGGCCGCGAACTCGTCCGGGGTCAGCCTGCGGATGTGCTCGGCGTTGATGGCCTCGGCCTTCTTCTGGTCGAAGCGGGCCGGGTTGGAGTTCACGTCGATGACGTCGAAGGCCCTCACCATCTCCTCGAGACCGAAGACGTCGCGGTCCTCGGCGATCCCCCAGCCGAGCAGTGCGAGGTAGTTCAGCAGACCCTCCGGCAGGAATCCGCGGTCCCGATGCAGGAACAGATTGGACTGCGGATCGCGCTTGGACAGCTTCTTGGTTCCCTCCCCGAGAACCGTTGGCAGGTGGGCGTATTCGGGGATGCGCTCGGCGACCCCGATCCGGATCAGCGCCCGGTGCAGGGCGATCTGGCGGGGCGTCGAAGGCATTAGGTCCTCACCGCGCAGCACGTGGGTGATCTTCATCAGCGCGTCGTCGACGGGGTTGACCAACGTGTACAGCGGATCGCCCGTCGCCCGGGTCAGCGCGAAGTCGGGCACCGCACCGGGTGCGAAAGTGGTTTCCCCGCGCACCAGGTCGTGCCAGCTGATGTCCGCGTCGGGCATCCGCAGCCGCAGGACGGGTTTGCGGCCCTCGGCCTCGAAGGCCGCTCTCTGTGCATCGGTGAGATCGCGGTCGTAGTTGTCGTAGCCCAGTTTCGGGTTACGGCCGGCGGCGATATGGCGGGCCTCGACCTCCTCGGGAGTGGAGTAGGCCGGATAGGCCTCGCCGGCCTCCACCAATCGGGCGATCACGTCGCGGTAGATCTCACCGCGCTGCGACTGCCGGTACGGGCCATGCGGGCCGCCGACTTCCACACCCTCGTCCCAGTCCAGGCCCAGCCAGCGCAGTGCCTCCAGGATCGCCTCGTAACTCTCCTCGGAGTCGCGGGCGGCGTCGGTGTCCTCGATGCGGAACACGAACGTGCCGCCGTTATGCCGGGCGTAGGCCCAGTTGAACAGCGCCGTTCGCACCAGGCCGACATGCGGTGTTCCGGTCGGCGACGGGCAGAACCGGACGCGCACGGGCTGATCCGGTGTCAGGGGGGTCATCGGGCGCCTTTCCGGACGACGGGGTTGGTCAGTGTTCCGATGCCCTCGATGGTGACGCTGACGGTGTCGCCGTCTTCCAGGGGGCCCACGCCCTCGGGCGTTCCGGTCAGGATGAGGTCGCCGGGCAGCAGGGTCATCACCGCGCTCATCCACTCGATGATGGCGCCGATGTCGTGGATCATCAGCGAGGTCCGACTGCGTTGGCGCACTTGCCCGTTGACCTCGGTACGGATCTCAAGGTCCGAGGGGTCGAGGTCGGTGACGATCCACGGCCCGACCGGACAGAACGTGTCGTGCCCCTTGGCGCGCGTCCACTGACCGTCGGCCATCTGCTGATCCCGGGCCGAGACGTCATTGGCGATCGTGTAGCCCAGGATCACATCGGCGGCCTTGGCGGCGGGCACGTCCTTGCAGGGGCGGCCGATCACCGCCGCCAGTTCTCCCTCGTGGTGTACCGGGGAGGCGTTGGCGGGCAACTGAATCGGCACGTTGGGGCCGATGATCGCGGTGTTGGGCTTGAGGAAGATCACCGGATCCTCCGGCGCGGGTCCGCCCATCTCCTTGATGTGCTCGACGTAGTTCTTGCCCATGCAGACCACCTTGCTGGCCAGGATGGGTGCCAGCATCCGCACATCGGCCAGCGGCCAGGACCGGCCGGTGAAGGTGGGCGTACCGAAGGGGTGCTCGGCGATCTCGCGGGCGGTTTCCTCGCCCTGTTGGCCCTCGATGCTGACGAAGGCGACCCCGTCGGGGCTGGCGATACGACCCAGGCGCATTCGTGACAGCCTAGTCCCGCCGCCGAGTGAGGAACCACGCAGACAACCTGCGAGTGGCATGCTGCGAGATTCCTCACCGACGGCGCGCATTGAAGCCGGCAACAGCGCATCATGAGCGGGTGGCCGACCCGCAGACGACCAGTGCGCTGCGGCGCTGGTCCATGCTGGCCATCGGCTTGTTCGCCACTTTGTGCGCCAACGTCTTCATCCACTGCGCGGCCTTCCTGATCCCCACCCTGCAGGGCGAGCGCGGCCTCGATCTGGCCCGCGCCGGGCTGGTGTCGGCCATGCCCGCCTTCGGCATGGTGCTGACGCTGATCCCCTGGGGATATGCGGTCGACCGGCTCGGTGAGCGGCTGGTTCTGACCGTCGGTTCGGCGTTGACGGCGGCCGCGGCACTCGGAGCGGCGCTGAGCCAGTCCCTAGTGGCGCTGTCAGCCTTCCTGCTGCTCGGCGGAATGGCGGCGGCGAGCAGCAATTCGGCCAGTGGGCGGCTGGTGGTGGGCTGGTTCGAACCCCAGCAGCGCGGCCTGGCGATGGGTATCCGCCAGACCGCTCAACCACTGGGGGTCGGCCTGGGTGCCTTGGTGATCCCGCGACTGGCCGAAGGTTCCGGTATCGGGGCGGCACTGCTCTTCCCGGTGGCGGTGTGCGCGGCCGCCGCGGTGATGTGCGGACTCGCCGTACAGGACCCACCGCGCCCGCCCCGGGCGGAGGCACCCGCCGCTCAGTTGGCCAACCCCTACCGAGCCTCTTCGACATTGGCGCGCATCCACCTGGTGTCGGTGCTGCTGGTCATTCCGCAGAGCGTGGTGTGGACCTTCACCCTGGTTTGGCTGATGGCCGACAACGGCTGGTCGGCGGGGTCGGCGGGCGCGCTGGTGACCCTGGCGCAGGTGCTCGGGGCGCTCGGGCGGGTCGGCGCCGGCCGGTGGTCGGACCGGGTCGGCTCCCGGCTAAGACCCATCCGGGTGATCGCCGTCGCGGCGGCGGTGGCGATGCTGACGCTGGCCCTGTCCGACGCGGCGGACCAGGCCTGGAGTGTGGCCGCGATGATCGTGGCCTCGGTGGTGACGGTCAGCGACAACGGCCTGGCGTTCACCGCCATCGCCGAGATCGCGGGTCCGTTCTGGAGCGGCCGCGCGCTTGGCGCCCAGAACACCAGCCAGTTGTTCACGGCCGGCCTGACCCCGCCGCTGTTCGGCGCGCTGATCGGAGCCGCGGGTTATCCGGCGGCGTTCGCGGTGTGCGCCCTGTTCCCGCTGCTGGCCATCCCCCTGGTACCTGTGCGAGACGTCAGCGAGGGTGCGTGAAGCGCCCAGCACAGCGGCGTGTCGGGGGACCGACACGCACGCTCGCGGCCGGAGGCCGCTATAGGCGGGCCCGGATGCGCTCGCCCACCTCGGCGGTGGACAGCGCTGAGTCCCCGCGGGTGGCCAGGTGATCGGCGACGGCGGCATCGACGCGGGCCGCGGCGGCGTCCTCACCGAGATGGGACAGCAGCAACGCCACACTCATCACCGCCGCCGTGGGGTCGGCGATGCCCTTGCCGGCGATATCGGGCGCACTGCCGTGCACCGGCTCGAACATCGAGGGATTGGCGCCGGTGGCGTCGATATTGCCGCTGGCGGCCAGTCCGATGCCGCCGGACACCGCGGCCGCGAGGTCGGTGATGATGTCGCCGAAGAGGTTGTCGGTGACGATAACGTCGAAGCGGCCCGGATCGGTGACCATGTGGATGGTGGCGGCGTCGATGTGCTGATAGGCCACCTCGACGTCCGGGTACCGCTCCCCCACCTCGGCCACGATGCGCGACCACAGCCCGCCGGCGAAGGTCAGCACGTTGGTCTTGTGCACCAGGGTGACGTGCTTGCGACGCCGGCTCGCGCGGGCGAACGCGTCACGGACGACCCGCTCGACGCCGAAGGCCGTGTTCAGGCTCACCTCGGTGGCGACCTCGTGCGGAGTACCGGCCCGGATGACGCCGCCGTTTCCGGTGTAGGGCCCCTCGGTGCCCTCTCTCACAACGACGAAGTCGATGTCGGGGGTGCCGGCCAGCGGGCTGATGACACCGTCGTAGAGCTTGCTCGGGCGCAGGTTGACGTGGTGGTCGAGTTCGAAGCGGATCTTCAGCAGCAGACCGCGTTCCAGCACGCCGCTGGGCACCGAGGGATCACCGATCGCCCCGAGCAGGATGGCGTCATGGCGACGCAGGTCGTCCAGCACGCCGTCCGGCAGGATCTCGCCGGTGGCGTGGTAGCGGCGGGCGCCGAGGTCGTAGTCGGTCTTCTCGACACCGGGCAGCACAGCATCGAGCACCGCCAGGGCCTCACCGATGACTTCCGGGCCGATCCCGTCGCCCGCGATGACCGCCAAGCGCGTCATGACAGGTCAACCACTTCCAGCGTTCCGGCGTCCACGGCGTCGCGGATCGCGGCGCGAACCTCGGCGGGCACGTCACGGTCGAGCCGCAGCATCACCGTGGCGCCCTCACCGCTGGCGTCCTGGCTCAGCTGGGCGGCCTCGATGTTGACCCCCGCGCTGCCGAGCAGCGTGCCGATCTTGCCCAGCGCGCCGGGCTTGTCGCCGTAGTGCAGGATCAGGTTGACCCCCTCGGCACGCAGGTCGAAGCTGCGGCCGTTGATGGAGACGACCTTCTCCACCTGCTGTGGGCCGGAAAGGGTCCCGGAGACGTTGACCGCCGAGCCGTCCGGGGAGACCACCCGCACGTCGACCAGGCTGCGGTGGTTCGGGCTCTCGCTGACCGTGTCCAGCTCGGTCTGCAGACCCCGCTCGGCGGCCAGGGTGGGCGCGTTGACGAACGTCACCTGCTGGTCGGTCATCGTGGAGAACAAACCGCGCAGGGCTGACAGCTTCAGAACCTCGACGTCCTCGGAGGCCAGCTCACCCGACACCCGCACCGACAGACCCTCCGGCGGCTCGGTGGCCAGCACGCCGACCAGCACGCCGAGCTTGCGGACCAGATCCAGCCACGGCGAGACCTCATCACTGACCGCGCCGGCGCCGACGTTGACCGCGTCCGGCACGAACTCGCCGGCCAGCGCCAGTTTGACACTTTCGGCGACGTCGGTGCCGGCCCGGTCCTGGGCCTCGGAGGTGGAGGCGCCCAGGTGCGGGGTGACGACCACCTCCGGCAGGTCGAACAGCGGGCTGTCGGTGCACGGCTCGGTGGCGAACACGTCCAGACCCGCGCCGCGGACATGGCCGCTGCGGATGGCGTCGGCCAGTGCGTGCTCGTCGATGAGCCCGCCGCGGGCGGCGTTAACGATGATGACGCCGGGCTTGGTGCGGGCCAGCGCCTCCTTGCCGAGCAGCCCCGCGGTCTCCTTGGTCTTGGGCAGGTGCACCGAGATGAAGTCGGCGCGGGCCAGCACGTCGTCCAGCGGCAGCAGCTCGATGCCAAGCTGGGCCGCCCGGGCCGGCGGTACATAGGGGTCGTAGGCGATGACGTGGGTGCCGAACGCCGCCAGACGCTGAGCCACCAGCTGCCCGATGCGGCCCAGGCCCACCACGCCGACGGTCTTGCCGTAGATCTCGGTGCCGTTGAACGACGAGCGCTTCCAGGTGTGCTCGCGCAGGGTCGAATCCGCGGCGGGGATCTGCCGGGCCGCCGACAGCAGCAGGGCCATCGCGTGCTCGGCGGCGCTGTGGATGTTGGAGGTCGGCGCGTTGACCACCAGCACACCGGCTGCGGTGGCCGCATCGACGTCGACGTTGTCCAGGCCCACCCCGGCGCGGGCGACGATCTTCAGTCTCGGTGCGGCGGCGATCACCTCCGCGTCCACGGTGGTGGCCGATCGCACCAGTAGCGCGTCGGCGTCGGCGACGGCTTCCAGCAGTTTGGGGCGGTCCGGGCCGTCGACCCAGCGGACCTCCACCTGGTCGCCGAGGGCGGCGACGGTGGACGGGGCGAGTTTGTCGGCGATGAGTACAACGGGCAAAGTCACCGCAACAGCGTAATGGGGTGTAATCACCGCGTGGACGTCACGGTGGTCGGCAGCGGGCCCAACGGGCTGTCGGCGGCGGTGATCTGCGCCCGCGCCGGGCTGAAAGTGCAGGTCCTGGAGGCCCAGCCCACCCTCGGCGGCGGTGCGCGGACGCTGCCCGATCCGGAGTTCCCCGGTGTGCGCCACGACATCTGCTCGGCGATCCACCCGTTGGCGCTGGCCTCACCGTTCTTCGCCGAGTTCGATCTGCGGGCCCGCGGGGTGGGGTTGACGGTGCCGGAGATCTCCTACGCCAACCCGCTCCCGGGACGCCCCGCCGCGATCGGCTGGCGCGACCTGGAGCGCACCTGCGCGGGTCTGGAACACGGGGACTCCTGGCGGCACCTGATGGGCCCGTTGACCGCCCGGGGCGAGGACGTGGTCGCCTTCCTGATCGGCGACAAACGGTCGCTGCCGCCGAACCCGCCAGCGGCGGTCCTGCTGGCCCAGCGGATGCTCGAACAGGGCACCCCGGCCTGGGGGGCGCTGCGCGGCGAGGACGCCCGCGCGCTGTTCACCGGGGTCGCTGCGCACACCATCGCCCGGATGCCGTCGCTGGTGGCCGCCGGGGCGGGCCTGCTGCTGGCGACCCTGGGGCACACGGTGGGCTGGCCGGTGCCGGTGGGCGGCAGTCAAGCGATCGCCGACGCGCTGATCGCCGACCTGCGCGCCCACGGCGGCGAATTGCACACCGACTGCCCCGTCTCCGCCCCGCCGCCCGGTGTGGTCCTCTACGACACCGCACCCACCGCACTGCTGGACATCTACGGCGCGGCCCTGCCCTCCACCTATGCCAAGGCCCTGCGCCGCTACCGCTACGGACCCGGGATCGCAAAGGTGGATTTCGTTCTCTCCGAGGACATTCCGTGGTCGGACAAACGGCTGGCCGACTCTCCGACCCTGCACCTCGGCGGCACCCGCGCGCAGATGGCCGCGGCCGAGCGCGAGGTCGCCGCCGGGCGGCCCGCCGACTGGCCGATGGTCCTGGCGGCGCAGTCTTTCGCCGCCGACCCGGGCCGAATCGACGCCCGGGGTCGACGGCCGTTCTGGACCTACGCCCACGTTCCGGCCGGGTCCCCGCTGGATCAGACCGCGGCCGTCACCGCCGTCATGGAACGGTTCGCCCCCGGGTTCTCCGACACCGTTCTCGCTGCCCGCAGCATCCCGGCCAGCCGCCTGCACAGCCATGACGCCAACTACGTCGGCGGGGACATCGCGGTGGGCGGCAACTCGGTGCTGCGCGCCCTGCTCGGCCCCACTCCCCGGCTCAACCCGTGGAGCACACCCGTCGCGAAGGCCTACCTGTGCTCCTCGGCCACCCCGCCCGGCGGCGGGGTGCACGGCATGAGCGGCTACTACGCGGCTCGCACCGTGCTCAAGCGCGAGTTCGGGCTGGGCATGCCGTCGCTGCGGCCCTGACCCGCTTCAGTCCTTCAGAACCTCGATCCGGCACTTGGGCCCGTGCGCCCGGGCCAGCCGCCCGTCCATCGTCAGCAAGGTCGCATCGAACGCCTCGGCCAGGGCGACGTAGAAAGCATCCCAGCCCCGGACGGACTCCCGAAGCGCCCATGCTCGGTCCAGCAGCAACCTATGCCCGAATCGCTCGCCCGGCCAGTCCCGCAGATCGGCCACCGCCTGCCCCGCGGCCGTCCCATCCAGCCGGCCCCGCAGGAACTGCGCGCGGATCACCCCCATCACCTCCACATCGACGACTTGCGGCGCCGCCTGATCGCTGTCGAGCGCCAGTCGGTCGGCAATGACGGCCGCATTGGGGGTGTCGGCGACGACTTCGAACAGACACGAGGCGTCAACGACCAGCATTCGGCCACTCCCCGCGCCATTCGTCAAGGGTTGCCAGCGCCTCGGCCGTGGACACCGACGACGGGCGCCGACCGATCCGTGCCAGCCACGTCGACATCGACGGCCGCGCCGCCAACCGCGCCGCCTCGCGGCGCAGCAATTCCGGCACGGTGATGCCCTCCTCGCCGGCACGGCGAACCAGCGCGGCGTACACGTCGTCGTCGATATCACGTATTTGCACTGTCTTAGGCATCAACGCACCGTATCATGCATTTACGCATGACCGCTGTTCAGCGAGCCGGTCGATGCGACGAGACGGGCATGACCGAATACCCAGCAACGGCGAAGCCCCCGACCACCATTGGCCGGGGGCTTCGTCGTCGGATCGTGCGCTACGCCGTCTCGGTGATCGGCCGGTCCACCCAGCTCATCAGGTCGCGCAGCTTCTTGCCGGTGACCTCGATCGGGTGCTCGGCGTTCTTCTTGCGCAGCGCCTCGAGTTCGGCATTGCCGCCCTCGACATTGGCCACCAGACGCTTGACGAAGGTGCCGTCCTGGATGTCGGTGAGGATCTCGCGCATCCGCTGCTTGGTGCCGGCGTCGATGACGCGCGGCCCGGACAGGTAGCCGCCGAACTCCGCGGTGTCCGACACCGAGTAGTTCATCCGGGCGATACCGCCCTCGTACATCAGATCGACGATGAGCTTGAGCTCGTGCAGCACCTCGAAGTAGGCCAGCTCGGGCGCGTAGCCCGCCTCGACCATGACCTCGAAGCCGGTCTTGACCAGTTCCTCGGTGCCGCCGCACAGCACGGCCTGCTCACCGAACAGGTCGGTCTCGGTCTCGTCCTTGAAGGTGGTCTTGATGACTCCGGCCCGGGCGCCGCCGATGGCCTTGGCGTAGGACAGCGCCAGGGCCAGACCCGCACCGGTGGGATCCTGCTCGATGGCCACCAGACAGGGCACGCCCTTGCCGTCGACGAACTGCCGGCGGACCAGGTGTCCGGGGCCCTTGGGCGCGACCATGCCGATGGTGACGTCGGCCGGCGGCTTGATCAGACCGAAGTGGATGTTCAGGCCGTGGCCGAAGAACAGCGCGTCACCGGCGTTGAGGTTGGGCTCGATGTCGTTGGTGAAGATCTCGGCCTGCGCGGTGTCGGGCGCCAGCAGCATGATCACGTCGGCCCACTTGGCGACCTCGGCCGGGGTGTCGACCTCCAGGCCCTGCTCTTCGACCTTGGCGCGCGACTTGGAGCCCTCCTTGAGGCCCACCTTCACCTGCACGCCGGAGTCGCGCAGGCTCAGCGAGTGCGCGTGCCCCTGGCTGCCGTAGCCGATCACACCGACCTTGCGGCCCTGGATGATCGACAGGTCTGCGTCGTCGTCGTAGAACATCTCGATTGCCACTGAATTTTCCTTCTTCTGGTGTTTCTCTTGGAAGTTCGTCTATTTCGAGTTCGTCATACCGCGCGGTCCGCGCGCTAGTGCTACCACACCGGACTGCACGGTCTCGCGGATTCCGTAGGGCTCCAGCACCCGCATCAGCGCCTCGAGTTTCTCCTCGGTGCCGGTGGCCTCAACGGTCAGCGAGTCGTTGGCGACGTCGATGACCTTGGCGCGGAACAGGTTCACCGCCTCGATCACCTGACTGCGGGTCCCGGCGTCGGTGCGCACCTTGATCAACGCGAGCTGGCGGGCGACCATGTTGCCCTCCTCCTGCTCGACGATCTTGATCACGTTGATCAGCTTGTTGAGCTGTTTGGTGATCTGCTCGAGGGGGGTTTCCTCGGCGGTGACGACGATGGTCATCCGCGACATGTCCTTGACGTCGGTGGGCCCCACGGCCAGGGACTTGATGTTGAAACCACGCCGGGAGAACAGCGCGGCGACGCGGGCCAGCACGCCCGGTTTGTCCTCGACCAGGACAGACAGTGTGTGGGTGACGGTGTTTCCGGCGTGCGCCATCAGGCCCTGCCCTCCTCGTTGTCCTCGTCGAACAGCGGCCGGATGTTGCGGGCCGCCATGATCTCGTCGTTGCCGGTGCCGGCGGCCACCATCGGCCACACCTGCGCGTCGGCGCCCACGATGAAGTCGATCACCACCGGCCGGTCGTTGATGGCGCGGGCCTGGTTGATCACGTCGACGACGTCTTCGGCACGCTCGCAGCGCAGGCCGACGCACCCCAGCGCCTCGGCGAGCTTGACGAAATCCGGGATGCGCTGGCTGTGGGTGGCCAGATCGGTGTTGGAGTAGCGCTCGCCGTAGAACAGCGTCTGCCACTGGCGCACCATGCCCAGGTTGCCGTTGTTGATCAGCGCGACCTTGATCGGCACGCCTTCGACGGCACAGGTGGCCAGCTCCTGGTTGGTCATCTGGAAGCAGCCGTCGCCGTCGATGGCCCACACCTCGGTGTCCGGGCGGGCCATCTTGGCGCCCATGGCCGCCGGAACGGCGTAGCCCATGGTGCCCAGACCGCCCGAGTTCAGCCAGGTGCGCGGCTTCTCGTAGGAGATGAACTGCGCCGCCCACATCTGGTGCTGACCCACCCCGGCGACGTACACGGCGTCCGGGCCGGCGATCCTGCCCAGTTGCTCGATGACGTACTCCGGGCTCAGGCTGCCGTCCTGGGGATCCGACCAGCCCAGCGGGTAGGTCTCCCGCACCCCGTTGAGATAGGACCACCAATCGGCCAGGTCGGGGTCGGCGACCCCCTCGTTGCCGATCCGCGCCGCGCCCGCGGGCATCCGCCGGAACGCGTCGATCAGCTCGCGGATGACGGCCTTGATATCGCCCACGATCGGAACGTCGGCGTTGCGGTTCTTGCCGATCTCGGCGGGGTCGATGTCGGCGTGGATCACCTTGGCATGCGGGGCGAAGGAGTCCAGCTTGCCGGTCACCCGGTCATCGAAGCGAGCACCCAGGGCGATGATGAGGTCACTGCGTTGGAAGGCCGCCACCGCGGCGACGGTGCCGTGCATCCCCGGCATGCCGAGGTTTTGCGGGTGGCTGTCCGGAAACGCGCCGCGGGCCATCAGCGTGGTGACCACCGGGATGCCGGTCAGCTCGGCGAGTTCGGCGAGTTCCTCGGTTGCATTGCCCCGAATCACGCCGCCTCCGACGTAGAGCACCGGCTTGCGGGCCTGGGCGATCAGCTTGGCGGCTTCCTTGATCTGCCGGCCATGCGGTTTGGTGTTGGGCTTGTAACCGGGCAGTTCCAGCTGCGGCGGCCAGGAGAACGTGCACTGGCCCTGCAGGATGTCCTTGGGGATGTCAACGAGGACAGCTCCGGGACGTCCGCTTCCGGCGATGTGGAACGCCTCGGCGATGCTGCGACCGATGTCGTCGCCGTTGCGCACCAGGATGTTGTGCTTGGTGATCGGCATGGTGATACCGGTGATGTCGGATTCCTGGAAGGCATCGGTGCCGATCAGGCTGCGGCCGACCTGACCGGTGATCGCCACGACCGGGATGGAGTCCATCTGGGCGTCGGCCAGCGGGGTGACGAGGTTGGTCGCGCCCGGTCCGGAGGTGGCCATCATGACCCCGACCCGGCCGGTGGCGTGGGCGTACCCGCTGGCCGCGTGGCCGGCACCCTGCTCATGGCGCACCAGGACGTGGCGCAGTTTCTGCGAGTCGAACAGCGGGTCGTAGACAGGCAGCACGGCCCCGCCGGGGATGCCGAAGATCAGCTCGACGCCGAGTTCCTCCAGCGCCCGCACCACGGCCTCGGCGCCGGTGAGCTGGACGGGTGCGACGCGCCCGGCGGCGTGCGCAGCGGGTTGGTGGTGGGCGCCGTTGGTCGGCGCGGG
>JAGQTQ010000093.1 GCA_020438905.1 Mycobacterium sp.
ATTGCGCTGTAGTTCAAGTCGCCCAGGCCGGCCGGTCCGAAGTTGGCCAGGTCACTGCGCACCGCGACGTTGCCCGGCGACTGGAACAGTGCAAGGCTGAACACCTCGTCCCACAGCATCGCGTCCACCTCGTTGGCCAGTGCGCGCGCCTTGGTCTCGTCGAGTTCGTCGAGAACCTCGTCGACCTTGGCGTCGATCGCGGGGGAGGAGATCTTGCCGAAGTTGCTCTCGGCCCCGGTGGTGAAGATCTGGTTGAGGCAGCACAGCGAGAAGGCGTCGCCCACCCAGGAGAACTGGGTGATGTCGAAGTCGCCGACGTTGACGTAGTTGGTGAAGAAACCGTTGGCCGGTTTGACGTCGAGTTCGAGCTTGACCCCGATCTGGGCCAGCGTGTTCTGCGCCACCTGGGCCACCTGCCGAGCGCTCTGGGCGTCGTAGAGCACGTCGCGGATCACCAGTTGCTTTCCGTCCTTGGAGCGGAACTCGCCGTCCTGCTTCCAGCCCAGCGCGTCGAGTTCGGCCTTGGCCTTCTCCGGGTCGTAGCCGACCACCGCGCTGTTGTCCTGGTAGCCCTCCTGACCGGCGACGAAGATGTGGTTGCCCAGCGGCGTCGGGTTCTCCACCAGGCCGCGCTGGCTGACGTTGACGATCGCCTGCCGGTCGATGCCCTTGGCGATCGCCTGGCGCAGCGCCTTGTCGGACAGGATCGAGCCGGGTGCCCCGTTGAAGGTCAGGTGATACCAGCTGGGTCCGGGAGCGCGGCGGATCGAGATCCCCTGGGTGCGCGCGGCGATGGTCAATTCGTCCAGGGAGGCGATACCGGTGGCGTCGATGGTGTTGTTCTGCAGGGCCGGGATGCGCGCGGCGTCGTCAAGGGCCAGGAAGGTGATCGAGTCCAGCAGCGCCGGGGTGCCCCACCACTTCGGGTTGCGGGTCAGGGTGATCCGCTGGGCGGTGCGGTCCACCGCCGAAACCATGAACGGGCCGGCCGACGGACCCGGCCCGGCCAGCTGCCCCTTGTTGAACGCCTCCGGGTCGGCGGTCATGGCCTTGGGTAGCAGCATGGTGTTGCCGGCGAACATCCCGCGCCACTCCGGGTAGTGCTCGGCGAAGGTCACCACGGCCTGACGGTCGTCGTTGCCGCGGGTCACCGAGGCCACCCGGTCCGAGCCGTTGGGGGAGGCGATCGCGAACGCCTTGTCCTTACCGCTGGTCGCGTTGATCTGCGAGGCGATGTCCTCCCAGGTAATCGGCGTGCCGTCGGTCCAGGTGGCTTTCGGGTTGATGGTGTAGGTGACCACCTGCGGATCGGACTTGGTCAGCTCGATATCGGTGAAGTAGTCGGTGTTGACCTTCATGGTGCCGTCGGCGGCGATGACGTAGGACCGCGGCATGGTGGGCCGCAGTACCGAGCCGGTGTCGGCCTCGTTGCCGTCGATGTTGAGGGTGTTGAAGTTCGCCGGCAGGGCGCCGATCGCCAGCCGCAGGTCCCCGCCCTGCTTCAAGGCGGCCGGGTCCTGCGGGTTGATATCGCTGACGGCGCCGAGTTCGGCGGTGCCACCCGCACCGGGGGACTGGCGGTCACCCGACGAGCACCCGGACAGCGCCAGTGTGGCCGTCACCCCCAGCGCGGCGGTCACCCCGAGCGCGAGCAGACGCAAACTGCTCCGGACACGCCGTGTGGAGGGGGATTTTGTGTCTGCTCGCCGAGGGGTCGTCACACCCGCAGATGCTAGCGGCGGGACGGATCGGGTTGGGGGACCGCGGCGAGCAGTCGCCGGGTGTAGTCGTTCTGCGGGTTGCCGAAGACCTCGTCGCTGTCGCCGTACTCCACGATCGCCCCGCGATACATCACCGCCACCCGGTGGGCCAGGTGCCGCACCACCGACAGGTCGTGCGAGACGAACAGGTAGGACAGCCCGAACTCGCGCTGCAGATCCAGCAGCAGGTTGATGATCCCGGCCTGGATGGAGACGTCCAGTGCCGACACCGGCTCGTCGAGGGCCAGGATCTTGGGCTGCAGCGCCAGCGCCCGGGCGATCCCGATCCGCTGCTTCTGCCCGCCGGAGAACTCACCGGGATACCGGCTGGCATCGGCGCGGCGCAGGCCGACGATCTCCAGCAGTTCGGCGACCCGGACGTCGGTCGCGCCCTTGTCGAATCCGTTGGCCTGCAATGGTTCTGCCAGAATCTCGAACACCGGCAGCCGCGGATCCAGCGAGGCCACCGGATCCTGGAACACCACCTGCAGATCCCGGCGCAACTCCCGGCGGCGCTCGGAGCTCAGTGTGGCGACGTCGTTGCCCAGCACCTCGATCGACCCGGACTGCGGGGCGCGCAGTTCCAGGATCTCGTGCAGGGTGGTCGACTTGCCCGAGCCCGACTCGCCCACGATGCCCAGTGTCCGGCCCTGCTCGAGGTCGAAACTGATGTCGTCGACGGCGCGGACCTCACCGATCTGGCGGCGGAAGACCACGCCCTTGGTCAGTCGATAGGTGCGCGAGAGGTCACGCACCCGCACTACGATCGACGGCTCTGGTTCGGCGGCGGCCACCGGTTCGGTCGCCACGCCGTAGATGTCGGCGGCGCTGCGTCCGGCCACCAGATCGGTGCGGATACAGGCCGCGGCATGGCCGGGCCCGATCGGCGCAAGCACCGGCTCGGCGGCCCGGCACTGCTCGACGGCCAGCGGGCACCTGGGTGCGAACGGGCAGCCCGGCGGCAGCGAGACCAGCGACGGCGGTGCCCCCGGAATCGGCACCAGCCGCTCGCCGCGCGGCGCGCCGAGTCGGGGCACCGAGCCGAGCAGCCCTGCCGTATAGGGCATCCGGCGATCGGAGTAGAGGGTGGCGACGTCGGCCACCTCGACCGCCCGCCCGGCGTACATCACCAGCGCGCGATCGGCGAACTCGGCCACCACCCCGAGGTCGTGGGTGATGATCAGCACGCCGGCGCCGGTGACGTCGCGGGCGGTCTTGAGCACCTCGAGGATCTGCGCCTGCACGGTGACGTCGAGGGCGGTGGTCGGCTCGTCGCAGATGATCAGGTCCGGATCGTTGGCAATCGCGATGGCGATCACCACCCGCTGGCGCTCGCCGCCGGACAGTTCGTGCGGAAAGGCCCGCGCGCGGGTCTCCGGCTGGGCAATGCCGACCAGGTCGAGCAACTCCACCGCCCGGCGCCGGGCCGCGGTCTTGTTCACCTCCGGGTTGTGCACCCGGATCGCCTCGGCGATCTGGTCGCCGACGGTGTAGACCGGGGTCAGTGCCGACATCGGGTCCTGAAACACCGTCCCGATCCGCAGCCCCCGGATGCGCGACATCTCCGTATCGGACATGCCCAGCAGCTCGCGACCCTCGAGGAGGGCCGACCCGGTGACAGTCGCGTACTCGGGCAGCAACCCGATCACCGCCATCGCCGCCGCGGACTTGCCCGACCCGGACTCGCCGACCATCGCAACGACCTCACCGGGGGCCAGTTGATAGCTCAGACCCCGCACGGCGTGCAGATCCCCGCCGTCGGTGGGGAAGGTGACGTGCAGATCGCTGACCTTCAGCAGTGGCGCGCTCACGGCTGTTTCCCGTGCCGCAGATTGCCGCTGCCCGGGTCCAGGGCGTCGCGCAGCCCGTCGCCGGCCAGGTTGGCGCACACCAGGATCGTCACCAGCACGCCCGCCGGGAACAGGAAAACCCACGGGAACGTGGTCGCCGATTTGGTGCCGTCGGCGATCAGCGTTCCCAGCGACACGTCGGGTGGTTGGACCCCGAAACCCAGGAAGCTCAAGCCGGTTTCGGCGAGGATCGCCACCCCGACGTTGAGCGCGGTGTCGATGATGAGGATCGAGGCCACGTTGGGCAGGATGTGCCGGGTGATGATCCGCGCGCTCGGCACGCCCATATAGCGCGCGGCCTGCACGTATTCACGCTCCCGCAGGCTCATCGTGAGCCCGCGCACCATCCGTGAGCTGATCATCCAACTGAACGAGGCCAGCAGCAGGATCAGCAGCGCCACGTTGGCCGAGTTCTTGGTGCGCGGGGTGATGATGGCGATGAGGATGAAGCTGGGAACCACCAGCAGCAGGTCGACGAACCACATCAGGGCCCGATCCCGCCAGCCGCCGAAGTAGCCGGCGACCGCCCCGACCGTCGCGGCTATCGCGGTGGAGATCACCGCCACGCACAGCCCGATCAGCATGGACTTCTGCATGCCGCGCAGCACTTGGGCCAGCACGTCCTGACCGATGCCGTTGGTGCCGAACCAGTGCGCGGAACTGGGCGGGGCCTGCAGCGCGTAATAGTCGATGTCGGTATGGGAGTACGGCAACAGCGGCGGCAGGGCGTAGCAGGCGACGAACAACCCCACCAGCACCGCCAGCGAGACGACCGCGAGCCGGTTGCGGCCGAACCGCCGGGCCACCAGCGTCCGGCGGGAGACGAACTTGCTCTGGTTCCCTTGGGTTTTCGTCTCCGATGTGGTCATGTCACCCGCACCCGGGGGTCGAGCAGCGCGTAGATGACGTCGGAGAGCAAGCCGGCCAGCAGCACCACCGCACCGGAGAACACCGTGATGGCCGCGACGATATTGGTGTCCTGGGTGGCGATGCCCTGCACCACCCACTCGCCCATCCCGTGCCAGCCGAAGATCTTCTCGACGAACACCGCTCCGGTCACCAGGCCGGCGACGCTGTAGGCGAACAGCGTCGCCATCGGGATCAGCGCCGTGCGCAGGCCGTGTTTGAACAACGCCTGCCGGCGGGTCAGCCCCTTGGCCCGGGCGGTGCGGATGAAGTCCTGCCCGAGCACGTCGAGCATGGCGTTGCGCTGATAGCGGCTGTATCCGGCGATCGAGACCAGTGCCAGGGTCATGGTCGGCAGCACCAGGTGCTGCAACCGGTCGAGGATCTGATTCCAGGTGCCCCGGACCGGAACCGGGGAGGTCTCGCCGGTGTACTCGAAGATCTGCAGGCCGGTCGCCCAGTTCACCCGCAGCGCCCCGAGGATCAGCAGGTTGGCCAGCACGAAGGTCGGCGTGCTGATGATCAGCAGCGACAGCAGCGTCACGATCCGGTCTGATAATCGGTACTGCCGGATCGCCCCCCAGGCGCCGACCACCACCCCGATCACGGTGCCCAGCACCGAGCCGATCACCAGCAGTCGAAGGCTCACCCCGATCCGCCGCCACAGTTCCTCGGATACCGGTTGGCCGTTGACGGTGGTGCCGAAGTCGCCGCGCACCGCTCCGGACACCCAGTGCGCGTAGCGCAGCGGCACCGGCTTGTCGAGGTCGAGTTCGGCGGCCTTGGCGTCGATGACGGCCTGCGGCGGACGTGGATTGCGCTGCAGCAGGCTGTTCAGCGGGGTGAAGGTGTACGAGGTGAGGGTGAAGGTGAGGAACGACGCGAGCGCCAGCAACACGATGTAGTTCAACAGCCGGCGTGCCAGAAACCGGGTCATCGCCGCTGCCCGGCCGGTCGTCGCATGCAGCACAGGGTAGGTGCCTGGGTTGCCCGCGCGCATGAACGGGTGGGCCCGCGGCTACCATCGCGCCCAAACCGCTGAGGTCAACGACGGGAGCAAGCCGTGAGTGTCACCGATGAATACCTGGCCAACAACGCCGAGTACGCCAAAACCTTCTCCGGGCCGCTGCCGCTGCCGCCGAGCAGGCATGTCGCGGTGGTCGCCTGCATGGACGCCCGGATGGACGTCTACCGCATCCTGGGCCTGAAAGAGGGCGAGGCGCACGTCATCCGCAACGCCGGCGGCGTGGTGACCGACGACGAGATCCGCTCGCTGGCCATCAGCCAGCGACTGTTGGGTACCCGCGAGATCATCCTGATCCACCACACCGACTGCGGGATGTTGACCTTCACCGACAACGACTTCAAGCGCGATATCCAGGCCGAGACCGGGATCAAGCCGGAGTGGGCCGCCGAGGCCTTCCCCGATGTGGAGGAAGACGTCCGACAATCGCTGCGCCGGGTCGAGGCCAGCCCGTTCGTCACCAAGCACACCTCGCTGCGCGGATTCGTCTTCGACGTCGCCACCGGGAAGCTCCAGGAGGTCCCCCACTAGCCCCCCCCCCCCCCCCCCCGCGAGCAGACGCAAACTCGCACGGACACGCGCGTGTCCGTGCGAGTTTGCGTCTGCTCGGCGGGTGGGGCACAGGGCGCGGGACGGGGAGAGGGTGGAGAGGGTTGTTGACACTGCCCTCTGCCAGGGGCTACTTTTCGGTAAATAAGGTCAATTCAACCAACTTAACGAGGATCGTCACCGTATGTCCGAACAGCTCCTTCAGCGGCCGGTGCCGGGGCAGTACGAGCTGAGCCACCTGCGCTCGCTCGAGGCCGAGGCGATCCACATCATCCGCGAAGTCGCCGCCGAGTTCGAGCGCCCGGTGCTGCTGTTCTCCGGCGGCAAGGACTCGATCGTGATGCTGCACCTGGCGATCAAGGCCTTCGCGCCGGCCCGGCTGCCCTTCCCGGTGATGCACGTCGACACCGGGCACAACTTCGACGAGGTGGTGGCCACCCGTGACGAGTTGGTCGACCGTCACGGACTGCGCCTGGTCGTGGCCAGCGTGCAGCAGGACATCGACGCCGGGCGGGTGGTCGACAACGGTCCCTCGCGCAACCCACTGCAAACCGTCACTCTGCTGCGGGCCATCCGGGAGAACCGCTTCGACGCGGCCTTCGGTGGGGCGCGCCGGGACGAGGAGAAGGCCCGCGCCAAGGAGCGGGTGTTCAGCTTCCGCGACGAGTTCGGCCAGTGGGACCCCAAGGCACAACGTCCCGAACTGTGGAACCTCTACAACGGCCGGCACCGCAAGGGAGAGCACATCCGGGTCTTCCCGCTGTCGAACTGGACCGAGTACGACATCTGGGCCTACATCGGCGAGGAGGCCATCACGCTGCCCCCCATTTACTACGCCCATCGCCGGCCGGTCTTCCGGCGCGACGGCATGCTGCTGGCCGTCCACGAGTTCATGCAGCCCGGGCCGGGCGAGGAGGTGTTCGAGACCTCGGTGCGGTTCCGCACCGTCGGTGACGTCACCTGCACCGGATGCGTGGAGTCGGTGGCCGCCGGGGTCGAGGAGGTGATCGCCGAGACCGCGGTGTCGCGGCTGACCGAACGTGGTGCCACCCGCGCCGACGACCGCATCTCCGAGGCCGGGATGGAAGACCGCAAGCGGGAGGGGTACTTCTGATGGGGCGAGCGAAGCGACGGGGGATTGGGCACCTGGGGCGAGCGAAGCGACGGGGGATTAGCTCATGAGCGCCTTGCTGAGACTGGCCACAGCCGGTTCGGTCGATGACGGCAAGTCCACCCTGATCGGCCGCCTGCTGTACGACTCCAAGGCCGTCATGGAGGACCAGCTGGCCGCCGTCGAGCGCACCTCACGGGAACGCGGCAACGACTACACCGACCTCGCCCTGGTGACCGACGGCCTGCGCTCGGAGCGCGAGCAGGGCATCACC
>JAGQTQ010000094.1 GCA_020438905.1 Mycobacterium sp.
GCCATGGGTAGCTACCCTACCCAGGACACCACCGCTGTTTGACCGCCACGGTGCGGATAGTCGCGGGTGTCCCGGAGATTGTGGCCGCGACGTGCGCCCCCGCCGCGGCCCCGCGCCGGGTACTACAGCTCCCCCGCGTCGATCGCTTCCTTGACTTCCTGGGCGTGCGCGACCTGCTTGGCGGTGTAGCCGATGAACAGCGCCACCGCACCCACGACGACGGCCACCCCGGCCACCCAGAGCAGGCCGTAGCTGTAGCCCTGGTCCAGCGCGTGCAACTGCTCCGGGTTCATCCGCTTGACCGGGCCGGTGGTGCCGCCGAGGTACAGGGTGCGCGAGGTGATGACGGCCTGGATGACGGCCAGCACCACCGGGCCGCCCAGGTTCTGCAGCATCAGCGCGATCGCCGACACCGGGCCGATCTGGTCGAAGCCCACGCCGGCGATGGCCGAGACGGTCAGCGGCACCACGATCATCCCGATGCCGAGCCCGCCGACCACGATCGGAACAACCAGGTTCGGGAAGTACGGGATACCGGCGTCCAGCGTGGAGCCGTACAGCATCGCGCCGAGCACCAGGACGCCGCCGGCCAGCACCAGCACCCGGGGCGCGAAGTAGGACACCAGCTGCGAGGAGGCGCCCAATCCGACGCCCAGGGCGATCACGAAGGGGATGAACCCGACTCCGGCGCGCAACGCGCTGTAGCCCAGGATGTCCTGAACGTACAGGCCGATCAGCACCGTCAGGGTGAACATCACCCCGCCGGCCAGGAAGATCGCCGCGAAGGTGGCCAGCCGGTTGCGGTCCCGGAACAGGCTGAACGGAACCACCGGGTTGACCGCGGTGCGCTCGACGATCACGAAGGCCGCGAAGGCCAGGACCGCGGCCAGGCCCGCGCCCAGGGTGGACGGGGACATCCAGCCCTTTTCCGGCGCCTGGGCGAAGCCGAACACCGCCGCGGTGCAGGCCACCGTGGCCAGCAGCGCGCCGGCGGCGTCGAGCTTGAGCCGCTCGCGGTGGGTCTCACGCAGGGTGGCGTGGGCCAGGTAGATCACCAGCAGGCCGATCGGGACGTTGACCAGGAACGCCAGCCGCCAGGACAGTTCGGTCAGCGCGCCTCCGACGACCAGGCCCATCACCGAACCGAGGCCGGTCATGGCGGCGAACACGGCGGTCGCGGCGTTACGTGCCGGCCCCTTGGCGAAGGTGGTGGCGACCAGCGCGAGACCGGTGGGCGAGGCGATCGCCGCGCCGACGCCCTGCAGCAGCCGGGCGATGACCAGGGTGGCCTCGTCCCAGGCGATTCCGCAGAGAATCGAGGCGATCACGAAGAGCACGACGCCGACGATGAAGGTCCGCTTGCGCCCGATCGTGTCGCCCAGCCGCCCGCCGAGCAGCATCAGGCCGCCGAAGGTCAGCACGTAGGCGGTGATCACCCAGCTGCGGCCGGCGTCGGACAGTCCGAGTTCGTCCTGAATCCTGGGGAGCGCCACGATCGCGATCGTGCTGTCCATGGTGGCCAGCAGTTGCATGCCGCCGATGGCGAAGACCGCGGCCAGGAAGCGGGCCGAGGGCAGCCACGGGGGCGTGCCCATCTTCTGCAGGGCCGTCGAGCGCGAGCGCACCGGGACCAACGAGGAGTCCGAGGCGTCCCGATAACCGTCCGCCCGGCTCACCCTTTCGAAGGGCGCCGTGCGCTCAGCATCGTTGAGTGCCGTCATAGCGGCCCACCCTACCGCAAAATTAAGAAGACTTTAAAGTCTCGATCACGTCTCGAACGCGGCGACCGGGCCGATGACGATGATCGCCGGGGGGCGGATACCCTCCGCGCGAATGCGTTCGGCCACGTCAGCGAGGGTCGCGCGGACGGTCCGCTGGGCCGAGGTGGTGCCGTGCTGAACCACCAGCACCGGCGTTTGCGCAGGCCGGCCGCCCTTGATCAGCACGTCGGCGAACAGTTCGATGCGTTCGACGGCCATCAGCAGGACCAGGGTCCCGGACAACCGGGCCAGGGCGCCCCAGTCGATCAGCGATTCCGGATCCCCGGGAGAGATATGGCCGCTGACCACGACGAACTCGTGGTTGACCGCCCGATGGGTGACCGGAACCCCGGCCATCGCGGGCACCGCGATGGCGCTGGTGACGCCGGGTACGACCGTGACCGGGATCCCAGCCTCGGTGCAGGCCAGAACTTCCTCATATCCCCGAGCGAAGACGAACGGGTCGCCGCCCTTGAGCCGCACCACGAACTTTCCGGCCCTGGCCCGGTCGATCAGCACGTCGTTGATGGCCTCCTGGGCCATGGCGCGGCCGTAGGGGATCTTGGCCGCGTCGATCACCTCGACATTCGGCGGCAGTTCGGCCAGCAACTGGGGCGGGGCCAGCCGGTCGGCGACCACCACGTCGGCGTGCGCGAGCAGCCGCCGGCCCCGCACCGTGATCAGTTCCGGGTCGCCGGGACCGCCGCCGACCAGAGCCACCCCGCCGGGGACCACGTCCGAGGCGCTGCTGGCCACCACGTCCGGAGCGATACGCCCCTGTTGGAAGGCCTCCCGGATCGCCGAGCGGACCGCCGCGGAGCGCCGGTGCTCCCCGCTGGCGAGCACGCCGAAGCTCAGACCCTCGTAGTCGAAGGATGCCGGGGTGACGGCGGTGCCGTCGCGGCCGGCGTCGGCGCGGACGCAGAACACGTGCCGGCGTTCGGCCTCGGCCACGATCGCGGCGTTGACCGACGGGTCGTCGGTGGCCGCGATGGCGTACCAGGCCCCCTCCAGGTCGCCGTCGCGATAGTCGCGCACCTGAAGGGTGATTCCCGGTTCCTGCTCGGCGAGGGCCTCCACCGCCGGGGTCGCCGCGCGGGCGACGACGTGCACATCGGCGCCGTGGGCGATCAGGACCGGAACCCGCCGGGCCGCCACCGTGCCGCCGCCGATGACGACGACCTTCTTGCCGGCCAGCCGCAGCCCGACCAGGTAGGCGTTATCGGTCACCGGGCGAGCCTAATGAACGCCCCTGATGACGACGGCGGCCCCAACCCATATGCCGCAGAACGCATGAAGCCGCAGCGTAGTCAGCGACGCCCGGCGGCCTGCTCGACGAACCGCCGGATCGCGACCGGGTGCGCCGCGGGGTGGGTGTGCAGATAGGAGGCGTGAACCCCGCGCTGGAGCACACCGTCCCGCAGTGGCCCGGTGGCCCCCGCGTCGGCTTGGCGCATCATCCAGGCCGGCTGAACGGTTTCGGCGAACTCGACGCGGGTGCGGTGGAACTCGTGGCCGCTCACCCGCTCGCCGCACCGGTACAGCGGCGAGTCGGCGGGGGCCACCGCGTCCCGGTAACCCAGGGTCAACCGCGGGGTGAAGGTCGCCGACCCCGCGATGACCCCGCACATCCGATGGCCGTCGAGATCGTCCATCAGGTAGGTCAGCCCGCCGCACTCGGCGTGCACCGGCGCGGCGGCGGCCAGGAGCCGGATCTGCTCTTGCACTTCGACATTGGCCGACAGCTGCTCCGGATACTGCTCGGGAAAGCCACCCGGGAGCACCAGCGCGGCGGTCCGGTCCGGCAGGGTCTGCGACAGCGGGTCGAAACAACGCACCTGCGCGCCGGCGGCCGCCAGCAGTTCGGTGTGCTCGGCGTAACCGAAGGTGAAGGCGCTGCCGGCGGCCAGCGCCACCACGGGTGCGCCGGGAATCGGTTCTCCCACCGCGTCCTCCGGCGACCACGGCGCGGCACTCACCGCCGACCGGGCGATGGCCCGCACGGCGTCGAGGTCCACGTGGCGGGCGACCAGATCGGTCATCGCCGCCACCGCGGCCTGGGCCCGATCCCCGTGCTCGGCGGCGGTGACCAGACCCAGATGGCGCGACGGCACCGACAGTTCGTCGCGACGGGGCACCGCGCCGAGCACCGGCACGCCGACCGATTCGCAGGCCTGGCGCAGCACCAGTTCGTGCCGCGGCGAACCCACCCTGTTCAGGATCACCCCGCCGATCCGGATGCCGGTCACGACGGTGGAGAACCCGTGCAGCACGGCGGCGATCGTCTGACTCTGGCCGCGACCGTCGACCACCAGCAGCACCGGGGCGCCCAGCAGTCCGGCCACCTGCGCGGTGGATCCGCGGGCGGGGATCGCGAAACATTCGTCGATGCGGCCGTCGAACAGGCCCATCACACCCTCGACCACGGCGATGTCGGCACCCCGGGAGCCGTGCCGGTAGAGCGGCCCGATCAGCTCCTCCGACACCAGGACCGGGTCCAGATTGCGGCCCGGCCGGCCCGCCGCGAGGCCGTGGTAGCCGGGGTCGATGAAGTCCGGACCGACCTTGAACGGCGCCACCCGGTCACCCGCCCGGCGCAGCGCCCCCATCAATCCGGTTGCGACGGTGGTCTTTCCGCTGCCGGACGCCGGTGCGGCGATGACGACGGCGGGTGTGCTCACCACTCGATTCCGCGCTGGCCCTTGCGCCCGGCATCCATCGGATGCTTGACCTTGGTCATCTCGGTGACCAGGTCGGCGGCGTCGAGGAGAGGTTGCGGGGCGTCCCGGCCGGTGATGACGACGTGCTGGGTTCCCGGCCGCGCTGTGAGGACGTCGACCACCTCCGCAACGTCGACCCACCCCCACTTCAGCGGATAGGTGAACTCGTCGAGAACGTAGAAATCGTGCCGTTGATCAGCGAGCCGGGCGGCGATCTCGGCCCAGCCCTGCGCGGCGGCCTCGGCGTGCTCGACCTCGGAACCGGTTTTGCGCGACCAGGACCACCCCGAGCCCATCTTGTGCCACTCCACCGGCCCGCCGACGCCCAGTTCGGCATGCCGGCGGCCGAGCTCGGCGAACGCCGATTCCTCCCCCACCTTCCACTTGGCGCTCTTGACGAACTGGAACACCGCGACCGACATCCCGGCGTTCCACGCACGCAGCGCCATCCCGAAGGCGGCGGTGGACTTGCCTTTGCCCGCGCCGGTGTGGACCGCGAGAACAGGGACGTTGCGCCGCTGGCGGGTGGTCATACCGTCGTCGGGAACGGCGGCCGGCCGGCCCTGCGGCATCAGGCGGCCCCGCGCACGGCCCGGGCCAGGACGTCGGCACGCAGGTGTTCGAGCCGCAGTACCGGGGCGCTCAGGTGCCCGGCGAGATCGGCGGCCAGTCCCAGCCTGACGTAGGAGGTCTCACAGTCGACCACCACCGCGGCGGCGTCCTCGGCGACCAGCCGCGCCGCCGCGATATGGCTGCGGCGCACGGGATCCGGGCCGCCGGTCGCGCGACCGTCGGTGAGCACCACCACCAGTGGCCGGCGCGAGCGGTCGCGGGCCCGCTCGCGCACGACGACGTCGCGCGCCGCCAGCAGCCCCTCGGCCAGCGGGGTGGTGCCGCCGGTGTCCAGACCGTTCAGGCGCCGCGCCGCGATGTTCGCCGAGGTGGTCGGCGGCAGCACCAGCCGGGCTCCGGCAGCCCGGAATGTCACCACCGCGACCTTGTCGCGACGCTGATAGGCGTCGCGCAGCAGGGACAGCGCCGCGCCGGTGACCGCCGCCATCCGGTCCCGTGCGGCCATCGACCCCGAGGCGTCGACGACGAAGACCACCAGGTTGCCCTCCCGGCCGACCCGCAGTGCGCGGCGCAGGTCCTCGGCGGCGGGCCGGACCGGCCCCGGTGACGCGCTGCGCTCGGCCGCCGCGAGAACCGTCGCGAACAGGTGGACACCGTGGCCCTCCTCGCCGGTCCGGGCCGCCCGCACCGTCGCGCCCGCGGCGTTGCGTGCCGGTGAGCGCCGCCCCGCGGCGCCCTCGCCGACCCCGGGCACCCTTAGCGCGCGGGTCCGGAAGCTCGGCG
>JAGQTQ010000001.1 GCA_020438905.1 Mycobacterium sp.
GCCGGCGCCTCGGTGCCCGGCGCCATCTGGAACTCGATCTGCACCCCGTCGAGGGTGTGCGTCTCCCCGGTGGTGGTGATGTCGATGGTGGGGACGATGACCCCGACCTCGCCGGTCGACGGCGCCTGCCCCAGTCCGCAACCGACCTGCCCCTGCGGCCCACGATCCAGCGCGGTGCCGTACATATAGGCGGCGCGGCGGGTCATCGCCGTTCCGGCGTAGACGTTTTCCTGAACGGCGTGCCCGATGAAGCCCTCCGGCGCCAGGACCGCCACCCGGCCGGCATCCACATCGGCCTGGGTCGTCACACCCAGTACCCCGCCGAAGTGGTCGACGTGGCTGTGGGTGTAGATCACCGCCCGAACCGCCCTGTCGCCGCGGTGCTTTCGGTAGAGCGCAAGGGCAGCCGCGGCGGTTTCGGTGCACACCAACGGGTCGATGACGATGATTCCGGTGTCACCCTCGACGAAGGTGATGTTCGACAGGTCCAAACCACGGACCTGATAGATGCCCTCCACCACCTCGTAGAGACCCTGTTTGGCGACCAGTTGGGATTGCCGCCACAGGCTGGGGTGCACCGACGCGGGCGCCCGCCCGCCGAGGAATGCGTAGACGTCGTTGTCCCAGACCACCCGGCCGTCCGCAGCAGTGATCACACACGGCTCCAGCGCCCCGATGAATCCCCGATCGGCATCGTCGAAGTCGGCGGTGTCGCCGAACGGCAGCGTTGTCAGGTGTTCGCGATTGGCGGACTCGATGACCGGTGTCGGGGCTTTGGACTCCATCCCGGGCATTGTTCCCGAATCAGCGGCCGGGGGGAAGGCCGGACGAGTCGCCCGCGGCCGGTGAGTCCGCCCGGGGGAGCCGCACGGTGAACACGGTCCGTCCCGGCACGCTGAACATCTCGATGGTCCCGTCATGCGCCCGGACCACCGCCGCGACGATCGCCAGACCCAGCCCGGTGGACCCCGCCTTTCGCGACCGCGAGGTGTCGCCGCGCGCGAACCGCTCGAAGACCTCGGCCTGCAACGCCACCGGGATGCCCGGACCGTCGTCGGCGACCTCCAGGACCACCTCGTCCCCGACTGCGCGTACCGACACCGTCACGGCGGTACCCGCCGGAGTGTGGGTGCGCGCATTGGCCAGCAGGTTGGCCAGCACCTGATGCAACCGGGCGTCATCACCGGAGACATAGAGCGGGTCAATCGGCATTTCCAGGGCCCACCGGTGCGCGGGGCCCGCGATATGGGCGTCACTGACGACGTCTGCGCACAGCCGGGACATGTCGACCGGCTCGCGCTGCAGCGGACGCCCGGAGTCCAGCCGGGCCAGCAGCAGCAGATCCTCGACCAGGTGGGTCATCCGCTCGGCCTCCGATTGCACTCGGCCCATGGCGTGTGCGACGTCGTCGGGCACCTCGGCGCGGCGACGCTGTGCCAGTTCGGTGTATCCGCGGATGGCCGCCAGCGGGGTCCGAAGCTCATGGCTGGCGTCGGCGACGAACTGGCGCACCCGGCTCTCGCTGGCCTGACGCGTCGACAGGGCGGCGGCGATGTGGTCGAGCATCCGGTTGATCGCCAGACCGAGCCGGCCGACCTCGGTGCGGGGGTCGGCGTCGGGTTCGGTGACCCGCACCGGCAGCGCTACCTCACCACGGTCCAGCGGCAGGTTCGCGACCTGGCCCGCCGTTGCGGCAACCCTGTCCAGCGGAGCCAGCGCCCGGCGGATCACCCAGATGCCGACGAGCGCCGCGGCGGCCAGGGCCATTGCCGTCACCACCGCGAAGATCAGCGCCACCCGAGCAAGAGTCTGGTGAACCTGCCGCATGCTGACCCCGACGACCACGGTGTTACCCGACCGTTGGCCCGGGGCGGCGGCAACCCGGTAGCGGCCGAGTCCGTCGAGCTGGACCGTTATGGGATCTCTGGCCCCGACCGACGCCGCGAGCTGACCGGCCGCGGCCGGTGAGACGGCGACGCGGTCGCCGCCCGGGTCCAGCACGCCGGCCTTCACCGTGGTGCCGTCGCTGACGATCGCGGCGACCATCCCGGTCGGCTGGCCCGGGGCGTCGAGGAACTCCGGTCCAGCGCCCGGCCGGGGGATCCGGATCGTCAGGGGGCCCTTATCGAGTCTCGGCGGCGGGGGCCGGCGCTCCATCATCGACGAACGGCGGGTGATCTGCAGCAGCTGATTGTCCAGTTCGCCGACCAGATAGCGGTGCAGCGCCGCTTCGGTGGCCCCGGCGACCAACAGGCAGACCGCCGCCAGTAGCGCGATCTGCCCGGCCAGCAACCGCGTCCGCAGCGACTTGGGTCTAACCAGCGGGGGCCTGACCAGCGGGGGCCTAACCAGCGGGTTTGAGGACATATCCCGCGCCGCGCAACGTATGGATCATGGGCGCGTGACCGTTGTCTATTTTCTTCCGCAGGTAGGAAATGTAGAGCTCGACGATATTGGACCGGCCGCCGAAGTCGTACCCCCAGACCCGGTCGAGAATCTGCGCCTTGGACAACACCCGCTTCGGGTTGCGCATCAGGAACTTGAGCAACTCGAACTCGGTGGACGTCAGGGTGATCGGCTCACCGGCGCGGGTCACCTCGTGGCTGTCCTCATCGAGGATGAGGTCGCCGACGACGATCTGCGCCCCGGCGCCCTCGGCGCTGAAACCGGTACGGCGAAGCAGACTACGCAGCCGCAGAACCACCTCCTCGAGGGAGAACGGCTTGGTGACGTAGTCGTCCCCGCCCGCGGTAAGCCCGGCGATGCGGTCCTCCAACGCATCCTTGGCCGTCAGCAGCAGGACCGGCAGTTCCGGCGCCTGCTCACGCAGTTTGGCCAACACCTCCAGCCCGCTCATATCGGGCAGCATCACATCGAGCACCACGGCGTCGGGACGCAGTTCGCGGGCCGCAGCCAGGGCGGCGGCGCCGTCGCCGGCTGTTGCGATGTCCCAGCCCTCGTACCGCAGCGCCATCGACACCATCTCGGCCAGCACGGCCTCGTCGTCGACCACGAGAACCCTGATCGGGCTGCCATCGATGCGGCGCATGACAACTCGGTCGGCCGCGGCGGAGGTCATTACTCCAGTATGGGAGCAGCGATGAGCCGACCCTGTGCCGTCCCTATGCGTCGGCTTTGAAAGACCCGTTCGAGTTCCCCGACGGCCCTCGTCCGGCTCAATAGACTTCCTGCGGTGAGTCTCTTCCAATTCATCGAGATCGTGGGTAAGTCGATCGACGCGGTCGGCGTCGCGGTGATCGCGATCGGCGCACTGGTCTCGGCGGCCGGCGCCGCGGTGCGTCTGAGCCGGCGTCAGGACGCTTACCGCCACTTCCGCCAGCAACTCGGCGCATCGATTCTGCTGGGACTGGAGTTTCTGGTGGCCGCCGACATCATCCGGACGGTGGCGGTCGCGCCCGAGCCGCGCACCGTCGCGGTCCTCGGCGGGATCGTGCTGATCCGGACTTTCCTGAGCTATTCCCTGCAACTCGAGGTGACCGGCTACTGGCCGTGGCAGGCCGCCAAGGCCCGCAAGGAGCAACAGGCCCACCACGAAGCCGCGGCGACCGCCCCATGAACGTGACAGCACGGTGAATCGGAACCCCCACCGCCGGCGCATCATCACCGCGCTCCGAAAGACCCCACCGGCCCCGCTGGCTCCCCCGGATTCCTACCCGCCGGCAGATGTGGCGGCGATGCTGCGCTCAATCGGGATCGCTCTGGTCGAGGTCGCCCAGCCGACGCCGGTCGTCGAGGACCGGCTGGCGCACATCGCGGCGCGCTACACCACCGAGCAGACCCGGGCTGCGGTGTTGCCGACCATGCTGATCATTCAGATCGGCTCGGTCGCCTACGAGGTCGAGGCCTCGACGCACTTCTCGCTGCAACTCGACGCGGCCGGGCGCATCGACGAGATCACCGACCTGGCCGAGGCCGGCGCGATCGCACCGCTGGACGCCGTTGCGCAGATTACTGCGGCACGAGCGCTCAAGCCGCGGTTCGGAGCCGCCGCGACGGTGATCGGATACGCCGTCACCACGGTCGGTTTCGGGATGATGATCAACCCCACCTGGGCATCCCTGCCCGGTTACCTGTTCCTCGGCCTGGTCGTCGGGGCCATCGTTCAATCGGCGGTCCCGTTACCGTCGCTGGCCCCGATCCTGCCCACTCTGTCCGCGCTGGTGGTGACCCTGCTGGCGATCTGGTTCGTCGCCGATACGGCCCATGACGGGCTGCTTCGGGTGATCAGTCCCGCGCTGGTGGCCACCCTGCCCGGGATGTCGCTGACGACCGGGGCGATGGAACTGGCCGGCTCCCGGATCATCGCCGGGTCGAGTCGGCTGGTCTACGGGATCTCCCAACTGGCGCTGCTGGTCTTCGGGGTGATCCTCGGGATTCACATCGCCGGCGAGGTGGCCCCCAAGAGCCCCTCGGCGCAGATGGGCGCGTGGTCGTTGTATCTGGCGATCGTGGTCGTCGGTATCGGACTGTCGGTGTACCTTTCGGCGCCGCGCGGGTCGCTGTTCTGGCTCATGGCGGCGATCGCCGCGGCCCTGCTCGCCCAGCAGTGGGCGACGCAGTACTTCTCCACCACGCATTCCGGTTTCGTCGGCGCAATCGTGTCGGTGGTGTTCGCGATGGTGGCCGCCCGGGTCAGGACCGCCCCGCCCGCGGTGGTGATGATGCTGGCGGCGTTCTGGTCCCTGGTGCCCGGCGCTTTGAGCTTCATGTCGGTCAGCGCGGAGGCCACCGGCGGCAACGCCGACGTGGCGAGCCTCAGCGCCGCCGGCGCCGCGATCCTGTCCATCGCGCTGGGCACACTGGTCGGCTGGAGTATCTGGCGCACCATCGAGTCCCGGTTGCCGCAGCCGGGACAAACCGCCGCTCAGCTGTGAGGTAGCTTCGCCTTCGTGGACGATCTGACCCGATCGGCGGTGGCCGGGTGGATGTCGGCGCAGGGTCTGGGCGAGGGGCCGATCGGCGAGGTCTCGGAGATCACCGGTGGCACGCAGAACATCATGCTTCGGTTCACCCGGGCCGGCCGCGAGTACGTGTTCCGGCGAGGGCCCCGCCACCTTCGCCCGGTCAGCAACACGGTCATTCTGCGCGAGACCCGGGTGCTGCGCGCTCTGGCTGACACCGACGTTCCCCACCCGCGCCTGATCGCGGTGTGCGAGGACACATCGGTGCTCGGCGACGCGGTGTTCTACCTCATGGAGCCGATCGACGGGTTCAACGCCGGCGCCGGGCTGCCCGCGCTTCACGCCGGCGACGCCGAGGTCCGGCACGGCATGGGCCTGTCGATGGCCGACGCCGCCGCGAGACTGGGTGCGGTGGACCACGAGGCGGTCGGGCTGGAATCCTTCGGCAAGCCGGCCGGTTTCCTGGAACGACAAGTGCCGCGCTGGCTTTCCGAACTGGAGTCCTACTCGAAGTTCGACAACTACCCGGGCCCCGACATCGGTGACGTTGACGCAGTGGCGGTCTGGCTGCGCGAACACCAGCCGCCGGACTTTCGCCCCGGCATCATGCACGGCGACTACCACGCCGCCAACGTGATGTTCTCTCTCGACGGACCCGATGTGGTCGCCATCGTGGACTGGGAGATGTGCACCATCGGGGACCCACTGCAGGATCTGGGCTGGATGCTGGCGACGTGGTATCGCCCCGGCCACGAGCCGGTACTGCCCAACCAGCTGATGTCCGCGGGCGGCCTGGCCACACCGGACGAACTGATCCAGCGGTACGCCGCCAACACCGACCGGGATCTGTCCCGGATCGACTGGTACGCCGTCCTGGCCTGCTTCAAGCTCGGCATCATCCTGGAGGGCTCGCACGCGCGGGCGGCAGCCGGCTTGGCGCCCAAGGAGATCGGCGACGTGTTGCACACCGCGACGGTCCGGTTGTTCGAGCGGGCCCGCGCGATCATGGATGGAGAGTGAAGTGATCGACTTCGAGATACCGGCGGATCTGGCCGCACGGCGCGACAAGATACGCGCCTTCGTGGCCGAACAGATCGTCCCCTTCGAGCGTGACCCGCGCCTGACCCGGCACGGCCCGAACGACGATCTGCGGGCCGAGATGGTCGAACTGGCCCGCGCGGCAGGACTTCTCACCGTCCAGGCGCCCCGGCGGTTCGGCGGCTGGGAACCCACGCACACCGAACAGGCGGTCCTGTTCGAGGCGGCCGGCTGGTCGACGCTGGGGCCGGTGGCGATGAACTGCGCCGCCCCCGACGAGGGCAACATGTTCCTTCTGGGCAGGATCGCCGACGAGTCGCAGGCCGAGGAGTTCCTGGTGCCGGTGATCGACGGGCGGCAGCGGTCGGTGTTCGCCATGACCGAGCCCGGCGGTGCCGGCTCGGACCCCGGCCAGTTGACGACCGAGGCCGTCTTCGACGGCACCGATTACGTGATCAACGGCCGGAAGTGGCTGATCACCGGCGCCGATGGCGCCAAGACCTGGATCATCATGGCGCGGGTGGCACCGAACCCGCACGGCGGCGACGGGCCGACGCTGTTCCTCTGCGACGGCGACACCCCCGGGGTCGAGCTCGAACGGGTGATGGACACGATGGACCGCAACTACGTTCAGGGCCACGGCGTGGTGCGGTTCCGCGATCTGCGGTTGCCCGCCTCGGCGGTTCTCGGGGAAGTGGGCCAGGCGTTTCGCTACGCACAGATGAGGTTGGCGCCGGCCCGGCTCACCCACTGCATGCGCTGGCTGGGTGCGGCGTCGCGGGCGCAGTCCATCGCCGTCGAGCACGCCCGTACCCGCACGGCGTTCGGCCGGCCGCTGGGCGAACATCAGGGCGTCTCGTTCATGTTGGCCGACAACGAAATTGCGATCCAGCAGTGCCGGTTGGCCATTTGGTGGGCGTGCTGGACGCTGGACACCGGGGCCAAGGGCCGGCACGAGAGTTCGATGGTCAAGGCCTACGTTTCCGAGGAGTTGTTCAAGGTCGCCGACCGGTGCGTGCAGGTCCTCGGCGGCATGGGCATCTCCGACGAGACCCCGGTCGGCATGATCTTCTCCGATATGCGCGCCTTCCGGCTCTATGACGGGCCCACCGAGGTGCACAAGTACGCGATCGCCCGGCAAGTGCTGCGGGACCCCCGATGAGTGTGCGCGACATGTTCGGTCTCGACGGCCGGGTGGCCATCGTGACCGGCGCCTCCTCCGGGCTGGGCGTGTCCTTCGCGCGGGCGTTCGCCGAGGCCGGCGCCGACGTGGTGCTGGGCGCGCGGCGGGTCGAGAAGATGGCCGGCACCGCCGCACTCGTGCAAGCCGCCGGACGCCGGGTCCACACCCGGAGAACCGACGTGGCCGACCCCGATCAGTGCCAGGAGTTGGTGGACGCGGCGATGACCGAGTTCGGCCGGGTCGACGTGCTGATCAACAACGCCGGGGTCGGCACAGCTGTACCGGCCACCCGGGAGACTCCCGAGGAGTTCCGCGCCGTCATCGACGTCAACCTCAACGGTTCCTACTGGATGGCCCAGGCCTGCGGCCGGGTGATGCAGCCGGGCAGTTCCATCATCAACATCGCCAGCGTCTTGGGCCTGACGACGGCCGGTCTGCCGCAAGCCGCCTACAGCGCCTCCAAAGCCGGGGTGATCGGACTCACCCGGGATCTGGCCCAGCAGTGGAGCGGCCGCAAGGGCATCCGGGTCAACGCGCTGGCCCCCGGCTTCTTCGCCAGCGAGATGACCGACGAACTCAAACCGGGCTATCTGGACAGCCTGGCGCCGCGGATGATCCTGGGCCGGCTCGGGGACGCCGCCGAGCTGGCGGCGACCGCCGTCTGGCTGGCCTCACCCGCCGGCGGGTACGTCACCGGACAGACGATCGTCGTCGACGGCGGCCTCACGATCGGCTGAGGCATCGGTGGGTTAGGGTCAGCAACCGTGACCGTCGGAGAAGAAGTTCGCAGTTCGCTGGACCACTGGAGCGTCGGGGAATGGCGCCAGGCTTTCTGGCACGCCACCGCCGCCCTCGAGCAGACCGCCGACAAGCGCTACCCGGCCCTGCCCCGCGCCACTCAGTTCAAGCGCACCATCCGCGACGACGTGGACATCTTCGGCGCGATGTCGGCACCCGATATCGACTTCGTCGCCTCCCGGTTCCCGGTCCCGGTCGCCAGTGATCTGCCCGACGGCCGGCCCGACATCGCCGACGTCCTCTACGCCGCTCACCGCTACTTCCGCGGTGAGGCCGACGAGATGCCCGCTGGGTGCGAGTTCGTCCCGCATGCCAACGGGGTGTCGATGTTCGAGATCAGCCACGGCCGGCTGTGGATGCGCGCTTCGGCGGCGCTGGGGCTGCTCGCCATCGCGGTGTTCGCCCCCGAGAACCGCAACGAGACCATCCCGGGCAACTACCAGCTGGGCTGGCAGCAGCAGGTCTTCCACGTCACCGGATGGTGGGGCTGGCAGGACCACTTCCGCAAGATCGTGGCCGTCGCCGAGGTTCCGCAGGCCGTCGCCCTGGACTTCGGCCCCGAGTGGAAGTCCTGGAGCCCGGTCACCCGCTGAGCCCTCCCCCGGCGAGCAGACACAAAAGTCTGCGACACACCGGGGAAATTGGGCACTTTGTGTCTGTTCGCGGAAGGGGGGCGCGCGGTTCAGGCCTGCAGAACCTGACGCAGTTTGCCGCTGCGTGGCTCCTGTCTGGGCGGCTCGGAGGCGCAGGCGATCGTCACGTCACTGACGTGGTGGCTTCGGAGAAACTCCCGCACCCGGGATTGGACCTCACGCTCGACGTCGCCACGCAACGGCTCGTCGTCGACGTCCAGACGGATCGTCAGGTCGCGCGGACCCGTTCCGATCGCCTGGAAGCGGCGGACGCCGGGGGTTTCCTCGATCACGACCCCCAACGCCAGCGGAAGTATCTGCACCGACTGATGCTCGGCGGTTGCGAAGCTCAACAGGTCATTGGTGCGACCCTCGACCGCCACCACCGGAAACGGACTCCCGCAGGCACACGGCTGCGGTTGCAGCATGACCCGGTCACCCAGGTCGTACCGGATGATCGGCTGAACGCGGTTGGCCAGGTTGGTCACCAGCGCGCTGTCCGAGCGCACACCGGGCGGAACCGGGCGTCGGTCCGAGTCCACCGGTTCCAGCACATACCAGTCCGAGTTGACGTGCAGGAATCCGTGGGTGCACTCGATGGCGAGAGCGGGTACCTCGGTCGCGGCGTATCCCTCGGTGATAGGACACCCGAAGGCGGAGTGGACGGCCTCTCGCATGGCCGGGGTGAACAACTCCCCGGCGCAGAGGATGTGCACCGGGTCGATCCGCAACCGGCCGGCGCGCTGTTCGGCAGCGAGCAGCACGAAGACGCTGGGGTAGCCACTGAGCAGGGTCGGCTGGAAGGCGTTCAACTCCGCGACCAGTTCGTCGATCGGGCGCAGGACCGAGAACACTCTTGTGCGATCGGCCAGAAATGGACTGATCCCGCGGACACGCTCGGCCAACGCCACAGCCCCGAAATGACCCCCGGTGGCGAAGAGCGCAGCGGTTCGGATCCCCCGTCGGGCGAGTTCACCGAGGTCGATCCTCCGCACGACCGGCTGGGGCCGGGTGCGACCGAGGATGTTGTAGACCCGCCAGGACAGCCGGTCCTGGAGCAGGACGGCCGGCTCCCCTGTGGTTCCGGAGGTCGTCATCACCAGGTAGCGGCCCAGATACAGCCGGCCGACGCAGTCCTCGCGGGCGAGGAAGTCACGCCGAAGAGCCTCGAGGGTTACATCCGGATCGGTGACCCAGTCGTCGAAGTTGGACATCAGGGTGGGTTTGTCGAGGACCGGCAATTCGCTGAGCCCCCCGAAGTTTGACGGCACACCCCGGTAGTGATGGCGGTAGAACGGCGACGCGGTGCGCGCATGCCGAACGAGGTTGTGCAGCCGGTTCCGCTGCGCTCGGGCCAACCGTTGCGGGCCGGCATGAGCTGAGCGGATGGCATCGGCGACCAGGTAGGGCACCGATTCGGACGTCAGCATGCCCATCACCCCATCACGAGGAGGTGCGCCAGCCAAGCCGTAAACGATGCGCTTACGCCCTGAGCGGGTTGACCCAGCGGAGTCCTGGGAACCGCATGAAATCTGTATCGGCAGAAACTAACTCGACCCCGTGTTCGACGGCAAGAGCGGCCAGTTGCGCATCCGGCACGAGATTGCCTGTTACCTCGACCTGCTCGCATAGTCCTGCGTAGACACGAGCCGTGGTCTCCGTCGCAGGCGGAATCCACACCACCGGCACGGACAGCCACTCCGCAACATATCGCCAGGCATCGGCACCGGACAACGGGTTCTCGGCGACTCTCGGATGGGTGACGATTCGGAGGAATGCGCCAATGGTTTGCCAAGGCAAACCAACACGGCTATCGCCGGCCAGGACTTCCTCTAACCATGATGCGGCGGCGGCGTTGTGGTCGCTGCGCTCGTCCACCGCGAATAAGAGCAGGTTTGCGTCAACGATCATCGTCGAGCAGATCGAGCACGTCGGCAATATTCGTGACGTCAACTTTGAGGCCGATTCGCGAGGTCCGATGCTTGTACTCGAGCCTCTCGGAAACGGGCCCCCGCGTCATCCCCCTCCGTGCCAGCAGATTCAAGGCCTCGCTGAGTCCCATACCTTCGCGCCGGAGACGCTCGATCTCAGCGGCGACGTCGCTGTCAATCACCACCGTTGTCCGCATGAACCACATGCTAGCCCGGGCAAGCATCATGATGCTTACCGATCAGCATAGCCATGCCCGACCTCGTGGCGGTCGTGATCCACGACTGGCGGCGTACCGGTCCGAGCACGCCGAGCAAGGGCGTTCAGACAGCTGAGCTACGGCAAACCCCGACTGCACGGGTTCTGTAAAGATTCAACGAAGATTCCCGCACGCGCCGCTTCTCGCGTATCGAACAGCTCGAATCCGCTGTTACCGTCGCAGCCATCATGGGATCAAAGAGCACGCCGGCCAACGCCCTTCTGTGGGCGGCGATCGGATTGCTGCTGCTTGTGTGCCTCTTCGGCGCGACACCGGTGAACGCCGCCTCCTCGGCCGTCCCGAACGTCGACCACCACGTGACGGCCGATGGCCACCACGACCAGCTCGCCTTCACCGACCACGCTCATATCGGCGCGGCCACCGCAGCAGGTGCGCCGGATACATTCGGCGACGTCGTAGTGCCCCGGTCCCGTGCCGCATTGATCGTTGTGGGCCTGATGTTCGCCGCCGTACTGGTGTGGGGGCTCGCGCCCCGGCACACAGTTCTAGTCGGGCGGGACCCGCCCCGCGGTCCGAACGTCGTTTCATCAGGCCGGGACGTGCTTGCCCGGCTGTGCATCTCGCGTCGCTGATCGGATAGCGCAGACCGGTCGTTCCCCTCCTCACCACGGAGGCGACCGGTCGGTGACGGTGTCCATTTCAGCGGCCGCGCTCATCGTGCGTGGCCCGGCACGGGAAGCCACCATCCGATGACCTCTGTTATCCCTTTCAACCCCCCGCACCGCCGCAGCGCCGCTCACCGGCCGCTGCCTGACCACGACCCCGCCGCAACGCTGGCCGCAACCGTGGGCAACACCCCGGTTCTACGCATCACCGCGCCGTTCACCGCTGACGATCGCGGATTCTGGGCCAAACTCGAGGGGTTGAACCCCGGCGGGATCAAGGATCGCCCCGCCATGCACATGGTCGAGCAGGCCCGCACCCGAGGCGAGCTCGCTCCGGGTGCACGGATTATCGAGTCCTCCAGCGGAACGCTGGGTCTGGGCCTCGCGTTGGCCGCCAAGGTCTACGGGCACCCGGTCACCGTCGTCACCGACACCGGGCTGGAGCCGATCGTCGCCCGGATGCTGTCGGCCTACGGCGTTCACGTCGACCAGGTCACCGAGCCACACCCCGATGGGGGATGGCAGCAGGCCCGTTGCGACCGGGTGGCCGAGTTGCTCGCCGAGAATCCCGGCGCGTGGCATCCCGATCAGTACAACAACCCCGACAACGTCGATGCCTACCGCGGACTCGCGCTGGAGTTGAACGGCCAGCTCGGCACGGTCGACGTGCTGGTGTGCTCGGTGGGCACGGGCGGGCACTCGGCGGGCGTTGCCCGGGTGCTGAAGCAGTTCAACCCCGACCTGAAGTTGATCGGGGTGGACACGATCCGCTCGACGATATTCGGGCAGCCGGCCGGACCACGGCTGATGCGCGGGCTAGGTTCCAGCATCTATCCCCAGAACGTGGACTACGCGGCGTTCGACGAGGTGCACTGGGTGGCACCCGACGAGGCGGTGTGGGCAGCCCGGTCACTCGCGGCGTCCCACTACGCGACCGGCGGGTGGAGTGTGGGAGCGGTGTCGCTCGTGGCCGGATGGGCTGCGCGGAACCACCCGGCCGACACCACCATCGCCGCGATATTCCCCGATGGGCCGCAGCGGTATTTCGACACCGTCTTCAATGACGACTACTGCCGCGAACACGGGATTCTGGATCGGAAGCCGCCTTCGGAACCGCTGACGATTGCCGACCCCAAAACAACGGTGGCCAACGGTTGGACGCGGTGCACCAGGGTGACCGACCCGACGGGAAGCGTGAGCTGATGGGCACCATCGCCGTCTTCCGCAGTTTCGGCTGGCCGAGCCGATTGCTGATGATCAACCAGTTCGGCATCAATCTCGGCTTCTACATGCTCATGCCCTACCTGGCCGGCTACCTGGCCGGCCCGCTGGGATTGGCGGCGTGGGCCGTCGGCTTGGTACTGGGTGTCCGCAACTTCTCCCAGCAGGGCATGTTCATCCTCGGCGGCACCCTGGCCGACCGGCTGGGCTTCAAGCCACTCATCGTGGCGGGCTGTCTACTGCGGACCGCGGGCTTCGGTCTGCTGGTGTTCGCGCAATCACTGCCGATGGTGCTGATCGCTTCCGCTGCAACCGGTTTCGCCGGGGCGTTGTTCAACCCGGCGGTACGCGCCTACCTCGCCGCCGACGCCGGCGAGCGCCGAGTCGAGGCGTTCGCGTTGTTCAACGTCTTCTACCAAGCCGGCATCCTCGCCGGCCCGCTGGTCGGCTTGGCGTTCATGGCCCTGGACTTCCGAGCGACCGCCGCCGCGGCGGCAGCGGTGTTCGCACTGCTGACCATCGCCCAGTTGTTCGCCCTACCCCGCCACGATCCCGACCCTGCAGACGAGAAAACCTCCGTCTGGCAGGACTGGCGCACCGTGGCGACCAACCGCTTCTTCCTCTTGTTCGCGGTGGCGATGATCGGCTCCTACGTGCTGACCTTCCAGGTGTATCTAGCCCTGCCACTGCACGCCGCAAATCTCGCCCCCCAGCACGCGTCGGTGTTGGTCGCCGCATTGTTCGTGGTCTCCGGCGTGTTGGCCGTGGCCGCACAACTGCGGATCACCCGCGGGTTCTCCGCCCGGTGGGGCACCAGCCGCTCCCTGGCCATCGGCATGACGATGGTCGCAGTGTCCTTCGTGCCGCTGATCGCCCTGCCCGACAACAGGTTCGGAGCGCCGGCCGGGATCGCGGCCCTACTGCTGAGCACGGCCGTGCTGGCGATCGGGTCGGCCGCGGTGTTCCCCTTCGAGATGGACACCGTCGTCGGCCTGTCCGGCGGCCGGCTGGTGGGCACTCACTACGGCTTCTACAGCACCATCGTCGGCATCGGCATCCTGGCCGGCAACGTCGCCATCGGGGCGCTGATGCAGGTCGCCAACCAGCACAACCTCGACGTGTTGGTCTGGATCACCTTGACCGGAATCGGACTCCTCTGCGCAGCCGCGCTTCGCGCGCTGGCCCGCGGCGGCCACCTACAGGAATCCGGAAGAACCCCGATGGCCGAAGCAACCCGATGACCCCAGCACCCGATAACCAGATGGAGGTACCCGTGTTCACATCCCTGAGGCGCGCGAGCGGAGTTCTCTTTGCCGGCGCAGCGGTGGCCCTGCTCGCCAGTCCGTCGGCAGCCGCCCACATCGACGCCACGCTCGATGACACCGGACCCGGCGGATTCGGCGTGGTCACGTTGGGGGTGCCCACCGAGTCGGGTAAGCCACCCACCACCAGGGTCGAGGTCCGCATCCCCGACGAGACACCACTGCGGACCGTGCGGGCAGAGCCGGCGGCGGGATGGAAACTCGACATTCAGAAGCGAAAAATCGACCCGCCACTGCGCAAGTCCGACGGCACGCCGGTCAACGAGGTGGTCAGCACCGTGACCTGGACAGCGACCGCCGGGGGCGGCATCCCCGAAGGGCAGTTCCAGCAGTTCGCCCTCTACCTCGGGCCCCTGCCGGACGCCGACACCCTCGCTTTGCCCACCACGCAGACCTTCGCCGACGGCACCTCCGAGGCGTGGGCGGAGCAGACGAACGGCGGTGACAAGCCGCAATTCCCGGTCCCGACGGTGACGATCGGGAAGAAGACAGAAGGCGCAATGCTGCCGGTGATCGCCTGGACCGCGCTGGGACTCTCCGTCGTGGGATTGGGCTTGGGGGCCTTCGCGATCGACCGGGCCTCCCGTCGCACGGCCGGCGGTGACCCGTCGGGTGCGCCAGCACTGGCCGGCAACCCCGAGGTGGACTGAAACGATGCGCAACCGGATACTCGCCGCGGCAGTTGCCGCGGTCATGCTTGCCGGCTCGGGCTGCGGCTCGGCGACGACGCCATCCCCGGAACACACCGGTTCGGAAAGCCCGACGTCGATAATGGCGTCGGCAAGCCCGACCGATGCCCCGCCGGTGGTCGGGACACTCATCGACGTCACTATCGCCGGGGGCACGGTGGCCCCCACCAACGCCGAGGTTGACGCCGTTGTAGGGCAGCCGATCGTGCTCGCGGTCAACAGCGATGCGCCCGACAGCATCCACGCGCACTCGATCCCCGAACGCGTCTTCGAGGTACAGGCCCGCCCCGGTCAGCGCTTCGAATTCACCGTCGATGTTCCCGGACAGGTGGATGTGGAACTGCACGAGTTGAATCGGACGATCGTCACGATCACGGTCCGCCCCCGATGACCGAGACCACCGAAACCGTTCTCGCGCACGGGGTCGGAGGCTCGACCGATCTGCCGATCCCACTGACCTATGCACTCGTCGGCGGCGTGTGGGCGCTCATCCTGACCTTCGCCGTCGTCGCGGTTGCATGGCGAACCCCGAAATTCGACCCCGCCAAGCCCGGCCGCGCGCTGCCGAGGTGGGTGACCGATGCCGTGGATTCGCGGGGCGTGCGCAGCGTCCTCGCTGCGGCCGCCCTGGTTGTCACGGTATGGGTTGGTATTGCGGCGATCTGGGGACCCCAGAGCGCCGACAATGCTCTTCCCGGCTCGTTCTACGTGCTGCTCTGGGTCGGCCTCGTCGCGGTCTCGATCGTGGTCGGACCCATCTGGCGAGTGATCTCACCGGTACGCACCATCTGGCGGCTCTTGGGAATCGGAACGAGCCGCGGTCAGACTCGGCGTTACCCGGCACGCTGGGGGTATCGTCCGGCAGCGGTAGGTCTGTTCGCCTTCGTCTGGCTGGAACTGGCCAGCCCCGATCCCGGCTCGCTGAGCGCGATCAAGGTGTGGATCCTCGCCTACGCCATCGCCATGTTCGCCGGCGCAGCGATCTTCGGTTCGAGATGGTTCGCCCGCGCCGACCCCTTCGAGGCCTACAGCATGGCGGTTTCCCGGCTGGCGCCGTTCCGGCGGAACCGCTCGACCGGACTCGTCGTCGTCGGCAACCCGCTCGACCACCTTCCCACCCTGCCGGTACGGCCCGGCGTCGTCGCGGTGATGGCGGTCCTTCTCGGCTCCACCGCCTTCGACAGCTTCTCGGGGTTCAAGGGCTTTCGGAACTTCGTCGACCGCCACTCCGCCGGCGTCCCGCTCGTCGGCGAGTCCGGCGGCGCCTCCGCCCTCAGGACGGCTGGGCTGTTGTTCTTCATCGCCGTTGTAGGCGTGACGTTTTCGGCTGCGGCCCGCGCGACCGGCGGCGTCACCCCCGAGCAGCGTCGGCAGTTGCCGGGCCGGTTGGCGCACTGCCTCGTACCGATCGTGGTGGGCTACGTCTTCGCCCACTATCTGTCCTATCTGGTCGAGCGCGGCCAGGAGACCGTTGTGCGGCTGGCCGACCCGCTGGGAAGGGGCTGGCATCTGTTGGGGCTTGACCCTGGCGACGTGGTCTATTTCCTGTCGATGAATCCGGCACTGCTGTGGACCATCAAGGTCGCGTGCGTCGTCGCCGGACACGTCGTGGGAGTGCTCGCCGCACACGACCAGGCACTGCGCGTGATACCGGTGGGCCACCAGCTGACCGGACAACTGGCCATGATGCTGGTCATGGTGGCCTACACACTGACCGGGCTGTACCTGCTGTTCGGCGGCTGACCGCAGATCGCTGGAAGTATGGTGCGTCGGACTTCACATTGCTCGATTGCCGCCGCCCAAAGCGCTAGGCCGGTGAGACGACCGGCGCGCATCGCCCACCGAGATGCCCGCCCGAACTCAGCTCAGCCCCGGCATAGCGGTCGGCAAGCCCACCTCGGTGGCAGCTGCGGCCAGCCGGCGGTCGTAGGTGACGAGTGCGGCCAAATCAGCCACCGATGCTGCGACGCCCGCGGTCGCCAAATGGATCGCATCCAGCGATCGCAGGCCCGGATCCTGGTAGGACGCTGCCGTGCCGCGGACGACATCATCGATCTCGAAGAGGTCCAGCATGGCCGTGACGGCCGGGACCGCTGCCAATTGCTCGAGTCGGCCTGACCGAATGATCGCGCGGGCAAGCTCCACCTCGACCAATACCGACGAAATCCACCGCATCTCACTGCGTGCGTCGAGCCAGTCCGCCAGCTCGTCGGACTGCGACTCGGCATTGACCAGTTTCACCACGGCCGACGTGTCGAGATAGATCACGTCAGTAACGTTCTTCGTCGCGCACGACACGAAGGTGTTCGCCCAACTCGTGTTCGACGCCGCCCTCTGCGCGGGCCTTGGGCCGGGGGGCGTGACCACGCACCGTCGCCGGCCGCACCCGCCCCGCGCCGACCAGATCGTCGAGAGGTCCGGCGGACGCGGGCACGATGCGGGCTATCACCGCGCCGCGCTCGGTCACGATGATTTCTTCTCCCGCCTTGACTCGTGCGAGTACCTTGGCGGTTTCCTGGTTGAGAACACGAACAGGCACATCAGCCATACCGAAATTGTAGTGCAATTATGTACTACGCAACCCATTGGCGCGTCTCACTCCGGAAAATCCACCGCGCTCCGCAGCTAGAAAGCGCGCCCGAAGGGATTCGAACCCCTAACCTTCTGATCCGTAGGCAGGGGCAGATGGGGCGACCTGCGCAAACTGAACTCCGGCGCCAATGTGCCAGACGGCGTTGGGATGCACGAATGTCGTCGTCGTTGTCGTCAGCGGTGTCGTCTGTCGGCGGCCGGTTCACCGGTTTGCGGAACGAGAGCCGCACGACGCTGCAGGACCATCTCCCTTATGCGGAGGGCCGCCTCCGAGGGGTCTTCGTGCTCCCACACCCGTACGGTCGTCCACCCGGCCTCCTCCAAGCGGGCGTCGGTGTCTCTATCGCGCTCCCTGGTCGCGGTGACCTTTCCCGCCCAGAACTCTGCGTTGGTGACGGCGACCGTGTGGTGTTCAGGGCACCCATGCCAGAAGCACCCGTCGAGGAACACCGCGACCCGCACCCGGGGAAAGACAAGGTCGGCTGTTCGACGCAGCTGTTTGATGGGCCTAACCGAGACCCGGTAGCGCAGGCCAAGGGCGTGCACAGCGGAGCGCAGAGCGACCTCAGGTTTCGTGTCCCGACCCTTGTTCGACTGCATGCTCGCGCGGACGCCAGCCGAGGACGCCCAGGACTCTGCCACCCTTCCAGCCTAGGAACGGCGAGCCGGCACGATCCTGTCGGAGGGAGTGCATAGCATGTCGTCCATGGCCAAGGCCCCTACAGTCATCGACCTCTTCGCAGGTTGTGGTGGCATGACGGCGGGGTTCGTCGCTAACGGATTCAAGCCGGTGCTGTCGGTCGAGTGGAACCTGCACGCGGCAGCCACCTATGCAGCCAACTTCGGCGAGAGCCACACGTTCTGGGGCGATATCGAGACAGCCCTCGAAGGGGAAATTCCCGAGGCTGACGTGGTCATTGGCGGGCCTCCATGCCAGGGTTTCTCAAATCTGGGCAGCCGCGACGTTAACGATCCCCGCAACCAGCTGTGGAAGCGCTACCTGCAGGTCGTTGAACGAGCAAACCCCAAGGTCTTCGTCATCGAGAACGTGGACCGATTCCGAAGCAGTCCGGAGTTTCAACTGCTCCTGGCCGAGGCCGAGAACGGGATGCTCAGCGGTTACAAGTTGACTCCTGGGCTGCTGCTGGCGGCGGACTACGGCGTCGCTCAACGCCGCCTACGCACCATCGTGATCGGCTCACGGGTCGGCGAGCTGGAACTCCCCAAGGCCACCCACGCGAAGATTCCCACCGGCGATCTGAAGCCGTGGGTGACCGTTCGCGAGCGGATCGGCAAGCTTCCCGAGCGCCCTTCCACGACGTCGCTCCCCCAGGCGAAGACGACCTACTTCGGGGAGACGGTTCCCGGGCAGTTCAAATGGCTGGATCTGCACTTCGCCAGAAATCCCCGGGAGATGTCCTTACTCCGGTACGACTGCGTGCCTCCCGGCGGTGGTCGATTCGACCTACCCGATGAGCTTCTGCCCGATTGCTGGCGGAACAAGCCGACCGGAACGACGGACGTTATGGGAAGAATGCGCTGGGATGCGCCTTCGTTGACCATTCGAACCGAGTTCTTCAAGCCGGAAAAGGGCCAGTACCTTCACCCGCAGTGGGATCGAAAGAATCCGCGCCGACGGGTAAACCGAGTCATCACGCACCTGGAAGCGGCTCAGCTCCAAGACTTTCCAGAGTCGTTCGTGTGGTGCGGCTCGAAGATCGAAATAGCGAGGCAGATCGGCAACGCGGTACCTGTCGGCCTGGCGTCGGCTGTTGCCAAACAGGTTTTGTCAGCGCTTTAGTCAGCTGATCACCAGATCATCGACAAGGCTCGAGTAGGGTCTCAGCCGCTTCTGCGTGACCATCTCAATCCAGGCCGCTCCCTGGTCGGGGTACAGCCCTCGATCGCCGCAAAGAGTCGAGACGGCGATGTCCAGTTCGTCGTACAGCAGGTGATAGACCGCATCAACCTCGCCGGTTCCTCTCGCGATCGAGAGCAGTCGCGAAGGCAGTGGCTCCGCGGTCACAAGCACGAGATGGGGGCAGCGGCCACGTCGATTTCGGACGAGCGTCGCGAACTCATGGCGGACGTTCTGGACACGATCCGAGCGAATCGTCCACTTGCTCGATATGGCAGCGTGCAGGAAGGGCGGTTCGTCGTCATTCTTCGAGTGGGCAACGCCGGCGTAGACATCGGTTTGCACCTGGTAATCGCCCGCGAACGTGGCGCGGAGAGTCGGGTTGTGTTGAAGGATGGCCTGCAGGTCTTTGAGATGGGTGAACTGGGCGAACTGAGAGACCAAACCGCCCCGGGAAACGAGCCAGGTCCGGTCTGGATCCTTGACGGGAAGCTCTTTGGCGAGGTCCTGCTCTATCGCTCTCTCCAGAGCCGCGCCGGTGGCGTCACTTGATTCATCGTCATCCAGATTCTGTGTGCGAATCTGGCTCCTCGGGACATCGAGGGTCTCGTATGCATAGCCGGCGAAGTGCATGCTGGCCTTGCTCCCCAGATCAGCGAGGTTGGGAGCAATTGGCTCACCAAAGAGGCCCTGGCATGTCTTGGCGCTCTTCTTGGTGGAGTTCTTCCATCCGAGCAAATCGCGCATCCACTCCGGAGCATCGGCCACGGGGGCGACATTAACCCGCCGGGGTCTGTCGGCGGTCGAAATCGGCTGTCCAGGATGGCGGCCCGAATACGATCACCTGGCATATTCCGACCAGAGGAGGAGTCCGATTGCCCGCACCTTTCGCACTTCAGCTATGCGGGTTTCGCGATGGGAAGGCGAATACTTCCGACGCCTCGGACGCCTTCTCGGTGGAACTCGGGCAGGCCCTCTTCGACGCCATGGGGGTAAAGCCCGACACTCCTGCGCCGAGGAATGTCGACAAGGAAATGTCTCGCCTTCTCGCCGGAGACCTGATGGCGCAGCTGCCCGACACAGATCCGGAGACCGGACTGATCGTTTTGCCGGAGAAAGCGCTCAATGAATTCGCGCAGTTTCAGCACGTCGGAATGATTCGCAACCTGAAGCCCGCTCCATCGCGAGCGGTCCTGCACGCGATCGGTCGTCTACGGAGGTTTGTCGAGAATCGAATCCAATCGCCTGCACGCGATGTGGCGAAGCGGATTGAACTCTTCGACGAGCTGGATCGCGCACTCGATGCCGAGGCTGACGAGCGGGGGCGCATCATCGAAGCGCTGGGTGAAGAGTCACTCCTGAAACTCGACGTTGCCGGGAGCCGGAAGCGGGAAGCGGGCCTGCCTCACCTGGAGCTCGGTTTATCGCTCAAATGGTCGCTACGCACCGACAGAGCTCAAGACTGTCGGAGCCAAGGAGCCAAGATGGCTGCTCTTCGCCGCGGTCGTATGCCACATTTCGCGGCAGTCACGATGGAGCCCCGCCCCTACATGCTCAGGATTCTGGGCGGTGGTTCCGGCGAAGTCGATTGCGTGTACCACCTAAATCTGCCAGCCCTGACGGAGGCTGTCCGTGCGACAACGGAGGGACGGCCGCGTCGACGAGAGACGGCCGAGACGTTCCGAAAGCTGTTCGAGCAGAGACGAGTTCGCGACTACGACGAGCTAGTTACATACGCTCGGACGCTCTAGGTAAAGCCTGCGCTGCCACAGTGCGGGGCGCCGGTGGCCGGAGCGAGGTACGAGCGGAAGGCCGCAAGGCGCTACAGCGCGGCGCGCTTGCGCGCCGCCTTGATCCAATAGAGCGGAATTCGGGCTCTCCTGACTTATCCGTGGGTGGTTTTTCGGCCGGGTAATGCGGGGCGGCGGCCGCCGAGGGCGAGCATGGCCAGGGCGATGAGTGCTTCTGGGGAGCGGAATCCGAACGCGATGCGGGTCAGCAACCGGATTTTGGTGTTGGTCGATTCGATGAGTCCTTGGGACAGGCCGTGCTCGAGGGCGGCGTCGATGGCGGTGCGGTGTTTGACGATCTTGCGGGCCAGCTCGACGAAGGCCGGGATGCGGCAGCGCCGCGCCCAGGAGATCCACCGATCCAGGGCCTGTTTGCCCTGTTCGCCCTTGACCGTGAACACATGGCGCAAGCCTTCTTTGAGCAGATAGGCGCGGTGCAGGCGGGGATCGGTCTTGGCGATCCAGGCCAGCTTGGCCTGCTGGTGCTCGGTGAGGTCCTGCGGGTTCTTCCACAGCGCATACCGGGCGCCCTTGAGTCGGCGGGCTCGTTCACGCCCCGGCCGGGGTGCGGCGTTTTTGGCGGGTCGGCCGCGCCCCCAGCGGGCCTCGGTGCGGGCCAGGGCGCGGGCATCGTTCCAGGCGCGGCGCCGTTCGGCATCGAGGGCTTCGGTGGCCCAGGCCACCACGTGGAACGGATCGGCGCACAGCACCAGGCCTCCTGACACGGTGCTGGCGGCTGTGCGGCAGTTCGGTGCGCTGATCTGTGGATTTGTCGTTGTGTCGTGGGAGATTTCTCGACATTATGGTCAATAATGAATCGTGCTATTGAAGTCGCTGGTGGGGGTCGGTGGATGATGGCGGTGATGTCCGCGCAGCCCCCGCTTCCGTTGGCCCCTGCTGAGGCCAGCCCGGTGGGCGTGGCCGCGGCGATCGTCGAGGACGACGAGGGTGGTCGGGTGTTCGTGCACGGCAATCTGGTCTATGCGTGGGACGCCGGTGACACTGCGGGGCGCCGGTTGGCGGCGGTGTCGCTGATCCGGATCAAGGCGGCCACTCAGCTGCAGGTCGCTGAGGCGTTCGCGGTGCAACCGGCCACCGTGCGCCGCTGGGAGGGCCAGCTCTCTGATGCCGGTGTGGCCGGGTTGCTGCCCGAACCGAAGGGCCCCAAACGCAAGTCGAAACTCACCGACGACGTCGTCGCGAAGATCCAGCGGCTACGTGAGGACGGAGCCTCTTACCGCGCGATCATCGCCGCGACGGGGGTATCGCACGGCAGTGTCCGCAACGCCCTGACACCTGCTGATGGTGGCGAGAAGCCCTGCACGCCAACCAGTTCGGTGGCTCCAGTCGAGCAGGAGCAGAAGCGGGAGCAGGAGCAGGAACGAGACGGCGAGGCCGGGCCGCAGACCGACACGGCCTCGGAGGCCCGGGCCGATGGGGGCGCTGCGGACCGTTCTGCGGTAGCGGTTCCCGCGGCCCTAGCGGCGGGGTTGCCGGTGCTGGCCGCACCGCCGGATCGGTCCGGTGAGCGGGTGTTGGCCCGGTTCGGGATGATCCCCGCCGCCCCACCGGTGTTCACCGGGTGCGCCCGGGCCCCGTTGGCGGGACTGTTGCTGGCGCTGCCCGCACTGGTCGCGACCGGGCTGATCGAGACCGCCCACGACATCTACGGTGCGGTGGTGCCCAACGGGTTCTACTCGCTGGATGCGATGCTGTGCGAGGGCGTGTTCCGCGCCCTGCTGGGTGCGGCCCGCGCCGAGGGGGCCACCCGGATCGACCCGGTCGCGCTGGGCCGGGTACTGGGGCTCGACCGGGCCCCGGAAGTGAAAACCATCC
>JAGQTQ010000095.1:0-307 GCA_020438905.1 Mycobacterium sp.
GACCTTCCGCTTTTCAGGCGGACGCTCGTACCAACTGAGCTACCTGGCCGGAAGGCAGCCAGGCTCGATGCCGAACCTGGTACCTCGCCGAATCGGCGACCCTGACGGGACTCGAACCCGCGACCTCCGCCGTGACAGGGCGGCGCGCTAACCGACTGCGCCACAGGGCCTTGCTTGCCACTCCGCGTTTCCGCGTCGTGCGTACCCCCTACGGGATTCGAACCCGCGCTACCGCCTTGAAAGGGCGGCGTCCTAGGCCGCTAGACGAAGGGGGCCAGAGCCGAATCTCTCCGGGGTACTCACAACG
>JAGQTQ010000095.1:410-20198 GCA_020438905.1 Mycobacterium sp.
GTCACGCCCCTATAGCTCAGTTGGTAGAGCTACGGACTTTTAATCCGCAGGTCCTAGGTTCGAGTCCTAGTGGGGGCACAAGCGGTGGGGACACCGGCGCCGGTGATCCGTCTCTCAGACCACCGGGCTGTAGTGGATACCTTTGCCCCGCTCGGACTCAGGCGGGAGATTGCGGGCCGGGGTCTGCGGTAGCGGAGCGTCGGCGGGCAGCCGACCTTCGGCACGGTCCCACCCCGCCCGCGCCCTCGGGTGCATCCGGCGCCGCCGGGGTACGAACTTGAACGCCAGGTTGACCCCGCGGCCGAAGAGCCAGTGCAGCCGCTCATCGATCGGTGACCACGTGTAGCCCATCAACTCGCGAACCGGCTCGTCATAGAGCCCCACCGTGACCCACACCGCGAACGGACCCGTCGCAGCCAGGAACGCCGACCACACGACGTCCGGAATCCATTGCGCAGTGGGCGGTTTCGGCATGGTCGACAGATCGAGCACTTCGCAGGCCGCCCAGGTGTCTTCCAGCACCTCGCGGCACATGCGGTCCCAGTAGGCCTGAAACTCCTCCCAGGTGTCCGGAACCGGCCGCATGCTCATCCCGTACATGCGGTACCAGGTGATGTGCTCGTCGAAGAGTCGGCGCTTGTCGGCGTCGGTCAGCCCGTCTCCGAAATGCTCGGCGGTCAGGATGGTGCCCATGAAGAAGGTGGCGTGCGCCCAGTAGAAGACCTCCGGGTTCAGCGCGCTGTAGCGGCGGCCCTTCTCATCGACACCCTTGATCGGAACGTGGTAGTCGCGCACCTCGGCCCCGGTGACCGGCGCCCGGTCGCCGTCGAACACCACCCCGCCGATCGGATAGAGCGAACGGAAAAGCCGGGGAATGCGTTCTTTGAAGAAGATCGAGTGGTCCTTGACCGCCGCACCGAGTTGGGGATGCATGTTCTGCATCGACCCCGCCCACGGCCCCTGCAGCAATCCACGCCAGTCGCCGAAGAGTTTCCAGGTCAGGGAATCGGAGCCCAGCGGCGCGGTGTCGTATCCACCGCGCGCCGGACAGCGGACGGGATCATCGGGGCTCAACCGCGCACTACATCCCGAGGTAGTCGAGGAGTTCGCTGGAGCAGGTCCCGGACAGGTTGCAGATTTGCTGACAGTTGTCGAAGTACTGCTCGCATGCCGGCGCGACGCCCGCCTCGGTGGCCTTGGCATAGTTGGTGCTGATACTGGTCGCTTTTTCTCGCAGGTCGGCGGCTTCTTTTCCGATCGGAGTCATCGCCGAGTAGCCCGGATGCCCGGCGGTCTTGGTGTCGTTGCAGTTGATGTCGACGTACAAGCCACCCCGGTAGTTACCGCTGATGTCGTTATAGCTCCCGTTCCGGGATCCGGTGATGATGCACTGCGGGGTGGGCAGATAGCTGCCCACCCGGCTGGCGATGACCGGATTGGCGCCGTAGTACTCGGCGGCCTTCTCGTAGGTCAGGCCGACGTACTCGTTGATCGCACCAGCCGAGCCCGAGCCGAACAGAGCCACGGCCGCGGCGGCGCCGGCGATCGCGCCCACACCACGGACCAGGGATTTCTTCACCGCTGTCTAACCTCCGCGCATCAGTCCGACTCGCAGTCGAATATACCGCCGTTCGGCGACCGGCGCAGCAGCGATCGACATGCCGCAAGACCGCGGGAACTTGAATGTCACCGGCAGACACAGATATATTGATGCAACCACGAGGTACAGATAACCGGAGGACCGATGTCCCAAGAGTTCACCAACATCGAACTGCTGCGCGAGCTCGAGCCCGTCGCCGAGAAACTGATCAACCGGCACATGTCGATGTTCAAGGAGTGGAATCCCCACGACTACATTCCCTGGAAAGAGGGCAAGAACTACTACGCGCTCGGCGGCCAGGACTGGGATCCCGATCAGGCCAAGCTCTCCGAGGTGGCCCGCACGGCCCTGGTGCAGAACCTGCTCACCGAGGACAACCTGCCCGCCTACCACCGCGAGATCGCGATGAACTTCTCCATGGACGGCCCCTGGGGCTACTGGGTCAACCGCTGGACCGCCGAGGAGAACCGCCATGGCATCTCCATCCGCGACTATCTGGTGGTCACCCGCAACTGCGATCCGATCGAGCTGGAAGAACTGCGTATGGAGCAGATGACCCGCGGTTTCTCGCCGGGCCAGAACCAGCAGGGCGACCTGTTCGCCGACACCCTGTTCGACTCGGTGATGTACGTCAGCTTCCAGGAGCTGGCCACCCGCGTCTCGCACCGCAACACCGGCAAGGCGTGCAACGACCCGGTCGCCGAGCAGTTGCTGGCACGGATCTCCAACGATGAGAACCTGCACATGATCTTCTACCGCGACGTCAGCGCCGCCGGCTTGGACATCGCCCCCAACATGGCGATCGAGTCCGTCTACCGGATCCTGAAGAACTTCAAGATGCCCGGTTTCACGGTTCCGGAGTTCCGGCGCAAGGCCGTCACCATCGCCATGGGCGGGGTCTACGACCCGCGGATCCACCTCGAGGACGTGGTGATGCCGGTTCTGAAGAAGTGGCGGATCTTCGAGCGCGAGGACTTCACCGGTGAGGGAGCCAGGCTGCGCGACGAACTCGGCAAGCTCATCGCCGAACTCGAGGAGACCTGCGTCAAGTTCGAGGAGGCCAAGGAGCGCAAGCTAGACCGCGACGCCAAATTGGCCGAGAAGCGCGCCGCCAAGGCCGCGCTGGCGGGAGCGACCACATAGTCGCCCCGGCTCAGACCTCGTCAACCGGGCTGCGGATCGGGTCGTTGACCCTCCGCAGCCCGGTTGTCTTGGCGCCGATGGCCGGGGTGACCAACGTCGCGTTCCGGACTCTGTGCCGGGAACTCGAACTGGCCCGGGCCGGCACGGTCAGCGGCCTGTACGTGTGCGAGATGGTCACCGCGCGGGCACTGGTGGAGCGCCACCCGGTCACCATGCACATGACGACCTTCGGCCCCGAGGAGTCGCCCCGCTCGCTGCAGCTGTACACCGTCGACCCGCAGACCACCTACGCCGCGGCGCGGATGATCGTCGAGGAGGACCTCGCCGACCATATCGACATGAACTTCGGCTGCCCGGTGCCCAAGGTCACCCGACGCGGCGGCGGGGCGGCCCTGCCGTATAAACGCCGGCTGTTCGGCCAGATCGTGGCCGCGGCGGTCCGGGCCACCGAAGGCACCCGGATTCCGGTGACGGTGAAGTTCCGGGTCGGGATCGACGACGCCCACCACACCCACCTCGACGCCGGACGCATCGCCGAGCAGGAGGGCGCCGCCGCGGTGGCGCTGCACGCCCGCACCGCGGCCCAGCGCTACTCCGGGTCAGCCGACTGGAGCCGGATCGCCGAGCTCAAACAGGCCGTCACGGGAATCCCGGTGCTGGGCAACGGCGATATCTTCGAGGCCGGCGACGCCCGGGCGATGATGGCCCAGACCGGGTGCGACGGTGTCGTCATCGGACGCGGCTGCCTGGGCCGGCCGTGGTTGTTCGCCGAGCTGTCCGCGGAATTCACCGGCGCCCCCGCGCCGGCCCCGCCCAACCTGGGCGAGGTCGCCGACATCATCCGCCGGCACGGCGCGCTGCTGAGCGACCATTTCGGCGAGGACAAGGGCATGCGCGACATCCGCAAGCACATCGCCTGGTACCTGCACGGCTTCCCGGCCGGCTCAGATCTGCGGCGCGCGCTGGCCCTGGTCGCCACGACGGCCGAACTCGACCGCCTGCTCGATCAGCTCGACCGAGACGTCGAATTTCCCACCGCCGGGTGGGGACCGCGGGGACGACAGGGTTCGGCGGCCTCGGTCACCCTCCCGGAGGGCTGGCTCGACGACCCGGACGACTGCGCGGTGCCGTTCGGCGCCGACGTGATGAATTCCGGGGGCTGAACCGCAGCTAGTGCCCAGAACCTAAAAGTGCTCTCAGGTTCAATCAGTACGATCCCTGTGTTCGCGGACCCGCTGTCCGCGCCCGGCGCCCGACCATCCGGCACCGGGGCTCCACGGCGTATCGGTGCCCATGCACGACTTCAGTTGACTCGGAGGCTGGCTGGATCATGAGTGACGGCCCAGACGCCCCTCCCGGCCGGGAGGGCGGCACTGAGCGGGCCGACCGCGAGCCTCGCCGGTCCTCCGGCAATCACACCGAGGGCGTCGCGGTCGCCGACCTGATCGCCAAACTCACCGGCGAGCAACGGATCAACCCGAGAAACCGGCGCAGCGCCGACGTCACCCCGCCCGCCGACGACCTCACCGTTCCCCTTCCCGTCGGCGCCCTTCCGCCCGGCGCCCTGCCCGACGAGATCCCCGACCTCGAGGCGTTGGCCCGGTCGCGCCGTCCGCTGGCCACCCACGCCGATCCGGTTCCGGCCCCGCCGGCCGCCGGCCCGCCGCGTCACCCGAAGGCTGCGCGTCGGCGCCGACCGGCCCTGTTCGCCGGGCGCACGGCCGCTGCCCTCATCGCGGTGTGCGCGCTGGCGCTCACCGGCGCCGCCTGGCAGTGGCAGTCCGCCAAGAACAAACTGCTCAACACGATCGCCGCCCTGGATCCGGACTCCAGCGACATCCGTGACCCCAATGCCCAGACCGGCGACGAGAACTTCCTGATCGTGGGGGTGGACAGCCGGATCGGCGCCAACGCCGAGATGGGGGCCGGCGACACCGACATGGTCGAAGGCGCCCGGGCGGACACCATCATGCTGGTCAATATTCCCGCCAACCGGAAACGGGTGGTGGCGGTGTCCTTCCCCCGCGATCTGGCCATCAGCCCGATGAACTGCCAGGCCTGGGACCCCGAGACCGGCCGGTACGGCCCGGTCTACGACAAGAACAACGACGAGTGGAGCGACAACGAGCGCCTCACCAACACCAAGCTCAACTCCGCCTACGCGCTCGGCGGCCCCAAGTGCTTGGTGAAGGTGATCCAGAAGATGTCCGGCCTGGCCATCAACCGGTTCATCGCGGTCGACTTCAACGGATTCTCCAAGATGGTCGACGCCGTCGGCGGGGTGGAGGTGTGCAGCACCACACCATTGGAGGACGCCGAACTGGGTACCGTGCTCGCCTACGCGGGACGTCAGAAACTCGACGGCCACACCGCCCTGAACTACGTTCGCGCCCGATCGATCACCACCGAGGGCAACGGGGACTACGGGCGGATCAAGCGACAGCAACTGTTCCTGTCCTCGCTGTTGCGTTCGATGATCTCCTCAGACACCCTGTTCGACCTGGACCGGCTCAACGAAGTGGTCAACACCTTCATCGAGGACAGTTCCGTCGACAACGTCCAGACCCGGGACCTGGTCCGGCTGGGTCAGTCGCTGCAGGGCATCAACGCCGGCCGGATCACCTTCGTGACCATTCCGACCACCGGTGTCGCCGACGACGAGGGCAACGAGGTGCCCCGCACCGAGGATGTGCGGGCACTCTTCGACGCGATCATCGACGACGATCCGCTTCCCGGTGAGAACGACCAGAACGAGACGGTGAGCCCCCTCACCGTGGCGACGAAGAGCGCCGAGACCACCAGCGCCACCCCCACCGGCACGACGGCGGACTCCTATGCCGACGACGTGGCCTCCGGAGAAATGGCCGCCGAGGAGACAGCCGCCGGAACGACCACGACCACCACCGAGGTGATCAAGGCCGTCGCCGCCGACCCGCGCGACGTCACGGTGCAGGTATCCAATCCAACCGAGCAAGCCGGCCTGGCCACCGCCGCTACCGAGGAGTTCCAGAACTACCGGTTCGACGTTCGCGACCCGGATTACTACTCCCAGTGGGGACCGGTCTCCAGAACCACCGTTTACTACTCGCTGGGCAACGAGCAAGCCGCCGCGACCGTGGCCGCCACGCTGCCAGGCGCCCGGATCGAGCAGATCGAAGGGCTCGGCGAACTGGTGCAGGTGGTGCTCGGCGACGAGTTCACCGCCGTACAGGTTCCCCAGGCCAGTGGTACCGCTCTGAGCGTGGACGTCACCTACACCGGTACCAGCAAGCCCACCCAGCTCCCGTCGGACCTGACGGTGACCAACGGCGCCGACATCAGCTGCGAGTAGCCGGGTTCACCGTCCGTTCAGGTCCGCGCGACGCCGATATCGCCATCCGGCCAGTAAGCTGGGCCAATGCGGACGGCGTACCACGAGCAGCTTGACGCGCTCAACAACCAGCTGGCAGAAATGTGCCGGATGGCCGGCGTGGCGATGGAACGCGCCACCCAGGCACTGCTACAGGCCGACCTGCTGCTGGCCGAACGCGTGATCGGTGACCACGAGAAGATCTCGGCGACCAGCGCCCGCGCCGAGGAGACCGCCTTCGTCCTGCTCGCACTGCAGGCGCCGGTTGCCGGCGACCTACGAGCGATCGTCAGTTCCATCCAGATCGTGGCCGACGTCGAGCGGATGGGGGCACTCGCACTGCACGTCGCCAAGATCGCCCGCCGCCGCCATCCCCAGCATGTCCTTCCCGAGGAGGTCAACGGCTACTTCGCCGAAATGGGCCGAGTGGCCGTCGAGATGGCCGACAGCGCCCGTGACGTACTGATTTCCCGGGACCCGGAAAAGGCCCGTCGGATCCGCGAAGAAGACGACGCGATGGACGACCTGCACCGCCACCTGTTCAACGTGATGATGGACCGGGAATGGAAACACGGCGTGGCCGCGGCCGTCGACGTGACCCTGCTGGGCCGGTTCTACGAGCGATTCGCCGATCACGCCGTGGAAATCTCCCGGCGGGTGATTTTCCATGTCACCGGGCAACTGCCCGCCGAAGAGGAAATCGCCACGTACTGATCGGGTCTCAGCCGAACCGACCGGAGATGTAATCCTCAGTTGCTTTCTGGCTCGGGTTGGAGAAGATCTTGCCGGTGTCGTCGACCTCGACGAGTCGTCCCGGCTTTCCGGCCGCCTCCAGGTTGAAAAACGCGGTCTGATCACTGACCCGGGCCGCCTGCTGCATGTTGTGGGTCACGATCACGATGGTGTAGTCCCGTTTGAGCTCGGCGATCAGGTCTTCGATGGCCAACGTCGATATCGGGTCCAGCGCGGAGCAGGGTTCGTCCATCAGCAGAACATCGGGTTGCACCGCGATGGCCCGGGCGATGCACAACCGTTGCTGCTGTCCCCCCGACAGTCCGCCGCCGGGTTTGTCCAGTCGGTCCTTGACCTCGTTCCACAGGTTGGCAGCCCTTAGCGACTTCTCCGCGGTCTGTTCGAGTTCATCGCGGTTCCGAACGCCTTGCAGGCGCAGACCGGCGATGACGTTGTCCTTGATCGACATGGTCGGAAACGGATTCGGCCGCTGGAACACCATGCCAATGGTCTTGCGGACGCTGACCGGGTCGACTCCGGACCCGTAAACGTCTTCGCCGTCGAGCAGGACCGATCCCTGGACTCGCCCACCCGGGATCACTTCGTGCATCCGGTTGAGGGTCCGCAGCACGGTCGACTTACCGCAACCGGACGGCCCGATGAACGCCGTGACACTGCGGGGCGGCACGGCCAACGACACGTCGGCCACGGCGTGAAATGCACCGTAATAGATATTGACGTCTTTGAGATCCAACCGCTTGGCCACGGGGTGCTCCTCGAATCCTAGGCCCGGTTCCGGGTGAGGTATCTGTTGACGAACGCCGCCGCGACATAGAGCGCGGCGACGAGCAGAATCAGCGTCAGCGCCGCACCCCACACCCGCAGCCGCCCGGCGGCCTCCGGGTTGGTCAACTCGGTGTAGATGAGCAGCGGCAACGACGCCATATTGCCGTTGAAGGGGTCATAGTTGATCGAGCGGGCGTAGCCGACCAGGACCAGCACGGGGGCGGTCTCGCCCATCACCCTGGCGAGAGCGAGGAGCACTCCGCTGATCATGCCCGGCAGCGCGGTCGGCACCACGATCCGGACGATCGTCTTCCACTTCGGAACCCCCAGCGCATAGGACGCCTCGCGCAACTCGTCGGGAACGAGTTTGAGCATCTCTTCGGTGTTGCGCACGACGACCGGAAGCATCAACAGCACCAGCGCCAGCGATACCGCCAAGGCGCTCTGCGGAAAGCCCAGCGTCGCGATCCACAGAGCGAAGATGAACAGCGCGGCGACTATGGAGGGGACGCCGGCGAGGATGTCCACCATGAAGGTGGTGACCCGGGCGAACCGGCCGGTTCCATACTCGACCAGATAGATCGCGGCCATCACCCCGAGCGGAACCGAGATGACCGCGGCGATCGCCGCCTGCACGATCGTTCCGTAGATCGCGTGGTAGACACCGCCGGACATCTGATCGGGCAGCACACCGGCCAGCGACCGATTCCACCACGACGCGCTGAGGACGGCGGTCACGCCCTGCTCGATGACCGTGTAGAGCACCCACACCAGTGGAACCATCGCAACGACGAATGACGTCGCGAACAGGATCGTCGCGATCCTGTCCTTGGCCCTGCGACTGGCGCTCGTAGGGTGGAAGGTCGGCCCCTTGACCGGTACGTGCAATCGATCGGTCCTCATCCTCCGCTGACCCTTCCCCCGGCGGCGGCGCGGGCGAGTGCATTGACGATGAAGGTCAAGATGAACAGGACGAAACCGGCCGCGATATAGGCCCCGGTGGGGAGCTTGGAACTGAATTCCGCGGCCGCCGAGGCGATCTTCGACGCGAAGGTGTAGCCGCCGTCGAACAACGACCAGTGCCCGGCTTGCGCCGCGGCACGCAGGATGATCAGGACCGCGACCGTCTCACCCAGGGCTCGCCCCAGGCCGAGCATCGAGCCCGCGATCATTCCGCTGCGGCCGTACGGGAACACCGTCATCCGGACGACTTCCCACTTGGTGGCCCCGAGTGCCTGCGCGGCCTCGACATGCCCACGTGGGGTGAGGCTGAACACCTCCCGCGTGACCGAGGTGATGATCGGCAGGATCATCACCGCCAGCACGACGCCTGCGGTGAAGATGGTCCCGCCGCCGGCCAGCGAGACATTGCCGTCGGCGAACAGGAAGAACCAGCCGAGGTGGTCATTGAGGAATCGGGCGACCGGCTCCAGTCGGGGCGCCAGCACGAAAATGCCCCACAGACCGAACACGATCGACGGCACGGCGGCCAGCAGGTCGACGAGGACGGCGAACGGCTTGGCAGCCCGTCGCGGCGCATAGTTGGTCAGGAAGGTGGCGATGCCGATGGCGATGGGCACCGCGATCAGCAGGGCGAAAACCGAACTGAGGACGGTGACCTGGAACAACTCCGCGACCCCGAACCGGAGGTTCGACTCGTCACTGGTGCTGAACTCCGAACTGGTGATGAAGTTCGCCTTGTCCGCCTGCAGCGATGGCATTGCCCGGAGAATGAGAAACAGCGCCATCAGGGCAATGGCGGCGATGATGGTCCCGCCGGCGGCCAGGGCGGCCGAACCGAAGATCCTGTCGCCCATCCGGCCCCCGGTGCGAAGGCCCGTTTCTTGCGGCGTTTGGGACGGCACGCGGAAATTGTCCCCCACGGTCTCGGTCGGCGACACCGGACGCACAGCTGACGGTTCGGGTTTGATCGTCATCTGGCTTCGTCCATGATCAGGTGATCGCGTCGATCGCCGTGGCGAGTTTGGCCTTGAACGCATCCGGCACTGGGATGTAGCCGTTGTCGGTCAGGCCTTCCTGCCCTTTGCCCAGCGCCGCGGTCAGGAACGCCCGGACCGCGGGGGCGACGTCGGCCTCGGGGTACTTCGAGCAGACCAGCGAGTAGGTGGCGAGCATGATCGGGTAGGCACCAGGAACGGTGGGCTTGTAGAACGATGACGTGTCGAGGACCAGATCGTTGCCCGCACCGCTGATCTTCACGTCGTCGATCGACTTCGCCGCCGATTCGACCGACAGCGCCACGGCATCCGGGCCGGCAGAGGTGACGATGTCTGCGACCGACAGCCCCTGGCTCTTGGCAAATGACCATTCGTTGTAGGTGATGGAGCCCGGGGTCGTTTTGATCGCGGCCGAGGTGCCCTCGTTGCCCTTGGCGCCCTCGCCGACGCCGCCGTTGAAGGTCTTGCCCACTCCCTTGCCCCATGCGCCGTCGGAGGCGGCGTCCAGATATCTCTGGAAGTTGTCGGTCGTGCCGGATTCGTCGCTGCGGAAGATCACCACGATCGGCTTGTCCGGAAGGTTCTTCCCCGGATTCAGCGCGGCGAGTTCGGGCGCGTTCCACATCGTCACGGCGCCGTTGAAGATCTTCGCCGCCGTGGGGCCGTCCAGCACGAGGCCCTCGACATCGGGCGCGTTGTAGGTGATCGCGATGGGACCGAAAACCATCGGCAGGTTCCACGCGTCCGAGTCGCCGCAGCGGGCCTTGGCCTTCTCGACCTCACCCTTGTCGGCGTTCAACGGCGAGTCGGAGCCGCCCATATCGGTCTGGCCACCGACGAACTCCGAGATCCCGGCGCCCGATCCGCTGGAGGTGTAGTTCAGGGTGAAACCGGGACAGGCCGCCTCGTAGGCGGTGACGAAACGGGTCATGGCATTGGCCTGGCTCGATGCGCCGCTGGCCTTCAGTGACTTCTTACCACCGCAGTCCGCTCCCCCGGCGGCTCCCTGACCGGCCGTGGGCACGTTGTTGTCGCTTCCACACGCGGTCAGTGCCGCGACCGCCGTCGCCGTCACGATGATCGCCTTGCCGAAACCGGCCACATCCATCCTCAAATCCACCCTCTGCCAACCTTCTGTCGTCGATGCACTGCGTCCCCGTCTGAAACGTGCCCATGCGGAGACGTTCCGCGCGAAAGCTCCCGATGGCCGCAAAGTATGCGTACCGGGTAGCCGGTTCGGGGATGTTCGGTGAACGGAAGGTGAACAGCTTCGGCTCAATGCGGGGCGTAGGCCGTGTCCACGGCGGCGACGGTGAAGCCCAGCCCCTGGTAGGTCTTGATCGCCGCGCGATTGTCGGACTCCACATAGAGCATCGCCCCGGGCTCATCCAGATGCCGCAGCCGCCGGGCCAGATGATGAAGCCCCACCAGGGTCAGCACGCGCCCCAGTCCCCTGCCCTGGGCAGCGGGGTCCACGCCCAGCACGTAGACCTCTCCGGTGCCGTCGGGATGCACCTTGGTCCAGTGGAATCCCAACAGCTCGTCGGAGAGTTCGTCGACGGCGAGCAGCACCCCCTCAGGGTCGAACCAGGGTTCGGCGGTTCGGTCGAGGACATCGGCGCGGTTCCAGCCGCCTTGTTCGGGATGCCAGGAGAAGGCCGCGTTGTTGACCCTCAGCACCTCGGCGATGTCATCGACACCGCCGTAGCCACGAATCGAAACACCCTGCGGGACAGCGAATTCCGGTACATCAGTCAGCGGTCGGCGCATCTGGATCAATTCGCGCACCGGCCGCAGTCCCGCCGCCTCCGCCAACGCCTTGGCGGCCGGGATCGTTCCGTGCGCCCAGAACCGCACCCGCCTGTCGCAGCGCTCGAGTGCCGCACGCACCAGCGCCGCCCCGATACCGCGGCGGCGCGACTGCGGACCCACCACCAACTCGGCGGTTGCGCCGTCTTCGGCGGACGTCAGACAGAGATACCCGGCGATAGGCCCGCCGGGATCGGTGACGAGCAGGTGCTCGGCGTCTGTGCTTGCGAGCCGGCGGAGCACCTGCTCGCCCACCGGGGCGACCCCGTCGGCGATTTGGGCGGCGGCGACCAGATCACGAACGGCGCGCTGATCCTTCGCCGAGAGGACTCCGCACCGACGCACGGCCGGCGCCGGCCCGGCCGTCACTGACCTGGCAGCGACGACGACATGATCTCGACCTCGTCGTTGTTGACCTCGGACTCGCTCACACCGTCACCGGCCGAACGCCCCCGCGCGGGGCGCACCGCCTTGTAACCGACGTTGCGCACGGTGCCGATCAGCGACTCGTACTCGGGACCCAGTTTTGCCCGCAGCCGCCGAACGTGAACGTCGACGGTGCGGGTGCCGCCGAAGAAGTCGTACCCCCAGACCTCCTGCAGCAACTGGGCCCGGGTGAACACCCGGCCGGCGTGCTGGGCGAGGTACTTCAGCAGTTCGAATTCCTTGTAGGTCAGATCCAGCGGGCGGCCGCGCAGACGCGCGGTGTAGGTGCCCTCGTCGATCACCAACTCGCCCAGACTGACCTTTCCGGCACTCTCCTGGGTGGCCAGCCCCCCGCGCCGGCCGACCAGCAGCCGCAACCGGGCGTCGATCTCGGCCGGACCGGTTCCGGGAAGCAGGATCTCGTCGATGCCCCAGTCCACGTTGACGGCGACCAGGCCGCCCTCGTTGACCACCGCGACCACCGGCACCGGGGCGCCAGTGGTTCCGAGCAGCCGGCACAGACCGCGCGCGGCGGCCAGATCCGACCGGGCGTCGACAATGGCGACATCGGCAGAGCCCGCCTCCAGCAGCGAGGCGACCTCGGTCGGCGCCGCGCGCACGCTGTGTGCGAGCAGCGCCAGCGAGGGCAGTACCGACTCCGGGTTGGGGTCGGCGGTAAGAAGCAACAGGTCCAACGAACTCTCCCGGTTTGCCGTCACTGTAACCCGCGACCTGCTCTTTCGACGATCCGAGCGTGAGCGCACCGCGGTAGGCCAGAATGGGCCGGTGCGAAAGCTGATCACCACGCTGGGCGCCTCCGCACTGACGGCCGTTCTGGCTGCGGTCGGCGTCGACACCGGCGCGGGCATCTACGCGGAGTACCAGCTAGCGCGCCATGTTCGGACGGCCGCCGGGCTGAACTTCGATCCGTGGGTCGCGATCCTGGGGTTCCCGTTCATCCCGCAGGCGATGCGCCACCGCTACAACGAATTGGAGATCAAAGCCGGCGGCGTGGAACACCCCGTGGTGGGCAAGGTCACACTGGAGGCCACCATGCACGACATCGGTCTGTCCCAGGCGTCGTGGCTCATGCGGCCGGACGCGGACCTGCCGGTGGGCGTTCTGGAGAGCCGGATCATCATCGACTCCCGCCACGTCGGGCAATTCATCGGCATCAAGGACCTCACCGTGGAGGCCCCCGCCGAAGAGACCAACGACGCCACCGGCGGCACCACCGAGTCCGGCATCTCGGGGAACGAGGGCCTTGTCCTCACCGGCACCCCGACCAAGGCGGGCTACGACAAACCGGTCAGTGTCACCGTCGATCTGTCCATGGCGGGTCCGGACCAGACGACGCTGGTGTTCACCCCGACCGGCGTAGCCACCGGACCCAACACCGCCGACCAGGAAGTGCCCGAGGACAGGCGAGCCGCCGTCCTCGGGGCGTTCGGCACCGCCATGCCCGGACAGAAGCTCCCGTTCGGGCTGCGGCCCACCGCCCAGGGCGCCCGCGGGTCGGACATCATCATCGAGGGAATCACCGAGGAGGTCACGGTGCGACTGGACGGCTTCAGACAACCATGACCGCCCTGATCACCGCCGGCGCCGCGATCGCCGCCGCCCTGGGTCTGGCCGGTGTGGTGGGCGTGCTGCACAACCGCCGCCACGGCGTGCTTCGCGACACCGAACACCCCGACGGCCTCGACACGGCCGATCTCGGCCTGTCCGGCAGTGGGCCGACGATCGTCCACTTCACCGCGGTCTGGTGCGGCCCGTGCGCCGCGGTGCGCCGGGTGGTTCACCAGGTTCTCGCCGATCTTCCGCAGGTGGCCCACGTCGAGATCGACATGGACGAGAACCCGGTGGCCGCACGCCGGCTCTCGGTTCTCTCGCTGCCGACGACGTTCATCTTCGACGCCGACGGCCGCCAGTTGTACCGGTCGGCGGGGGTGCCGAAAGCCGCCGATCTGAGGTCGGCTCTCGAACCCCTCCTGAACTGATCCCTCCTGAACTGATTTTGTTGGCGCGACACCCCGGTCCCTGTGTAGCATCACCGGCGTGACCGCCCGTCTCGAGCCGATGCTCACCAAGCGCCGCGCAGTCGATCTGTGCCGCATCGCGGGTTGTTGCTGTTGTTGTTGTAGCTGCTGAGCCGCCGCGCCGTCCTGCGCGCCCCCTCTTTTCAGCAGTTCACCAGTGGTCTGTCTTCGTTTAGCCCTGCCCAACAACACAGGAGTTTCCATGTCGATCAACACCCAACCCACCGTCGGCACCGTGCCGGTCACCGATCAGGTGGATGTGCGCGGACCCCGATTCGCGGCCTGGATCACCAGCGCCGTCCTGCTAGTGGTGCTTCTGGCCTCGGCCGTCAGCACCGCCGTCGCGGGCGCCGTCCTTGCCGCGCAGGCCGCGGTGTTCGCCCTCGGGGCATTGCGCGGACCGCGTCGGCACCCGTACGGAAGGCTGTTCGCCACGCTGGTGGCTCCCCGCCTCGGACCGGTCACCGAACGGGAACCCGCGCAGCCGTTGCGGTTCGCCCAGTTCGTCGGATTGCTCTTCGCCGTCGCCGGGGTGGCGGGGTTTGCGTTCAGCGCTCCCCTGGTCGGTGTGATCGCGACCGCGTTCGCGCTGGCAGCGGCGTTCCTCAACGCGGCCTTCGGCATCTGCCTCGGCTGCCAGGTCTATCCCCTGGTCGCCCACCTCCGACTGCAGGCGGGACGGTAGATCATGTATTCCACAAGTGATCAGCGCACCGCCCTTCCCCCCGGGGTCGATCTGGACAAGGAGACGGTGATCATCGGTCGGGTGCTGGACGACTCGGGCCGGACGGTCGGCGGGGCCTCGGTGCGACTGCTCGATGCCGCCCAGGAGTTCACCGCCGAACTGGTTGCGACGGCCAGTGGCGATTTCCGGTTCTTCGCCGCGCCGGGCACCTGGACGGTGCTGGCGCTGTCGGGATCCGGCCGGGGAGACGTCACGCTGGCCCCCACCGGCGCGGGCCTGCACGAGATCGACGTCAAGGTGGCCTGACCACATCGGAACGACCCTGTCGACATCAGGACGAAGGGGTTCGGGCGCGATAAACTCAACCCGTGGTGCTCTTCTTCGAGGTCCTGCTGGTGGTGTCGGTCATCGTGATCACCTGGTTCGCGATCTACGCGGTGTACCGGCTGATCACCGACGAATCGTGAGCGACGACGACAGCGACGGCAGCGCCGACATCAGGGCCAGCGCCGACATCACGGGCAGCGCCGACATCAGGGGCAGCGGCGACCGAGCAGTGGCCGCCGCCGCCGAGCGCGCCAAACAGACCGCCGGTCGCAACATCCCGGTCTTCGACGATCTACCCGTGGCCGACACCGCGAACCTGCGGATCGGCGCAGACCTCAGCGATGCGCTACTGGCCCTGCTGCCGCTGGTCGGGGTGTGGCGCGGGGAAGGCGAGGGCCGCGGACCGCAGGGCGACTACCGGTTCGGGCAGCAGATCATCGTCTCCCACGACGGCGCGGACTACCTGAACTGGGAGGCCCGTTCCTGGCGCCTCGACGAGGCCGGCGAGTACCACGGCCCGGGTCTCCGTGAGACGGGGTTCTGGCGGTTCGTCAACGACCCAGCCGACCCGGGCGAATCACAGGCGATCGAATTGTTGCTGGCACACTCCGCCGGGTACGTCGAACTGTTCTACGGCCACCCCCGCACCCAATCCTCCTGGGAACTGGTGACCGATGCACTGGCCCGCAGCAAGTCAGGGGTTCTCGTCGGCGGCGCCAAGCGGCTCTACGGCATCGTCGACGGCGGCGACCTGGCCTACGTCGAGGAGCGGGTCGATGCCGACGGCGGACTGGTGCCGCACCTTTCGGCCCGGCTCTCGAGGTACATCGGATGAGGCGCGTTCAGACCGTGGTGGTGGTCTCCGCCGCATTGGTTCTCTCCGCCTGCTCGTCCACCTCGACCAAGCCCGAGACCTCAACGCCGTCATCCGCACCCGCCGCCCACGGGTCGCTCGCCGAATGTCTGAAATCCCATGGGGTGACCGAGGCCGGGGGCGCACCGGCCGTCCTGGGCCCACCGGACGGAATCGATCCGGGCACCTGGGACGAGGCGATGAAAGCGTGCTCGACATTGGCGCCCGGACCGGCCGCACCCTGACCTACGCTGAACACCGTGCCCCGCATGTCCAGTGTGGATGCGGCGTTCTGGTTCGCCGAGACGCCGTCCTGGCACATGCACATCGGCGCGCTGGCGATCTGTGACCCACGCCGCGTTCCGGGCTTCTCGGTTGAGCACGTGCGGCGGATCGTCGGCGAGCGCCTGCCCGAGCTCCCGCAGTTGCGTTACCGGGTGGCGGAGGCCCCCTTCGGACTGGACCGGCCGTGGTACGTCGACGACGACCCCGATCTCGAGTACCACATCCGCCACATCGCTGTACCCTCCCCGGGCGGACGGGCCGAACTCGACGAACTCGTGGCACGGCTGTGGTCCTACAAGCTGGATCACACCAAGCCGCTGTGGGAGATGTGGTTCATCGAAGGTCTCGAGGACGGCCGAGTTGCGCTGCTGACCAAGGTGCATCACTGCCTGGTCGACGGTGTGTCCGGCGCCGGGATCACTGAAATCCTCTTCGACCCCACCCCCGAGCCGCGCCCGCCGGCCGAAGCCGCCGCACCGCGCGCACGTCGCAAACCGCCCCGGCCGGAGGTGCGATTGCTCAGCGCCGCGGCCAATGTCGCCGTCATGACCCCGTACCGCGTCGTCCGCCTGATCGACCAGACGGTTCGCCAGTGGCTGGCCCTGCGCAATATCCCGGAGAAGCCACCGGGGTATTTCGAGGCTCCGCCCAGCCGGTTCAACGCACCTATCTCCCAGCAGCGTCGGTTCAGCGCGGCCCGGGTGTCGCTGGACCGGGTCAAGGCGGTGAAGGACGCGTACGGGGTCAAGGTGAACGACGTCGTTCTCGCCATGGTCGCCGGCGCCCTGCGGTCCTACCTGGACCGGACCGGGGATCTTCCGGACCGTCCCCTGGTCGCGCAGGTGCCGGTGTCCACGCGTACCGAGGCCACGGCGGTCGGGACCGCCATCAGTTCGATCACCGTCGGCCTGCCCACCGGAATCGCCGACCCGGCCGAGCGGATCCGCTCGGTCCATCAAGTCTCGCAGGCCGCCAAACAGATGGCCGAGGCCATGACGGCACACCAGATCATGGGGTTGACCGAGACGACTCCCCCGGGACTGTTCCGACTGGCCGCCCGGGCCTACACCGCCAGTCGGCTGGGCGAGAACGTACCGCCGATCAATCTGGTGGTGTCCAACGTTCCGGGACCGCCGATACCGCTGTACGCCGCCGGGGCGGTGCTGGAGCGGTTCACCCCGATCGGGCCGCTACTGATGGACGTCGGGCTCAACGTCACCTGTTTCAGCTATCGCGGGGGGATGGACTTCGGTTTCGTCAGCACACCGGAGATCGCCGGGGACATCGCAGAACTCGCAGATCGGATCGAGCCCGAACTGGCCCGACTGGAGCGAGCCGCCGGTCTGCGCCGCAGGTCTGGCCGGCCCGAACGCCGGAACTGACCGGGGCGCGCCCAGACATGGGACGGCCCCCGAGCCGTGTTGTCCGGGTTGGACGAACCGGGGGCTCGGGGGCCGGGTAGCTGCCTGGAATTCGCCGGCGCGCTCAGGGCGCGGGTGATTCCTGCACCATGGCGCTGCTAGCGGGCAGCCACCTCACATGTCCAAGACGTACTCAATGTTCGGACCACCTCCTTCCCTGTGTACCGCAGACCGTACCCGTGATGGGCCCTGCGCGCCACGGCTTTTCGCCTTCAGCGATCACCGGCGACCGCTGTGTCGACGAGACGCGCCATCTCGGCGCACAACGGCGACGGCGGCAGGGCGCGCCCGTCAAGCGTGTTCACCCGGGCCGACAACGTGATACTGGACACCAGCCAGACACCCTGTGCCGCAGCAAGATCGGCGGGCCGCAGTGCCTGATAGTCGCAGTCGTACCCGGCGTCGCGGGCGACCTCGAACAGCGCCTGCTGGGTGGTGCCGCGCAGGATCGGCCACCACGGAGGCGGAGTCAGCAGACAGGGCCGGCCGTCGGCACCGCCGACGGCGATCACCACGGTCGACCGGGGACCCTCCAGTACGTAGCCATCCGAGCTGACGAAGACGACGTCATCGGCACCGCGCGCCGCGGCGTGCCGAAGTGCCGCCATGTTGACCGCGTAGGACAACGTCTTGGCCCCGGCGAGCAACCACGGCATGTCCTGGGCCCCGTCGGCCGGCAGACCCCGGTCCAACAGCACCGCCGCCACTCCGTCCCGACGGGCCGCGCCGACCCGTGCGGCCAGCGGACTGATCGTCAGGTAGGCGGTCGGATCGGACCCACGCTCCCGGCCGCGGCTGTAGACCAGACGCAGAGCGCCCTCCTCCGGCGATCGGGAGGCCCACTGGCACAGCGCGATACCGATCGCCTCCCGCCACGCGGCAGGATCGGGCTCGGGCAGGTCCATCATCGCCGCGGAATGGGCCAGCCGACGCAGATGCGGCTCCACCAGGCACGCCCGGCCGTCCCGCACCAGCAGGGTCTCGAACACTCCGTCGCCGCGGACGGCCGCCAGGTCGTCGCCGAACAGCAGGGGGCGGTCCGGATCGTGCACAGCACCGTCGAGGGTGACGATCACCGAGGGCGGGCCGGACATGAGCAATGAGCCTACTGACTGGAGCCCACTGACCGGGCTCGTAGAGTTGAGGTTGTGTCAGCCGTACCCGCACCTGAGGACTCCCCGGACGCCGGAGCGGTCTGGCACTACGGCGATCCGCTGGGCGAACAGCACGCTGCCGAGCAGTCCGCGGTCGTGGTCGATCGCTCGCATCGGGCGGTGATCACGCTGACCGGAGGCGACCGGCTGGCCTGGTTGCACTCGATCAGCACCCAGCACGTCGCGGACCTGACCGACGGGGCCTGCACCGAGAACCTCAGCCTGGACGGCCAGGGCCGGGTCGAGGATCACTGGCAGCAGACCGAGTTGGGCGCCATCACCTACCTGGACACCGAACCCTGGCGGGGTGAGCCGCTATTGGCCTACCTCACGAAGATGGTTTTCTGGTCGGACGTACAGCCCACCGGGGCGGATTTCGGCGTGTTATCGCTGATCGGCCCCCGATTGGCCGACCCGGCCGTGCTGGCCGCCCTGGGCCTGGACGCCCTGCCGGCGGAGTCCATGGCGTTACCGCTGCCGAGCGGTGGTTTCGCCCGCCGGATGCCGAGCCGTCGCGGTGGGCCGGTCGAACTCGACGTGGTGGTGCCCCGCCGGGAGGTGTCGGCGTGGCTGGATCGACTCGAGGCGGCCGGGGTTCGCCGCGCCGGGGTCTGGGCCTACGAGGCGCACCGGGTGGCATCGCGCCGCCCCCGCCTCGGGGTGGACACCGACGAACGGACCATTCCGCACGAGGTCGATTGGATCGGCCCGCCGGGACTCGGCGCCGTTCATCTGGACAAGGGCTGCTATCGCGGCCAGGAGACCGTGGCGCGGGTGCACAATCTGGGCCGGCCGCCGCGGATGCTGGTTCTGCTCCACCTCGACGGCTCGACAGAGCGGCCGGCGTCTGGAGACCCGCTGCTGGCCGGCGGTCGCCAGGTCGGCCGGCTGGGCACCGTCGTCGACCACGCCGACCTCGGCCCCATTGCGCTCGCCCTGGTCAAACGCGGGCTGTCCGCCGACACCACGCTGACCACTGGTGGGGTTCACACCGTGTCGGCGTCCATCGACGCCGACACCCTGCCGGCGACCGAAACCACCGGCGCCGGCCGGCTCGCGGTGGAAAGGCTGCGCGGCGGCGGCCGGTGAGGTTCGCCACCGTTCGCCGCCCGGTGAACGGGCCTGCCCACACTTCGCGGCACGGCACGGTAAAGTGTGGTCAGGATAAACACGACATTAGATCGGAGCCGCCTGGTTTCAGGCCGCTCCGTTATTGCGCGA
>JAGQTQ010000096.1:0-6207 GCA_020438905.1 Mycobacterium sp.
TCCGGTGCGCGACAAGGTCGGTGCGTCCGGCCGGGCCGCCGCCGGTCAGCGCGTACACGGTGTCAAAGACCTGCGCCGCGCTGACCACGCCGGTCACTGAGACGAAGAAGAACGTCGGGCGCAGCATCGGCAGGGTGATCCGCCAGAACCGCTGCCAGGCGGTGGCACCGTCGATGCGTGCCGCGGCGTGCACCTGCGGTGGGATGCCCAGGATCCCGGCCAGGAAGAACAGCGCCACATAGCCGACATTGGTCCACACCGTCACCGCCGAGACCACCGGCAGCGCCAGGCCCGGGTCGGTCAGCCACTCGATGCGACGGCCCAGCACCGTGCTGATGACCCCGTCGGTGGGGGCCAGGATCCAGCGCCACAGCACCGCCACCGCCAGCGGCGAACAGATCCACGGGATCACGTACAGCGCCCGGAACATGCCGGTGCCCGGCAGTCCGCGGGCCAGCATCGTCGCCGCGGCCAGGCCCAGCACCACCTGGGCGGGCACCACGATCGCGATGAACGCGCACGTCACCAGCAGTGAGTTGCCGAACGACGGGTCGGTGAGCACCGAGTGCCAATTGTCCAGTCCCACATAGCGGATCGGTCCCAGTAGGTCCCAGCGGTGCAGGCTCAGCCACATCACCACCAGCATCGGTAGCAGCAGGAAGCACACCACCCCGAACAGGCTGGGCGCGAGCAGGCCGTACCCCAACAGAGTGGAGTGCGCGCGGCGCTGGTTCACGGCAGTAATTAAAGCGCCCGGTTACGGTGTAACGGTGAGTTCCCACCGGCATGGCATCGACGAGGAGTTCCTGGCCCTGCCGCTGCGCCGGCTGGCCGACGCCGCGCTGTCGGCTGCGGTGGCGGGCGGTGCCAGCTACGCCGACCTTCGGGTGCATGCGATCACCACCGAGATCGTGCAGATGCGCGACGGCCAGTTGGAGTCGGCGGTGACCGACCGCGACATCGGTCTGGCGGTGCGGGTGATCGTCGACGGCACCTGGGGTTTCGCTTCGCACGCCGGGCTCACCCCGGACATCGCCGCCGAATCCGCGCGGCACGCGGTGGGGGTGGCGGTGACGCTGGCCGCGCTCAACGCCGAGCGCATCGAGCTGGCCGACGAGCCGGTCTATCCCGACGCGACCTGGGTCTCGGACTACCGGATTGATCCGTTCACCGTCCCGACCGCCGAGAAGGTCGCGGTGCTCGAGGAGTACTCGGGTCGGCTGCTGGCCTCCGACGGGGTGGATCACGTCTCGGCCATGGTCAACACCGTCAAGGAGCAGACTTTCTACGCCGACACCTTCGGCTCGGCCATCACCCAGCAGCGGGTGCGCACCATGCCGTCGCTGGAGGCCGTCGCCGTCGACGCCGCCGCGGGCAGCTTCGAGTCCATGCGCACCCTGGCCCCGCCGAGCGGCCGCGGCTGGGAGGCCGTCGCCGGTGACGAGGTGTGGAGCTGGAGCACCGAGCTGGCCGAACTGCCGGTGCTGCTGGCCGAGAAGACCAAATCGCCCAGCGTCGTCGCCGGCCCCACCGACCTGGTGATCGACCCGACCAATCTGTGGCTGACCATCCACGAGTCGATCGGGCATGCCACCGAATACGACCGGGCGATCGGCTACGAGGCCGCCTACGCCGGCACCTCCTTCGCCACCCCGGACAAACTCAACCGGATGCAGTACGGGTCGCCGGTGATGAACGTGACCGCCGACCGGACCGTCGAGCACGGACTGGCCAGCATCGGCTACGACGCCGAGGGGGTGGCCGCCCAGAAATGGGATCTGGTGCGCGACGGGGTGTTCGTCGGCTACCAGCTGGACCGGGTGTTCGCCCGCAAGCTCGGCTTGGAGCGCTCCAACGGGTGCTCGTACGCCGATTCGGCGCATCACGTGCCGATCCAGCGGATGCCCAACGTCTCGCTGCAACCCGGCACCGACAACCTGAGCACCGTGGATCTGATCAGCCGGGTGGACAACGGCATCTACATCGTCGGCGACAAGAGCTGGTCAATCGACATGCAGCGCTACAACTTTCAGTTCACCGGTCAGCGGTTCTTCCGGATCCGCGACGGCCGGCTCTACGGGCAGGTGCGCGACGTCGCCTACCAGGCCACCACTACCGACTTCTGGAACTCGATGGAGGCCGTCGGCGGGCCCTCTACGTGGCGTCTCGGTGGGGCGTTCAACTGCGGCAAGGCCCAACCGGGCCAGGTGGCCGCGGTCAGTCACGGCTGCCCGTCGGCATTGTTCCGGGGAGTGAATGTGTTGAACACGGTTGAGGAGTCCGGACGGTGATCCCCGCCCAGGACATCGTTGAACTGGCTTTGCGCGCGGCTGCGGAGTCGGGCGGTTGTGACGAGACCATCGTCATCGTCACCGACCGCTCCGATGCCTCGCTGCGCTGGGCCGGCAACTCGATGACCACCAACGGGGTGGCGACCAGCCGCTCGACGGCGGTGATCTCCATTGTCCGCGAGGGAGATACGGCCCATGTCGGGGCGGTCCGGTCCAGCGTGGGCTCCGCCGAAGCGGTCGGCGATCTGGTCGCCGCCGCGGAGCGCGCCGCCCACGCCGCGCCCGAGGCCCGCGACACCGCACCGCTGCTGACCGGCACCGGCGAGCCCGCCGACTGGGGCGACCCGGTGCCCGGCACGGGGGCCGGGGCCTTCGCCGAGGTGGCCCGGGGGCTCTCGGCCGGGTTCGGCGGCGGCGACCGGCTCTACGGCTTCGCCCACCACGTCGTGGAGACGACGTTCCTGGCCACCTCCACCGGGGTGCGCCGCCGCTTCACCCAGCCCACCGGGTCGGTGGAGATCAACGCCAAACGCGGCCAGGCCAGCGCCTGGGCCGGGATCAGCTCGCCGTGGTTCGCCGAGGTGCCCATCGACGCCATGCTGGCGGAGCTCTCGCTGCGGCTGGACTGGTCGGCACGCACCGTCGAACTGCCCGCCGGGCGCTACGAGACCCTGATGCCGCCGTCGACGGTGGCGGACATGATGATCTACCTGGGCTGGTCGATGGACGGCCGCGGCGCCCAGGAGGGCCGCAGCGCCCTGTCGGCGCCGGGCGGCGGAACCCGGGTGGGGGAGCGGCTCACCGATCTGGGCCTGACCCTGTACTCCGATCCGCACGCACCCGGCCTGGAGTGCTCGCCGTTCGTGCACACCGCCACGGCTTCGGAGCGGATCTCGCTGTTCGACAACGGGATGGACATCGACCGGGTGGACTGGATCCGCGACGGCGCCATCCACGCGCTGCCCTACCCGCGCGCGGCGGCCGCCGAGTTCGGCACCGAGGTGGCCGTGCCGGCGGACAATCTCCTGATGACCGGTGGCACAAAGGATCTCGCGGACATGATCGCCGCCACCGAGCGCGGTCTTCTGCTGACCACGCTGTGGTACATCCGCACAGTCGACCCCACCACGCTGCTGCTGACCGGGCTCACCCGCGACGGGGTGTACCTGATCGAGGACGGTGAGATCACCGCCGAGGTCAACAACTTCCGGTTCAACGAGAGCCCGCTGGACCTGTTGCGGCGGGCCACCGAGGCTGGGGCGCCGGAGATCACCCTGCCCCGGGAGTGGAGCGACTGGGCCACCCGCGCAGTGATGCCGACCCTGCGGATACCGGACTTCCACATGTCCTCGGTGAGCCAGGCACACTAGGTTTGTCCGCCGGGCGGCGCCCGGTTCGGAGCTATGCTTCCGAACGTGCACACCAAGGTGACGCTGGATGACGATGTGGTGGCGGTAATCAGCCTAAATCCGTCATGCAGCTCAACCGAGAGGCGCCGATGAAGGTCGCGAGGTCTCTGTTGGCCGCCGTCATCGTCGGAATCACAGTGCTCGTAGCGGCCTGTGGCGGTAGCGGGTCGTTGGGCCGAGGCGGGACAGTCACCGTCTACAGCGCCGACGGTTTGGGCGCCTGGTACTTCAGCCAGTTCTACAAGTTCACCCAACTCACCGGAATCACCGTGAACCTGGTTGAAGCCGGATCCGGTGACGTGGTGTCCCGGGCCGAGAAGGAACAGTCGAACCCGCAGGCCGACCTGCTGGTCACCTTGCCGCCCTTCATTCAGAAGGCCGAGCAGTCGGGTCTGCTGCAGCCCGCAGGGGTCGACACCAGCGGCATCGACCCCGGCCTGATCGACCCGGGTGGCCTCTTCGTGCCGATCGTCGAGAACGCGTTGTCCTTCATCGCAAACCTGGATGCGAGTCCACAACCGAGCAGTTGGAACGATCTGCTCGCGCCGCAGTTCAAGGGAAAGCTGCAGTACTCGACACCCGGCCAAGCCGGCGACGGCACGGCGGTGCTGGTGCTGCTGCAGCACCTGATGGGTAAGCGGGGTGCCCTGGACTATCTGGCCAAACTGCAGGTCAACAACGTCGGTCCGGCATCCTCGACGGGTGGACTGCAACCCAAGGTCAGCAATGGCGAACTGCTGGTCGCCAATGGTGATGTCCAGATGAACCTGGGCTCGCTCAGAAACTACGGATCCAAGTTCAACATCTTCTTCCCGGCGATGCCCGACAACAGCCGCACGACGGTGTCGCTGCCCTACTTCGCCGGTCTCATCAAGGGTGCACCGCAGCGGGACCGCGCCAGGAAACTGCTGGCCTTCCTGATCTCCGACGACGTGCAAAACACCGTCGGGCCCGAGGCGTTCGGAATCTCGGTGAACGAGTCGATCGCCGAGTCGTCCATGCTCACCGACCCCAAAGGGCCGGCCGCCCTGCTCAGCGGCGTGCAGGTGTGGGTGCCGGACTGGACCGCGGTGCTGTCCGACCTCGACGCCGATATCGCCGCCTATCAGAAGGCGATCGGTAGCTGAAAACGGCGCTCCTGACTCAATGTGACGTCCGCTTACCCGGGCACCTCACCGTCCTCGGCTAGTCGGACGACGCCCGATTCACCGTCGAGCACGACGCGGTCGCCGGTCCGGAACACCCGGGTCGCGGTGCGGGTGTTGACCACTGCGGGCAGCCCGTATTCGCGGGCCACCACCGCGCCGTGTGAGACGGCACTGCCGATATCGGTGACCAGTCCGGCGATCAGGCTGAAGTAGGGGGTCCAGCCGACATCGGTGATCGGTGCGATGAGGATTTCGCCGCGTTGCAGCGCGGCGGCCTCGTCCAGGGTGCGAACGATCCGGGCAACGCCGGTGACGCGGCCCCGGCTCACCGGCGCCCCGCGAACGACGCCGGGGGAGTCGGCTGCCAGCAGATCCAGATCGAGTCGGGCGGGCTCGCCCTGGAAGACGTCGGGGAATTCGTAGCGCTCCTGCTCGGCGAAGGCCTGCCTACGGGCGAGGGCCGTGGCGGCCAGTGGTGCGTCATCGCCGCGGGCCAGTCGGCCGAGTTCGTCATGGGTGAGGAAGAAGACCGTATCGGCATCCGGTAGCAGGCCTTCGGCGACCATCAGTTCGGCCAGGGCGCGGTAGGCCTTCTTGAACCGGGTGGTGACCGCGACCAGACCGGACTTGGTCTCCTCCCGGGACCGGACCGCCCGTCGGGCCATCCCGGCCAGGAACTTCACGCCGACGCCGGCCTCGGCGGTCGCGTCGGCCGGTGCGCGCCGGGTGCTATCCGATCGGCCCTGACGCAGCGACACCTGCAGCGACCGGATCACCGGCAGCGGGTCCTCCCGCCATTCGGGCTGACGCAGTTCCAGTTCCTTGATGGCGCGGTGGCCGTGGGTGCGCAGATACCGCTCGAACTCCGCGCCTGCCGCCCCGGCGGCCGGTGAACGGATCCAGGCCAGCGCCTCCTCGGGCCGGGCCTGGATGAAGGACGCCTCGGCGTCGGGGTGGGCGGCGATCTCGCTCGCGATGCGCTCGGCGCCGGTGATGATGTCGGCACTCTCCACCCCGTCGGCCCCGGCCAGCAGGGCGGCGGCGGTCGCGTGGTCGGCTTCGGACGGTTCGCGGCCCCCGGCGATCACCCCGAGCAGGGTGGGGGTGAGGACACCGGAGCCGGCCGAGGAGATCAGGTGGTAGTTCATCGCGTCGAAAATCGAGGAGAACCGGCTGTCGATCTCCTGCCACGCCGCCGCGGCGGTCGGGGCATCGGGGATGTGCAGTTCGGCAAGCAGGCGGCGCATGTCCCGGCGCGCCCTGGGTTGGCCGAGCAGATATCTGATGTAGCGGATCCCGTTGGCGGCCCGGCGCCGGCGCGGCGGTGGCGGTCGGCCGCTGATGGTGAACTCGGTGACC
>JAGQTQ010000096.1:6254-9442 GCA_020438905.1 Mycobacterium sp.
TTGCGTGCGTTGCGGTCTCGCTCATGGTGCTCAGATTGAGGAACAGATGCCCGGAGTTCATGATCAGGAAACGCATCTGCGGGAGCACGGCTTCTTGAATCCCGATCTGCACGTGCATCATCTGCATGCCGACGTCGATGCTGCGCGCGGTGAAGGAATAGGACAGCGGCGTGCAGGCGCCCGGGAACATCTCGCCCACATTGCAGCGGGTGAAGACCTGCGTCGGATCGGCGATCGGGGTGTCGAGTTCGTTGGGGTCCGCCGGAAGGTTCGTGATCGGCCGCGCCTGCAGCCAATGGATCTCGCCGGCGCCGTCCACCGCCCATTCCAGGTCCAGCGGGCACCCCTCGGCGGCTTCGGCAGCCAGCGCCGAGGCCACCAGGCTGCGCAGGACGGCGTCACCCAGAATCGCTGCCGTTCCGCTGATTCGGGCTTCGCGGATGCTCCCGCCGCGGTCCAGGACGACATGGTCGGGGGAGGCGTGACCGCTCACCAGCGCCTCACCCAGGCCCTCGACCGCGTCGACGATCACCCGGTCACGCCGGCCGGTGACGGGGTCGGCGGTGAACAGCACGCCGGCGGCCGCCGCGGGAACCATGTTCTGGACCACGACGGACATCGCCGATTCGCCGTTCACCGGTGCGTTCTGCCGGCGGTAGGCCGATGCCCGGTGGTTGTGCAGCGAGGCCAGGCAGACCTCGATCGCCTCGCGCAGGGGCTCAATGCCGACGACGTCCAGGACCGTCTCGTACTGGCCGGCGAAGCTTGCCTCGGCGGAATCCTCGCCCAGTGCCGACGAGCGAACCGCGACGGGTCCGGCGCCCAGCCGCCGATAGTGGGTCTCGAGATCCGCGGGCAGATCGCCCGGGGTCGCGCCGACGATCACGAAGGCCGGTGGCACCCGGAGGCCGAGTTGGGTGAGTTTCGCCAGACCCGCGGCCTTCCCGCCGACGGGGGTGTCCCCGAGGGCGTCGAGGGTCAGGATCTCAGCAGTCGTCATATCGGTCCTTCCGCGCAGCGCCCGCGGATTCCTGCCGTTAAGTGTGCTGCACTGGAGGGTCGAGGCGGGGCGAAACAGGCGCGGCGCCGCGACGTCGGCCCCGGAAGCTACCTCCGTATCGCGAGGTAGACCGTCGCCGCCGAACGTCCTCCGGTCAGCGGGTTGTCGAACCAGACCGAACGGGCCTCGACGTCGCTGAACACCGATTCCAGGAGCGAGAGGAAGCCGTCGTCGGGGGGATCGTCGGACCACATGGCGAACACACCCCCGGGGTGCAGCCGCGCGGAAACCGCACTCAGCCCGTCGCGGCTGTAGAAATGCGCGTGGTGATCGGCCAGCAGATGCCGCGGCGAATGGTCGATATCGAGCAGGACCGCGTCGTAGGTCCGACCCGGTTGGTCGGGGTCGAATCCCTCCGCGCCGGTGGCGGCGGCGAAGAAGTCCGCACTCACCAGTCTCACGCGGCTATCGGCGGCCAGACCGGCCGTCTGCGGTAACAGGTCGCGGCGGTGCCAGTCGATGACCGCATCGGAGTACTCGATGACGGTCAGCGTCCGAACCCGACTGCACTGCAGGGCTTCTTGCGCCGTGTAGCCGAGGCCCAGGCCGCCGATGACCACGTCCAGTTCGGTCCCCGATGTGCGCTCCAGGGCCAGCCGGGCCAGCTCCCGCTCGGCGACGGTGAACAAACTCGACATCAGGTGCTCGTCGTCGAGCTTGACCTCGTAGACATCGGCGCGCACGGTCAGGTCGAAGCGGCGCCGCAGGCTGAACACACCCATCGGGGTCTGCTGCCAGCCGAGTTCCTCGAAACGTGCGCTCACCGAACCGACAGTAGTGCGTCGGTTCCGTCTACCATCGCTGCGATGGGCGGCAATCCCGATCCGACGACGCCGCGGCGTCTTCCGGATCCACCGTCGGGGGATGACGGCGTCCGTGCATGGGTGACCCGGCACCTCGGAGATCTCTGCGCGCCAACGGATTCGGACTCCTCCGTGACCCTGCGTGGCGGGCAGCGGGCCGCCGACGCGGCCCTGCAGGGATACGACGTCCGCGGCTACGCGCGTCGTCGCAACAACGTCTGGCCGCCGGCCACACGCGTCTCCTCGAGACTGTCGCCGTACATCCGGCATGGGCTGCTGACCTTGCGCGAGGTGTGGGACCACGTCGCCGACGGTCCGCGCGACGATGTGGCGAAGTTCCGCGATGAGCTGCTGTGGCAGGAGTACGCGCGCCATCTCTACGCGCGGGTCGGAACAGCCTCCCGGAAATCGCTGCGTTTCGCAGTCGAAGAGCGTACCGCCGGCCTCGCGCCCGGCGATGCGGACAATCCGTGGGCGTCGGAGGCGCTGTGCCTGGAATCCTCCTTCGAGGAGCTGACGGCGACGGGCTGGCTGACCAATCAGACCCGCATGTGGCTCGCCTCGCACTGGGCCGTTCGGGCCGGGCTCGGCTGGCGCGACGGCGAGGATCTGATGTTCCGGCACCTACTGGACGGCTCCCGGGCGGCCAACCGGCTGGGCTGGCAGTGGACCGTCGGCGCGCTCACCGGCAAGGCCTACGGGTTTTCCCGGTGGCAGGTGGAGAAGCGGGCAGCGGGTCTGTGCACACGATGCCCGCTGGAGCGGAACTGTCCGATCGCAGACTGGCCCGACGTCGCCGAGCGGATGCCGCTGCCCCTGGCCGACCCCCGGTTGCGCCGTGACGATGACCTCGAGGCAACGGCCGGTCCGGCGACCGTGCGCCACTCCGGTGCCGCCGACGTCGTCTGGCTGACCGCCGAGAGTCTGAGTGACCGTGACCCCGCCGCCGCGGCCCACCCGGACCTGCCGGCGGTGTTCGTGTTCGACGAGCCGCTGCTGCGCCGGTTGCGGCTGTCGTCGAACAGGCTGGTGTTCCTCGCGCAGTCGCTGGCCGAACTGTCCACCCGCAGGCAGGTGCAGCTGTGGCGAGGCGATCCGGTGTCGGTGCTGGGGGGCAGGCCCCTGGCCACCACGTTCGCGCCGGTCCCGGGCTGGAAGTCCCGTGCCGGGCGACTCGAGGTGGTCTCGCTGCACCCCTGGCCGTGGCTGCGGCGCCCGCGTGCGGGCTCGGTCACCTCCTACTCGGCCTGGGTCAGGACGCGCGGGTAGCGCCTTCGGGCTCCTGCGCCGGCGCACCATGGGAACGGGGGTCAGCGGGCTGGCGT
>JAGQTQ010000097.1 GCA_020438905.1 Mycobacterium sp.
GGGGATCCCCGGCGGCGGAGTCGCCGCAACCGGCCACCGACCTGGCCGTCGCGAGACGGCACCTCCTGGCCGGCAGCCAGCGTCGCCTCGACGCCGCGGCGTTGCGTGAGGCACTGCTGGATCTGCACGAACTGTGGCTGACCGCCAAGGCGGCCGAGCTGGGCATCACCGAGGGCAGCGGTTTCGCCATCGTCGCCACCGGCGGACTGGGACGACGGGAAATGGTTCCCTACTCCGACCTCGATCTGATGCTCCTGCACGACGATATGCCGGCCGAAACGGTCGCGCGGGTCGCCGAGCTTCTCTGGTACCCGCTGTGGGACGCCAACATCCGGCTCGACCACAGCGTGCGGACGGTGTCCGAGGCGCTGCAGGTCGCCGGCGCCGACATCTCGGCCGGACTGGCCATGCTGGAAGCCCGCCACATCGCAGGCGACGCGGATTTCTCGGCCCAGCTCATCGGCGGGGCGCGGCGGCAGTGGCGGGCCGGGATCGCCTCGCGTTTTGACGAACTCGTCGACCAGACGCGGTCTCGTTGGCAGCGCAGTGGTCAGATCGCCCACCGCGCCGAGCCCGACCTGAAGTCCGGCATGGGCGGGCTGCGCGACGTCCAGTTGCTCAACGCCCTGGCGATCGCCCAGCTCGCCGACGTCTATCCCCGGCTCGCCCCGGACTCGCCGGCCGGCTCGCTGGGTGCGGCGCACCTGGCGATGCTCAACGTTCGCACCGAACTGCACCGGGTTTCCAAGCGCGGCCGCGATCAGCTGCTCGCCCAATACGCCGATGAGATCGGCGCCGCGCTGCGCATCGGGGACCGGTTCGACCTGGCCCGCATGCTCTCCGACGCCGCCCGTACGGTCAGCTACTACGTCGACGCGAGTGTGCGGACGGCAGCCAACGCCCTGCCGCGGCGTGGTCTGGCGGCCCTGCGCAGGCCCGTGCGCCGGCCGCTGGACGAGGGCGTCGTCGAACTTGCCGGAGAGGTGATTCTGGCCCGGGACGCCCGGCCCCAGCGCGACCCCGGCCTGACCATCCGGGTGGCCGCGGCCTCGGCGGCCACCGGTATTCCGATCGCCGCCTCGACGCTGGGACGGCTGGCCGACACCGCACCGGAACTGCGGTCACCTTGGCCGCGTGACGCTCTCGACGACCTGCTGGTGCTGCTGACCGCCGGACCCACCACGGTGACCACCATCGAGGCGCTCGACCGCACCGGGCTGTGGGGCCGGCTCTTCCCGGAATGGGGCGCGGTTCGCGACCTGCCGCCGCGCGACCAGGTGCACACCTGGACCGTCGACCGGCACCTGGTCGAAACCGTCTCGCGGGCAAGCGCATTCACCACCCGGGTATCCCGGCCGGACCTGCTGGTCCTGGGTGCCCTGCTGCATGACATCGGCAAGGGGCGCGGTGGCGACCACAGTGTCATCGGCGCCGAGCTGGCCGCACGGGTGGGGGAGCGGCTCGGGCTGTGGCCCTCCGATATCAGGTTGCTGTCGGCCATGGTGCGCCACCACCTGCTGCTGCCCGCCGCGGCCACCCGGCGCGACCTTCAGGATCCGGCGACCATCGCCGCCGTCGCCGACGCCCTCGACGGCGACCCGGTGCTACTGGAACTGCTGCATGTGCTCGCCGAGGCCGACGCCCTGGCCACCGGGCCGGGTGTCTGGGGGGACTGGAAGTCCACCCTCATCGGGGATCTCGTCCGCCGGTGCCGGGCGGTCATGGCCGGCGAGCCCGAACCCGCGCCCGAACCCGTACCGGCCGAGCATCTGGCGCTGGCCCGCGACGGCGCGGTCCACGTCATGATGGCGCCGGGCGAGTCGCCGCACTCCTACGCGGTCACCATGATCGCCCCCGATCGGCGGGGTCTGCTGTCCAAGGCGGCCGGTGTGCTGGCGCTCAGCGGGCTGCGCGTGCATTCGGCGTCGGTCAACAGTGCCGAGCTGCCCCACGGGTCCTCGGCGGTCAACACGTTCATGGTGTCCCCGCACTTCGGGTCCCCGCCGGCCGCCGAGCTGCTGCGCCAGCAGTTCATTCTTGCCCTCGACGGTGAGCTCGACGTCATCGCCGCGCTGCAGAAGCGCGATCGGGAGACTGCCCGGTACGGCACCGACAGGGCCGGTGAGTCCAAACTCGCCGTGCCCGCCGCCACGCCGGCCCCGCCGCGGGTGCTGTGGCACCCACCGGCACAGACCGGTGGTCAGCAGCTGGTGGAGATCCGGGCCGCGGATCGCACCGGACTGCTGGCCGTGCTCACCGGCATCTTCGAACGGGCCGGGGTCGACATCGCCTGGGCCAAGATCACCACCCGCGGCTCCTCGGTGATCGACGTGTTCGCCATCTCCCCGCCCGGCTCCCCGGCCGCCCGCGAGGCCCTGGAGCGAGACCTCTACGCGGCATTGCCGGCCCCGCCGCCACGCACACCCGCCGCCGAGGCCGGCTGAGCTCGGCTGCTCGGCCCGTCCCGCACCGGCAACCGCTAGGCTTGCCACGTGTTTGAATCCCTCTCCGACCGGTTGACCGGGGCGCTCGCCGGCCTGCGTGGCAAGGGCCGGCTGACCGACGCCGACATCGACGCGACCGCCCGGGAGATCCGGCTGGCGCTGCTGGAAGCCGACGTTTCGCTGCCCGTCGTGCGGGAGTTCATCGGCCGCATCAAGGAACGTGCCCGGGGGGCCGAGGTCTCCGGCGCCCTCAACCCGGCCCAGCAGGTCGTCAAGATCGTCAACGAGGAACTGGTCGGGATCCTCGGCGGACAGACCCGCCAACTGGTCTTCGCCAAGACCCCTCCGACGGTGATCATGCTGGCGGGTCTGCAGGGTGCGGGCAAGACCACCCTGGCCGGCAAGCTGGCCAAATGGCTGCGGGGCGAAGGGCACACCCCGCTGCTGGTGGCCTGCGACCTGCAGCGCCCGGGTGCGGTCACCCAGCTCAAGATCGTCGGTGAGCGCGCCGGCGTCAGCGTCTTCGCTCCGCATCCCGGAACCTCCGCGGACACCGCGGAAACCGCCGGTGCCGGACCCGGTGACCCGGTCGCGGTCGCCGCGGCCGGACTGGCCGAGGCCAAGGCCAAACACTTCGACGTGGTCGTCATCGACACCGCCGGCCGGCTGGGCATCGACGAGGTGCTGATGGCCCAGGCGGCCGCGATCCGCGACGCTGTCCAGCCCGACGAGACACTGTTCGTCCTCGATGCGATGACCGGCCAGGACGCCGTCGCCACCGCCGAGGCGTTCGGCGCCGGTGTGGGTTTCACCGGCGTGGTGCTGACCAAACTGGACGGCGACGCCCGCGGCGGTGCGGCGCTGTCGGTGCGCGAGATCACCGGTGTTCCCATCCTGTTCGCCTCCACCGGGGAGAAGCTGGAGGACTTCGACGTCTTCCATCCCGACCGGATGGCCGGCCGGATCCTCGGTATGGGCGACGTGCTCTCGCTGATCGAACAGGCCGAACAGGTCTTCGACGCCCAGAAGGCCGAGGAGGCCGCTGCCAAGATCGGCTCCGGTGAGCTGACCCTCGAGGATTTCCTCGAGCAGATGCTGGCCATCCGCAAGATGGGTCCGATCGGCAATCTGCTGGGCATGCTGCCCGGGGCCGGTCAGATGAAGGACGCATTGGCCGCCGTGGACGACTCCCATCTCGACCGGGTGCAGGCCATCATCCGGGGGATGACCCCGCAGGAACGGGCCGACCCGAAGATCATCAACGCCTCGCGCCGGCTGCGCATCGCCAACGGCTCGGGTGTGACGGTCTCGGAGGTCAATCAGCTCGTCGACCGCTTCTTCGAGGCGCGCAAGATGATGTCGCAGATGGCCGGCGCCATGGGTATGCCGTTCGGCCGTCGTTCGTCCAAGCGCAACGCCAAGAACAGCAAGAAAAAGGGCAGGAAGGGGCGCGGCCCGACGCCGGCCAAGACGCGCAATCCGCTGATGGCCCCCGGGATGCCCGCCGGTTTCCCGGATCTGTCGCAGATGCCCGAGGGGCTCAACGAACTGCCGCCCGGCCTGGCCGATTTCGACCTGTCCAAGCTGAAGTTCCCCGGTCAGCAGTTCCCCGGCCAGCGCTGAGGTGCCCGCCGCCGCGCCGCTGCATGTCCGAGGCCGCGCGCTGCCCGTCGGCGAGATGGTGGACTGGTGGATCGCCGACGGCGTCCTGCACAGCGAACCGGTGCCCGGTGCCACAACCGTTTTCGGGGCTCACGGGCCGGCGGGATGGATCATCCCCGGACTCGTCGATGCACACTGCCACGTCGGTCTCGGTCCCGATGGCGCGGTCGGACTCGATGAGGCGATGGCCCAGGCCCGCACCGAACGCGACGCGGGGGCGTTGTTGCTGCGTGACTGTGGGTCCCCGACCGACACCAGAAACCTTGGCGGCCATCATGACCTTCCCCGGATCATCAGGGCGGGAAGGCATCTCGCCCGCCCCAAGCGCTATTCCCGCGGCTACGCCGTCGAACTCGACGACGAGTGGGAACTGCCCGCTGCGGTGGCCGAGCAGGCCCGCCTCGGTGACGGCTGGGTGAAGCTGGTCGGCGACTGGATCGACCGCTCGGTGGGGGACCTGACGCCGCTGTGGTCCGACGAGGTCCTGGCGGCCGCGGTTGCGGCCGCGCACGACGAGGGTGCAAAGGTCACCGCCCACGTGTTCGGCGAGGACGCACTGCCCGGCCTGATCGCCGCCGGTATCGACTGCATCGAGCACGGCACCGGGCTGACCGAGGACACCGTCGCGATGATGGCCGATCGCGGCACCGTGCTGGTGCCCACCCTGATCAACATCGAGAACTTTCCCGGATTCGCCGATGCGGCAACGAGATTCCCCACCTACGCCGCACACATGCGCGATCTCTACGCCCGCCACCGCCAGCGCATCGCAGCCGCTCGGGAGGCCGGTGTGTCCATCTACGCCGGCAGCGACGCCGGCGGCAGCCTCGCACACGGTCTGATCGCCCACGAGGTCGAGGCGCTCAAGGGCATCGGAATGACGCCGACCGAGGCGCTCGGCGCGGCGTGCTGGGAGGCCCGCCGCTGGCTCGGCAGCCCCGCACTCGCCGCCGGTGAACCCGCCGACCTGCTGTGCTTCTCCGCGGATCCGCGATCCGGGCCGCATGTGCTCTCGCGGCCCGATCTGGTGGTGCTGCGAGGGCTGGTTTTCTAGCCGTACCGGCCGAATCCCCAGTCGAACAGGGCCCGGCCCTGATCCCACAGATCGTCGTCGCCGTACATCTGCACCACCACGATGCGGTGCCCGTCGCGCTGCGCCATACCGACGTAGGTTTCCTTGGCGAGGTTGGTGTAGCCGGTCTTGCCGCCGATGTAGCCCGGATAGCTGGGCAGCAGCCGATCGCGGCTGACGATCTGTTTGAGCCCGCCCTTGCCGTCGGGGAAGACCGCCGCCGACTGGTGCAGGATCTGGGCGAACAGCGGGTAATTCAACGCGGCGCGGTAGATCACCGCCAGGTCGTGCGGGGTGGTCACCGACTCCCAGCCGGGCCCGTCGAGTCCCGACGGCGACGCCGCCCGGGTGCTGCGGGCGCCCACCTGCTGGGCCTTGGCGTTCATCTTCGCCAACGCCGCCGGGGTGCCGCCGAGCATGTCGGCCAGCATGTTGGCCGCGTCGTTGCCGGACACCATCAGCAGCGCGTCGAGCAGTTGTCGTGCGGTGTAGACCTGACCGGGCACCAGGCCCACGCAGGAGCACTCGACATCGGTCTGCGCCGCCGTCGCGCGGGCCGCGGCGCCGACCGGCAGTTGGTCGAAGACCACCATCGCCAGCAGTGCCTTGATGGTGCTGGCGGGTGCGAACTGGCCGTAGGGGTTCTGGCCACCGAGGATTCGGCCGTCGATCATGTCGGCGACGAGCCAGGCGGCGGCCGGGCCGGCCGGGGGAGCGGCGGCGGCCGCGGGTTCGGCGGCGGCCGGAGTCGCCGGAGTGACCAGGACCGCCGCGGTCATCGCGATCGGGGCGGCCCGGCGCATCAGGCGTGATAGCACGGACATATGCGCCGACCCTAGCCAGGCAAGACCGCGATAGGGGTTCGGTGCGGTCTCCGATCGGTAGCGCTGGGCTGAATAGTGAACTGGGCCGAATAGTGAAGGGATCAGAAGCGCAGGATTGGCGAAGGAAGTTTTTTCCAGGTCCGCCTGGACGGGTCGGGATCGTTATACTTCCTGCGCACGGGGCAGTCAGCGTTGACACCGGCCCTGTTCATGAAGGGGAGCGAAAGTGAAGATCACGAAGCTGGCCGCGGCAGCTGCCGCCACTGCGGTCACGGTGGCTTTCGGCGCGGTCACCGCCGCGCCGGCGTCGGCGACCGACAACATCAAGACCTTCGGTGAGCAGGAGCGCCTCAACGGCCCGAACGGCTTCCCCTACATCGGCTACACGGTGTTCAACCTGGCGCCGAGCAACGATCCGGTGCCGCACAACGGCACGCTGTACGCCGCCAAGCTGGTCGTCGACGGGTTCGGCGGGAATTACCCCCCGATGATCGAGCGGTTCGGTGCCCGCGCGCGGACCGGCGAGTACTACCCCTCGATCTGGGGGGCCTCGAACATGAGCAAGCTCTACTTCGACGTCGTGGGCGTGGTGCCCAACAGCGTCGTCTGGAACGACGGTACCCGCGACATCCTTGCCTGGGTGCCTGGTGAATCCCCGCTGGAGCCCAAGAGCGCGATGGATGAGCCGCCGCCGGATCCGGTAAGGGTGGTGCCCGGCCCGGAGGTTGTGCCGGGCTCTGCAGAGGCTCCCGCCATTCAGCCCGGGGCCGTGCCGACGGAGTCGGATGCGGCCATTGTGGCCACGCCCAACCAAGAGGCGGCTCCGCCCTACCAACTCAGCGAGGCCGAGGTCGCCGAGCCCGGTTTCGGTAGGTAGGGGGCTCGTCAGAGCGTCGCGACGCTTTGCGACGGGTTCTGGTCGAAACCCCAGTCCAGCAGCGTCGCCGCCTGATCCCAGTAGGTGGGGCCGCCCTCGCGGACCAAGCCGTACATCATGGCGATCACCAGTCGGCGTCCATTCCGGTCGGCCGCTCCGACGAAGGTCTTGCGTGCCGCGTTGGTGTAGCCGGTCTTACCACCGATCGCGCCGGGGTAACGCACCAGCAACTCGTCCTGGTTGATCAGCGGGCGCTCGCCGGAACCGGTCGGGAACATGGCGGTCGGCTGAGCGGTGATCTGGGCGAACACCGGGTTGGCCATCGCGGCGCGGAAGATTGCCGCCAGATCATGCGGGGTGGTCCAACCCGGACCGCCGGGACCGTCGAGGCCCGAAGGGCTGGTCGCGTGGGTGTTGGTGGCGCCGATGGCGGCGGCCTTGACGTTCATCTTGTCGACCGCGATGTCGTAGCCCCCGAGCATGTCGGCCAGTGTGTTGGCCGCATCGTTGCCGGAGACCAGCAGGATTCCGTCGAGCAACTGGCGCACCGTGTAGGTGTGGCCGGCTTTGATTCCGGCGCAGTTGCATTCGACGCGGGCGTTGGCCGGGCTGGCGACCACCGTCGCGTCCAGGCCCAGCTCGTCGAGAGCGGTGAGAGCCAGCAGGGTCTTGATGGTGCTGGCCGGTGGATGTGCGCCGTACATATCGCGGCCGGCGAGCACCTGACCGGTGTCGAGGTCGGCGATGATCCATGACGGGGCCGGGCCTTCGGGGATGGGCATCGAACCGGCCGGCTGGATATTCGGCTCTGCCGAAGCCGGGGCCACCGAAGCGGCCGCCATTGTGGTTCCGATCACCATCAGCGATGCCGCCAGAGCGGTGGAAAGCCTACCCATGACGGATCAGCGTAACCGCTGCGCCGCAGCCGTCGCCGCGGTGTTGAATCGGCTTCCATGCTCAGCCTGCCGGAAATCTCCGACCGCCTGGAAATCCAGCAGCTGCTGGTGGACTACGCCAGCGCCATCGACGAGCGCCGATTCGACGACCTCGACCATGTCTTCACCCCGGACGCCTATATCGACTACCGGGCGATGGGCGGGATCGACGGTCACTACCCACAGGTGAAGGCCTGGCTCGCCGAGGTGCTGCCGAATTTCGGCGCCTACTATCACCTGGTCGGCAACTTCGACCTGCGGCTGTCCGGAGACACCGCCAGTGGGCGCACCATGTGCTTCAACCCGATGCAACTCAGTGCCGACGGCCAGGTCCTGTTCTGTGCGCTGTGGTACGTCGACGAATTCACCCGCACTTCGCAGGGCTGGCGGATCACCCGCCGGGTCGAGGCCAAATGCCTGGACAAACTGGTCTGAGAGGGATGCCGAGCGGGCTGGATTTCCGCCGGTGGGGCGCTGTCTGGCACAATTTGTACCCGGCCACGGCACGGGCGCACGCCCCCGTGGGCCGCACACGCGAGGCAAAACCGGATCCGGCAACCCGTCGGCATCGCTGAATTGCAGCGTGACACATGAGGAGAAGCTCGTTTCATGGCTGTCAAGATCAAGCTGACCCGGCTTGGCAAGATCCGCAACCCCCAGTACCGCGTCGCCGTTGCCGATGCGCGCACCCGTCGCGACGGCCGTGCCATCGAGGTGATCGGCCGCTACCACCCCAAGGAAGACCCGAGCCTGATCGAGATCGATTCCGAGCGCGCTCAGTACTGGCTGTCCGTGGGTGCCCAGCCCACCGAACCCGTCCTGAAGCTGCTCAAGATCACCGGTGACTGGCAGAAGTTCAAGGGTTTGCCGGGTGCCGAGGGCACGCTGAAGGTCAAGGAGCCCAAGCCCAGCAAGCTCGAGCTGTTCAACGCGGCCCTGGCCGGTGCCGACGGGGCTTCGGGCGGCGAAGCCGTTCAGCTGAAGAAGAAGAAGGCGCCCAAGAAGGCCGACGACAAGGCTGACGACACGGCTGAGGCTCCTGCTGAAGCAGAGCCCGCCGCCGAGTCGGCCGAGCCGGCAGCGGAATGAGTTCGGTCGTCGTCGACGCCGTCGAGCACCTGGTGCGCGGAATCGTCGACAACCCCGATGACGTCCGCGTCGACATGGTGACCAACCGGCGCGGCCGCACCGTCGAAGTGCATGTGCACCCCGATGACCTGGGCAAGGTCATCGGCCGGAGCGGGCGCACCGCCACGGCTCTGCGCACCCTGGTGGCCGGCATCGGCGGCCGGGGGATCCGCGTCGACGTGGTGGACACCGACCAGTAGCCCCGGCGGCGTCGATGGAACTGGTCGTCGGGCGGGTGGTCAAGCCCCACGGAATCACCGGCGAACTCGTCGTCGATGTTCGCACCGACGAACCGCAGGAGCGTTTCGCTGTTGGCAATCGTCTGCGGCTCAAGCCTTCCCGTGGCGGCGGTGAACCGCGCACAGTGGAGGTGCAGTCCGCCCGCCCGCACGGTGGCCGACTGTTGGTGCGACTGTCCGGGTTGAACGACCGCGACGGGGCCGATCGGGTCCGCGGGCATCTGTTCGTCGTCGATTCCGCCGAACTGCCGCCTCTTGACGATCCCGATGAGTACTACGACCACGAACTCGAGGGGATGACCGTTCGTACCGTGGGCGGTCTTGAGGTCGGCCGTGTCGGTGAGGTGTTGCACACCGGCGCGGGCGAGTTGTTGTCGGTGCGGACGGATTCGGGCTCGGAGGTGCTGGTGCCGTTCGTCGGTGTGATCGTGACGGCGGTGTCCCGTTCGGAGCGACTCGTCGAGATCGACCCACCGGAAGGGCTACTGGATCTGGGGTCTTCCTGATGCGGATAGACGTCATCACCATTTTTCCCGAGTACCTACAACCGGTGCGGCAGTCGCTGCCGGGCAGGGCGATCGAGGCCGGCATCGTCGAATTCGGCGTTCACGACCTGCGCCGCTGGACCCATGACGTGCACCATGCGGTCGACGACGCACCCTACGGTGGCGGTCCGGGGATGGTCATGAAAGCCCCGGTGTGGGGGGACGCGCTCGACGAGATCTGCACGGCTGAAACGCTTCTCGTGGTACCCACCCCGGCGGGCCGGTTGTTCAGGCAGGACCGCGCGCAGAGTTGGACGACCGAGAAGCACCTGGTGTTCGCCTGCGGCCGCTATGAGGGCATCGACCAGCGGGTGGCCGACGATGCCGCCACCCGGATGCGCGTAGCGGAGGTTTCCATCGGCGACTACGTTCTCGCCGGGGGAGAGGCGGCCGCGCTGGTGATGATCGAGGCGGTGGTACGGCTCCTGCCCAACGTCATCGGCAATCCGCTTTCCCACCAGGATGATTCGCATTCCGGGCAGTCGGCCGGACTGCTCGAGGGGCCGAGTTACACCCGGCCCCAGGTGTGGCGGGGCTTGGAGGTCCCGGAGGTCCTACGCTCAGGCGATCACGCGAAGATCGCGGCCTGGCGGCGTGAGCGGGCGCTGGACCGGACGAGGGAACGCCGCCCCGATCTCCTTGACGGCGAGGGCGATTGGATCCGCCCGCCGGGGAACTAGATCCGCCCGCCGGGGAACATGGTCTTGAGCGCCCGGGTGAGGGTGTCACGAGCGGCGGCTTCGTCCACCGGCTGCATCGAGGCCATGGCGATCACGTAGCGCCGGTCGGAGCCGATGACCCCGGTACTGAGGTGAACCTGCTTATCCGGCGCCCAGCAGCACATCCAACCTTGTTTGACCGCAACGGGTTCGGCGAACAGACCGTCGGGAATTCCGAATCGCTGGGGGTATCCGTCGACGCCGAGAGGGGTCGACGCGGCCAGGTTCGACACGATGATGCCGGCCTGTTCCGGCGGCAGGCCGCCAGTCCCGTCGAGCAGCATGCCGTAGTAGCGCACCAGATCGGCGGTGGTGCTCATGGTGTTCCACCAGTCGCCGTTATACGGCGGAGTGGTCTTGGTCAGCTTGTAGCGTTCGGCGACCCTGGTGATGATCTCGTTGCGCCCGTCGCGGATCCAGAACTCGTCGGCCGGGAAGTCGTCGGAGGACCTGAGCATCAACTCCAGCCCGCGCCGGTCCTCGGGGCTCAGCTGTGCCCGCTTCCGCGAGGTTTCCAGAAGCAGGTCGTCGGCGATGAAAAGCTTGGCCACCGACGCGATGGGGAATGCCGCCGGATCTCCCTCGGAGACCACCCTCCCGGTAGCGCGGTCGAGAAGGGTGAAACTGATGTCGGCGCCGTTGCGCTCGGCGTCGGCGATCGCCTTCTGGGCCCGCGGGCCGAGTGTGGCCGCCGGTTCGGGCAGGGCGGTGGGCTTGGGCAGGGCAGTGGGTTCTGGCAGGGCCGTGGGTGCCGGAGCGGGGGTGGGGCCGGCGACCAGCAGGGCAACCGGTTTGGGGCGGCCGTCCAGGTAGGCCTTGATCTCGGCGGAGGAGGCCCCGACGAGGACCAACGCCAGCACGACGGCGCCGGCGGAGAGGAGCATCGAGCGTCTGCGTCGCATGGTCCTCCTCGGCTCGGTGGGCGCGCCGAATTCGACGCTGCTGAATTCGACGCTGCGATAGGGCCCGACATCCGTCTAAAGCCCAGTTGAACAAGGGTAGCCGCCCTTGTTGCACACCGGGTGATCCTGGCCTCGGCGCCGGGATCGCGAGCTCGACGAGCCGGTCGGCGCGACCGACGATTTCGCCGGGGGCGGCCGGTCTGGCAGAATATCGGGAGTTGCGCGCGCGGGCCGTCATCGTCCGTTGCGACAAAGATCTGACCACCAGCTCGGCGGTTCGAGGCGCATGCGCCCGAAGACAGCCCGCCCGGAGCCCGACCGCAAGGAACATCCAGGAGATGAACACTCTCGACTTCGTCGATCAGGCGTCGCTGCGCGACGACATCCCTGCCTTCGGCCCCGGCGACACCGTCAACGTCCACGTCAAGGTTATCGAGGGCAACAAGCAGCGCATCCAGGTCTTCAAGGGTGTGGTGCTGCGCCGGTCCGGCGGCGGGATCCGGGAGACCTTCACCGTGCGCAAGGAGAGCTACGGCGTCGGCGTCGAGCGGACCTTCCCGGTGCACTCGCCCAACATCGACCATCTCGAGGTCGTCACCCGCGGTGACGTCCGCCGCGCGAAGCTGTATTACCTGCGCGAACTGCGCGGCAAGAAGGCGAAGATCAAGGAGAAGCGCTGAGCTTCGACATCGGGGTGAGAGAAGCGCTGAGCTTCGCCCCCCGGGAGGGTACCGAGGCGCAGGTCTCCGTCATGGCTACGCTGATCCCGTGACCGTGACACCGGAACCGGCCGACTCGACCCCGGAGCAGCCCGCTCCGATTGACGGCTCGGACAAGCCGGAGAAGCCCGCCAAGAAGCATTCGGCGCTGCGCGAGGGCGTCATCCTGGTCGGCACCGCGGTGCTGCTCTACTACGTGATGCTCACGTTCGTGGCCCGGCCCTACCTGATCCCGTCGGAGTCCATGGAGCCCACACTTCACGGCTGCAAGGGCTGTGTGGGGGACCGGATCATGGTCGACAAGTTGACCTACCGTTTCAGCTCACCCGAACCCGGTGATGTGGTGGTCTTCAAGGGCCCGCCCAACTGGAACGTGGGTTACAAGTCGATCCGCTCGGACAACGACGCGATCCGGTGGGTTCAGAACGCCCTGTCCTTCATCGGTTTCGTCCCTCCGGACGAGAACGATCTGGTCAAGCGGATCATCGCCGTCGGCGGTCAGACCGTGGAATGCCGCGCCGACACCGGTCTGACGGTGGACGGCAAGAAACTTGACGAACCGTATCTGGATCCGGCCACGATGATGGCCGATCCGGTGGTCTATCCGTGCTTGGGCAACGAGTTCGGTCCGGTGAAGGTGCCCGAGGGCCGGCTGTGGATGATGGGCGACAACCGCACTCACTCGGCCGATTCCCGGGCGCACTGCACCAGCAGCCCCGCCGAGGCGCAGAAGGGCATTCTGTGCACCGGGGATCCCCTCACCGGCACGGTGCCGGTCGACAATGTGATCGGCAAGGCGCGGTTCATCGCGTGGCCGCCCGGGCGCTGGGGTGGTGTGTCCTCGTTCGACCCGCAGCAGGGCTGAGATGCGCGCCAACAGGGCCACCGGGGGAAGGGCCGACAGCGGCGGCTGGCCGCCCCGCACCGTCATCCGGCGTTCCTCGGGACTGCGGACCCTCGAGTCCGCGTTGTACCGCAGCGGCCTGGGCCCGGTGGCCGGCGTAGACGAGGTGGGACGCGGTGCATGCGCGGGTCCGCTGGTGGTTGCCGCGTGCGTGCTGGGCCCGAACCGTTTCGAGAGCATGGCCGCACTCGACGACTCCAAGAAACTCACCGAGAAGACGCGCGAGGAACTCTTCCCGCTCATCCGGCGCTACGCGCTGGCCTACCACGTGGTGTTCATCCCGGCCGCGGAAGTTGACCGGCGCGGTGTTCACGCGGCCAACATCGAGGGAATGCGGCGGGCGGTCGCGGGGCTTTCGAAGCGACCCGGGTACGTGCTCTCCGATGGATTCCGGGTCCCCGGGCTGCCGATGCCCTCGCTACCGGTGGTGAGCGGCGACGCGGCGGCGGCGTGCATCGCGGCGGCCAGTGTGCTGGCCAAGGTCAGCCGCGACCGGCTGATGGTGGCCATGGACGACGACCACCCCGGCTACGGTTTCGCCGAGCACAAGGGTTACAGCACCCCCGCGCACGGGGCGGCGCTGGCCGAGCTCGGCCCGTGCCCGCAGCATCGGCAGTCGTTCGTCAACGTCCGGCGGATGGCGCGGGCCGGTCTCGGTGAAGCGGCCGGCGATTTCGCCGGGGCAGCCCGCGACGGCCAGGGGTGAGACAAGATGGAACCGACAATCGACGACAAGGACCGCTGAGCCGATGAGTGCCGAGGATCTCGAGAAGTACGAAACCGAGATGGAACTCTCGCTGTACCGCGAATACAAGGACATCGTGGGACAGTTCAGCTACGTCGTGGAGACCGAGCGCCGGTTCTACCTGGCCAACAGCGTCGAACTGGTGCCACGTAACACCGACGGCGAGGTCTACTTCGAGTTGCGTCTGGCCGACGCCTGGGTGTGGGACATGTACCGGCCTGCCCGGTTCGTCAAGCAGGTCCGGGTGATCACCTTCAAGGACGTCAACATCGAAGAGGTGGAGAAGCCCGAACTGCGCCTTCCGGAGTGAGCGCGGGCCGTAGGCACAAGCGGGTTTGTGCACCGGTGAGCGATTGGGGATAACCCAGGTTCGGGGCGGTTCGGGTGTCGGTTTCCGTCGCCGTTCGCCGTCACGCTGGGGTGTATGACGGATTTTCGTTCGGACCCTTCCTCAGAACCCTCCGCGGCCGGCGGTGCGGTGGTGAACCGCAACGAAGTCGGCGCGCTCGGCGAGCGGCTTGCCGTCGAGCATCTTCAGGGCCTCGGGTTGCTCATCCTCCAACGCAATTGGCGTTGCCGCTACGGAGAACTCGACATCATCGCCTCCGAGGGAGATCACACGCTGGTTTTCGTCGAGGTCAAGACACGCTCCGGTGACGCCTTCGGAGGGCTTGAGCAGGCCGTCACGCCGCAGAAGCTGCGCCGGGTCCGGCGGCTGGCGGGAATCTGGCTCGCCGGTCAGCAGCGCCGCTGGCCCGGGCTGCGGATCGATGTGGTGGGTGTGCGACTGGGGCGTCGCCGCGATCCTGAGATCACCCATCTCCGCGGGGTCGGCTGATGGCGCTGGGACGCGCGTTTTCGGTCGCGGTGCGCGGACTGGACGGCGAGATCGTCGAGATCGAAGCCGACATCACCTCGGGGCTGCCCGGTGTCCACCTCGTAGGACTGCCCGACGCGGCACTGCAGGAGTCTCGCAACCGGGTTCGCGCCGCCATCACCAACTGCGGAAACAAATGGCCGATGTCGCGGCTTACGTTGGCGTTGTCGCCGGCCACGCTGCCCAAGACGGGCTCGTTGTACGACATCGCTCTGGCCTGTGCGGTGCTGTCGGCCGCCCGCGGCAAACCCTGGCACCGGCTCGAGAAGGCGGTGCTGCTCGGTGAGCTGGCACTCGACGGCCGTATCCGGCCAGTACACGGGGTGCTGCCCGCGGTGCTGGCCGCCCAGCGCAGGGGCTGGCCCACCGTGGTGGTGCCGGCGGCGAACCTCGCCGAAGCGAGTCTGGTGGACGGCATAGAGGTGCTCGGCGTGCGCTCCCTGCGGGATCTGCAGAACTGGCTCGACCGCGGGACCGGATTGGACGGCCGCGTCGCGGCGCCGGCGCCGGCGTCCCGCACAGTCCCCGATCTCGCCGACGTGGTGGGCCAGACCCAGGCCCGATTCGCCGTCGAGGTCGCCGCGGCCGGCGCCCACCACCTGATGCTGACCGGGCCACCCGGCGTGGGCAAGACGATGCTGGCGCAGCGACTTCCCGGTCTGCTGCCGGACTTGACGTCGGCCGAGGCACTTGAGGTGACGGCCATCCACTCGGTGGCCGGACTGCTCTCCAAGCGGACCCCGCTGATCACCCGCCCGCCGTTTATCGCCCCGCATCACTCCTCAAGCGTGGCCGCGTTGGTCGGCGGCGGTTCCGGGCTGGCCCGGCCGGGGGCGATCAGTCGGGCCCACCGCGGGGTGTTGTTCCTCGACGAGTGCGCCGAGATTCGGCTCAGCGCACTGGAATCCCTGCGCACACCGCTGGAGGACGGCGAGATCCGCTTGGCGAGGCGGGACGGTGTGGCGTGCTATCCGGCTCGATTCCAACTCGTGCTGGCCGCCAACCCCTGCGCGTGCGCGCGCACTGATCCACGGGACTGCATCTGTACCTCGCTGGACAAGCGCCGCTACCTCGGCAAGCTCTCGGGGCCGTTACTCGACCGGGTGGACCTGCGGGTGCAGATGCACACCGTGCGGGCCGGAGCTTTCGCCCCGGAGCCGGCCGAAAACAGCACGGTCGTGCGTTCCCGGGTCGCACAGGCACGGGCCGCCTCCGCCGAACGGTGGCGCGGGTTCGGGTGCCGCACCAATGCGGAGGTCACCGGCCCGGTGCTGCGGCGGCACTTCCGTTTGGGCGCCTCGGCCATGGCACCGCTGAAAGCCGCGATGAGCCGGGGACTGCTCAGTATCCGCGGCGTCGACAGGTCGTTGCGAGTCGCCTGGACGCTGGCCGACCTGGCCGGCCGGACCACGCCCGGCGTCGACGAGGTTTCGGTGGCACTGAGCTTCCGTCAACCGGGGGCCAAGCCGTGACCGGGCGGACGGAGATGCGGGCGTGGGCCTATCTGTCCCGGGTCGCCGAGGCGCCCTGCGGCGAACTGGCCGATCTGGTCCGCGCAACGGGCCCGGTCGAGGCCGCCGAACGCATCCGCCGTGGCGAGGTCGAGCCGGGTCTGTCGAAGCGCACCGAGGCCCGGCGTGACAGCGACTGCGCCGCAGCCGATCTCGAGCTCCTGCACCGTCGCGGCGGCCGGTTGCTGACGCCCGACGACGACGAATGGCCGCACCTGGCGTTCAGCGCCTTCGCCGGAACCTCGGTACGGGAGAAACCGCAGGGCTATGTGCCGCTGGTGCTCTGGGTTGTCGGTCCGCTACGCCTCGACGAGGTCGCTGAGCGGGCGGCGGCGATCGTCGGCACCCGGATGCCCACGGCCTACGGCGAGCACGTCGCCTCCGATCTGTCGGCCGGGCTGGCCGAACACGATGTGGCGGTGGTTTCGGGTGGAGCCTACGGAGTCGACGGTGCGGCGCACCGGGCCGCGCTGGCCGCCGAAGGCCATACGGTCGCGGTCCTAGCCGGAGGAGTAGATGTTTACTACCCGGCCGGCCATTCCGCGCTGCTCCACCGGATCGCCGCCAACGGCGTGCTGGTCAGTGAGTATCCGCCCGGCGTGCGCCCGGCTCGCTACCGGTTCCTCACCCGCAATCGACTGGTCGCGGCGCTGGCCGGCGCCACGGTGGTCGTCGAGGCGGGCATTCGCAGCGGTGCGGCGAGCACCGCGGCATGGGCGCGGGCACTCGGCCGGGTGGTGTGTGCGGTGCCCGGCCCTGTGACCTCCGCGGTGTCGGCCGGCTGCCACATTCTGCTGCGATCAGGTGCCGAATTGGTCACCCGGGCCGACGAGGTGCGCGAACTCATCGGCCGGGCGGGGGAGTTCGCCGAGGAACTTCCTCGGCCGAGCGGGCCGCTGGACGGGCTCAGCGACAGCGAACGCCTGATCTACGAGGCCCTTCCCGCCCGGGGCTCGAGAACGCCCGACGAGATCGCGGTGGCGGCCGGCATCCCGGCCGCCGGCGTGCTGGGCCCACTGGCGATGTTGGAGATCGCCGGTCTGGTCCGCCGCCGGGACGGGAGGTGGCAGATGATCCGCGCCGGTACCTGAGGGTCAGCCCGCCGTCGGGGGCAGCGGGTCCCCGTCCGGGGTCGCGTCGCCGCCCGGTTGCGAATCCGCGTCCCCGGTGCCGCTGCCCGCGCCGACGGCGACCGGCGCCGGGGTCTTCCGGGTAATCGCATTCATCCGCTCCGAGTAGGACGGACGGGAGCGGATCTTCAGTGGCCACCAGAACCACGGTCCGAGGATCGCCGCGATCGAAGGGGTCATCAGCGATCGCACGATCAACGTATCCAGCAGCAGGCCGATGCCGATGGTCATACCACCCTGGCCGACGTTGAGCAGGTCGCCGGAGATCATGGCCCCCATGGTGAAGGCGAACACCAGTCCGGCCGCGGTCACCACGCTGCCGGTGCTGCCCATCGAGCGGATGATCCCGGTGTTGATGCCAGCCCCGATCTCCTCCTTGAATCGGGATACCAGTAGCAGGTTGTAGTCACTGCCGACGGCCATCAGGATGATCACCGCGAACGCCAGCACGATCCAGTTCAGTTCAACTCCGAATATCCGTTCGAAGATGAACACCGACAGGCCGAATGCGGCCCCCAGCGAGATCACGACCGTTCCGACGATCACCATGGACGCCACCAGGGCGCGCGTGATGATCAGCATCACGATGAAGATCAGCGTCAGGGCGGCGAAGGCAGCGATCATCGTGTCGTACTTGGCGCCTGACTGGATATCGCGGTAGGTGGCCGCGGTGCCGGTCAGGTAGATGTCGGCATCTGCCAGCGAGGTGCCCTTGACGGCCTCGTGCGCTGCGCGCAGCTCGTCGTCGACCACCGCGATGCCCTCCTCGGAGGCGGGGTTGACGTCGTGGGTGATGATCAGCCGAGCCGCCTTGCCGTCCGGCGAGAGGAACAGCTTGAGGCCCTTCTGGAAGTCGGCGTTCTGGAAGACCTCGGGCGGCAGATAGAAGTAGTCGTCGCTCTTGGATGCGTCGAACGCCTCGCCCATGGCGGTGGCTGTGTCGGTCATCTGCTGCATCTGCTCGATGAGACCGTCGAAGGTGCTGTGGATGGTCTGCAGGGTTTGCTGCATCATGGTCGCCGTCGTGATGATCGGGGGGAACTGCGCGACCAGCTGGGGGACTACGGCGTTCATATCGCCCATCCCGCCGACCATCTCGTCCATGCCGCCGATCATGGCGGTCATATCCGTCTGCAGTGCGGCCATGTTGTCGCTGAACGCGTTGACCCCGTCCATGGCGTCGAACGCCGACCGCATTCCCCAGCACGCCGGGATGTTGAAACAGTGCTCTTCCCAGTAGAAGTAGTTGCGGAACGGCCGCACGGCATCGTCGAAGTCGGCCAGATGATCGCGCATCGCGTCGAGAGTGATCTTCATGGCGTCCATATCGGCGACGCTGCGCTGCCCGGCTCCCACCATGCCGTCGGCGGAGTTCACGGTGCGGTTCATCGCCTCGGACATCCGAACTCATCAGTGCCTGCATCTCGGTCATCGACCCGATCATCGCGCCGAGGTCGTCCGACATCCCGCTGATGTCGCCGACCCGCTCCTTCAGGAACTGCAGATTCTGCGTGATCGGCACAGAGGACATGCTGATCTGGTACGGGATCGAGCTGTGCGCGATCGGGGAACCCAGCGGACGGGTGATGCTCTGCACCATCGCAATGCCCTCGACGCGGAACAACGCCTTGGCGATGCGGTCCAGCACGATCATGTCGGTCGGGTTGCGCATGTCGTGGTTGGACTCGACGGTCAGGATGTCCGGGTTGAGCCGTGCGGTGCTGAAGTGCTTCTCGGCCGCGGTGTAGCCCACGTTGGCCGGAACGTCGGCGGGGATGTAGTAGCGGTCGTCGTAGCTGGTCTTGTAGCCGATCATGGCCAGGATGCCGAGCAGCACGACGGCGGTCGCCGCGGCGAGAATCGGCTTGGGCCAGCGAACCGTGGCGGTGCCGACCCGCCGCCAGCCCTTGGTCTTCATCTTGCGCTTCGGGTCCAGCAAGCCCGCGGCGGCTGGCGACCACCAGGATCGCCGGGGCCACGGTCAACGCGGCCGCCACCACGATCACCAGAGCCATCGCCGACGGGTAGGCCAGGGAGTTGAAGTAGGACAGTCGGGTCAGCCGCAGGGTCAGCATGGCGCCGGCGATGGTCAGCCCCGAGCCGAGGATGACGTGGCCCACACCGTGGTAGGCCGTGTAGTACGCCGTCTCGGGATCCTCGCCGTTCTGTCGGGCCTCGTGGTACCGGCCGAGTAGGAAGATCGCGTAGTCGGTCCCTGCGGCGATGGCCAGCGCCGTCATCAGCGGGACGGAGAAGGTCGAGAAGTCCATCAGCCCGAAGTGTCCGACCACCGCGACCAGGCCCCGGGAGGCGCCCATCTCGATGCCCACGATGGCCAGGATCAGCAGAACCGTGCTGGCCGACCGGTAGACCAGTACCAGCATGATCGTGATGACGATCATGGTGACCACGGTCATCTTGATCATGCCGCTGTCGCTGGCCTCCAGGGAGTCCGTGGTGAGCGGCGCCGGACCGGTGACGTAGGCGTGCACGCCCGGTGGCGGGGGTGTCTCGTGGATGATCTCGCGGACCGCCTCCACCGAGTGGTTGCCCTCGGTGCTGCCCTGGTCGCCGGCGAGGTTCAGCTGTACGTATGCGGCCTTGCCGTCGCTACTCTGCACGCCGGCGGCGGTGATCATGTCGCCCCAGAAGTCCTGGACGTGCTGCACATGTTTCTTATCGGCCTGGAACTTGCCGACCAGCGTGCGGTAGTACTCGCGCGCGGACTCACCCAGTGGTTCGTCGCCGACGAGCACCACCATCGCGATGCTGTCCGAGGTGGATTCCTGGAACTTCTCGCCCATCCGCTTGGCGGCGATCACCGCGGGGGCGTCCTGGGGCGACATCGACACGGCGTTGGCCATGCCGACCTTCTCGACCTGGGGGACAAGAAGATTGGTGGCCGCGGTGAACGCCACCCAGATCAGGATGATCGGAACCGCCAGCTTGCGGATGGTGCGCGGGATCCCGGTGCGGGTGTCCTTGCCGTGGGCGCTCATGCTGCTTTGTCCAGGCAGAAGGCCTGGGCGTCACGGCCCTCGGCGAAATCTTCGGCGACGAGTTTGTCGTTGACCAGGATCCGGCAGCCCAGTGCCGCGGTATCGCCCTGGGCCACGACGTTGGCCAGCACCCCGGGATCGGTGGTGCTCACCGTCGCCGACCACGGCAGCGAGGTGAAACTCGCCTCGATCGTCTTGCCGTTGACGTCGAGGTAACTGACCCGTCCGGAGGCGTCCGGCGGCCCGACGATCTCGTAGGTCACCCGCTTGACGTTGATCGGCTTGATGTCATCGGCCGGCAGGGACGCGCCGATATAAGGCTTGTCGGAGTCGAAGAATGTGCGCAGTCGGCTCACCACGGCGGCGGCGGCCAGAATGGCCGCGACGACCACCAGGACCACCCAGAATCGTTTCAGCACACCGGCCATCTACGCCGCGCCTCCTCGATGAAATCGCATGTCTGACAACGTCTCCGTGGGGGGAGAGGCGGCAGGACGCCGGTTCGGCCGACCTGGACGACTGATGGTAACGCCTGTGGGCATGGCACTATTAATACCATAGGGGGTATGGTATTCGTGATGGAACGGTCAGTCCGCGCGCCCGGGATGGGCCGGATGTCGACCGGTGACTGAAAGGGAATCCTATGTGTCGTGCGGTGAATTGCCGGGTCTGCGGAAAGACCACCTGGGCCGGTTGCGGGATGCACGTCGATGCGGTGAGGCGCACCGTGCCGGCCGGCCAGTGGTGCGGGGGCAAGCATTCCAGCGCCGAGTTGGCCGCAGCCGCGCCCCGGCGCAATTGGATGTTCTGGAAGAAGAGCGGCTGACGACGATGACCACCAGGGGCCGTGTCCGGTTCGGGGCGACGGTGGTGGCGGTCCTCTCGGTGCTGACCCTGTCGGTCCCGCCGGGAGTCTCCTCGGCCGACGCCACCGAGGATTACCCGATCCCGAACCGCATTCTGAACACCTCATGCACCGCCGAACAGATCCTGGCCGCGGTGCGTGACGTCAGGCCGGTGTACTACGAGCGGTACATGATCGACTACAACAACAAGTCGCCTCAACTGCAACAGGCGGTGCGGGACCGGATCCATTGGTTCTTCTCGATGGATTACGACGGGCGTCGGCAGTACTCGGAGAACATCGCAACCGACATCTACTACGAGCAGTTGGCCTTCGCGTGGCCGAACTGGGCCAAGTTGTTCTTCAACAACAAGGGCGTCGCGGCCCGGGCGACTGACGTGTGCGCCCAGTACCCGCCGGACGACCAGGCCGTTTGGCAGTGGTGACCGGCCAGGGCCGACACGCCCTGGCCGGTTGTTTTCCGGCGCCGGTCCGGTCTGCCACCGTAGGGGAGTGAACCCCGCTGACCGTCACGCGGCGATCCTCGAGGAGTACGCCGAGCATCTGGATATGGAACGGGGCCGTTCCGGGCACACCCGGCGCGCCTACCTGGCCGACCTGCGGTCGTTGTTCGGATTTCTCGACCAGCGCACCCCCGGGGCGGGGCTGGAGTCGCTGAGCCTGCCGGTGCTGCGGGCATGGCTGGCCGCCCAGGCCGCCGACGGAGCGGCCCGCACCACGCTGGCCCGGCGCACCTCGGCGGTGAAGACCTTCACCGCCTGGGCCGCGCGCCGCGGTCTGATCGACACCGACCCGGCCGCGCGCCTGCAGGTTCCCAAGGCCAGGCGCACCCTGCCCTCCGTGCTGCGTCAGGATCAGGCGCTGGCCGCGATGGAAGCCGCCGACCGCGGGGCGCGGGAACGCGACCCGATGGCGCTGCGTGACCGGCTCATCGTCGAGTTGCTCTACGCCACCGGCATCCGAGTCGGCGAGTTGTGCGGCCTGGACGTCGACGACGTCGACACCAGCCACCGGCTCCTTAGGGTGCTCGGCAAAGGCAACAAACAACGCACCGTCCCGTTCGGACGGCCGGCGCTGGCCGGGCTGACCGACTGGCTGGACGACGGCCGCCCGGCCGTGGCGACACCCGACTCCGGGCCGGCGCTGCTGCTCGGTCCTCGTGGGCGCCGGCTCGACCCCCGCCAGGCCCGCACCGTTGTGCACCAGACCGTCGGCGCCGTCGGCGGCGCCCCGGACATCGGACCGCACGGCCTGCGCCACAGCGCCGCCACCCATCTACTGGAGGGCGGCGCCGATCTGCGGGTCGTGCAGGAACTGCTCGGCCATTCCACCCTGGCCACGACCCAGCTCTACACCCACGTCACGGTGGCCCGGCTTCGTGCGGTCCACGACCAGGCCCACCCGAGGGCCTGAATCACCCCGCCAGCGGCTTGAGTCTGACCGGGGTGGTGGCCAGCAGGCCGAGCGGATCGACGTAGTCGGCGCGCTGTGCGGGCCCCCACATCGCTCCCCAGTGCAGACATGCCGCCACCGGACAGCCCGGATGCCCGGGCGCCAGCAGTCCCAGGGGGCTTCCCGGACCCACTTGCTGACCGGGCGTGACCGAGGCCCGCACCGGTTCGTAGGAGGTGCGCAGCCCGCCGGCGTGGTCCACCGAGACCACCGGCCGGCCGGCGAGCGGGCCGGCGAACACAACGACCCCGGCCCCGGCCGCGTAGACCGTCTGCCCCGGAAGCCCGGCCAGGTCGACGCCGCGGTGGCCGCGCAGCCAGTTCTGCGCGGGGGCGTCGAACTCGCGGGTGACCGTTGCGGGGGCGGGGCGCAGCGGCCAGTGCAACCGGGGGCCGTCGGCCAGGCAGGCCGCCGGCGGGGTCACCAGCGCGACCAGTAGGACAACCGCCGCTGCGAGGAAGCGCATCGACCTAGTGCACCCCGGCCGCCCCGGCTGCGGTGCCGGTCGGCCGCGCGACTGGGGATTGAAGTCCGACTGTGTGTAAACTCCCACCTGCAGCCCGCTTGTGCGGGCTGACTTCGCGCGCCTGAGTGCGGTGTCGCCGTGTCGACATCCGCCGCGCATGCCGGTTGGTCCCGTCGCAAGACGGGTCGGTGTGCGCGCAGGTGCCAGGGCCCGGCATCACCCGATGCCGGGCGGCAACCGACAACGCGTCGCCGGGCTACAACCGACGACGCAGTAGAGGAATGGCCGACATGGCTGTTGTAACCATGAAGCAGCTGCTCGACAGCGGTGCCCACTTCGGGCATCAGACCCGGCGCTGGAATCCCAAGATGAAGCGGTTCATCTTCACCGACCGCAACGGCATCTACATCATCGACTTGCAGCAGACGCTGACCTACATCGA
>JAGQTQ010000098.1 GCA_020438905.1 Mycobacterium sp.
AGTGGGCCCGGATGCCGGGTCGCAGCGTGCTGCAGTGGGACAAAGACGACTGTGCGGCAATCGGTTTGGTCAAATTCGATCTGCTGGGCCTGGGCATGCTCTCGGCGCTGCACTACGCGATCGACCTGGTTGCCGAACACAAGGGCGTCGAGGTGGACCTGGCCCGCCTCGACCTGTCCGAACCGGCGGTCTACGAGATGCTGCAGCGCGCCGACTCCGTCGGGGTGTTCCAGGTGGAGTCCCGCGCCCAGATGGCCACCCTGCCCCGGCTGAAACCGAGGGTGTTCTACGACCTCGTCGTCGAGGTGGCGCTGATCCGTCCCGGGCCCATCCAGGGCGGTTCGGTGCACCCGTACATCAAGCGGCGCAACGGTCTCGAGCCGGTCGTCTACGACCACCCGTCGATGGAGCCGGCGTTGCGCAAGACACTCGGCGTGCCGCTGTTCCAGGAGCAGTTGATGCAGGTGGCGGTCGACTGCGCGGGCTTCTCGGCGGCCGAGGCCGATCAGTTGCGCCGGGCCATGGGATCCAAACGCTCCACCGCCAAGATGCGGCGGCTGCGTGAGCGGTTCTACGCCGGGATGCAGCAGCGCCACGGCATCACCGGGGACGTGGCCGACCGGATCTACGAGAAGCTCGAGGCGTTCGCCAATTTCGGCTTCCCGGAAAGCCATTCACTGTCCTTCGCCTCGCTGGTGTTCTACTCCTCGTGGTTCAAGCTGCACCATCCGGCGGCGTTCTGCGCGGCGTTGCTGCGAGCCCAGCCGATGGGCTTCTACTCGCCCCAGTCGCTGATCGCCGATGCTCGCCGGCACGGGGTTGTCGTGCACGGGCCGGACGTCAACGCCAGCCTGGCCCACGCCACACTGGAGAACTCCGGGCTTGAGGTGCGGCTCGGACTGGGCGCCGTCCGGCATATCGGTGCGGACCTCGCGCAGCGCATCGTCGCCGAACGTCAGTCCGGCGGCTCGTATGCCTCACTGCTGGATCTGACCGGCCGCGTGCAACTGTCGGTTCCCCAGGTTGAGTCGCTGGCCACCGCCGGGGCGCTGGGCTGCTTCGGCCTCACCCGGCGGGAAGCGCTGTGGGCCGCCGGGGCCGCCGCCGCCGAACGCCCGGACCGGCTGCCCGGGGTGGGCTCGGCGCCGCACGTTCCCGCGCTACCCGGTATGAGCGAGGCCGAACTGGCCGCGGCCGATGTATGGGCCACCGGTGTCTCCCCGGACAGCTATCCGACCCAATTTCTGCGTGCCGATCTCGACGAGATCGGGGTCATCCCGGCCGAGCGGCTGCTGTCGGTTCCGGATGGAAGCCGGGTGCTGATCGCCGGTGCGGTGACCCATCGGCAGCGCCCGGGGACGGCGCGGGGGGTGACGTTCATGAACATCGAAGACGAGACCGGCATGGTCAACGTGCTGTGCACGCCGGGGGTCTGGGCCCGGCACCGGCGGGTGGCACAGACGGCGCGGGCCCTGTTGATCCGCGGGCAGGTCCAGAACGCCAGCGGCGCGGTGACGGTGGTCGCCGAGCGGATGCGACCGCTGGAGATGACGATCGGCTCCCGGTCCCGGGACTTCCGCTAGCGGCTAGTCTCCGATCATGAGACTCAACCTGAGCGCCGACGAAGTCCTGACCACCACCCGTTCGGTGCGCAAGCGCCTCGACTTCGACAAGCCGGTGCCGCGCGAGGTGCTGATGGAGTGTCTCGACATCGCCCTGCAGGCGCCGACCGGGTCCAATGCCCAGGGCTGGCAGTGGATGTTCGTCGAGGACCCCGCCAAGAAGAAGGCCCTGGCCGACATCTACCGGGCCACCGGCACCGGCTACCTCGATCTGCCCAAGCCGGTCCGCGGCGATATCCGCGATCAGCAGATGGATGCCGTCGTGGATTCCGCGAAGTACCTCAACCAGAACATGGAGAAGGCGCCGGTGATGATGATCCCGCTGCTGGAAGGCCGCCCCGAGGGGGCCGACGCCGGCATGCAGGCATCGTTCTGGGGCTCGCTGCTGCCCGCGGTGTGGAGTTTCATGCTGGCGCTGCGCGAGCGGGGGATCGGCACCGCCTGGACCACGCTGCACCTGATCGGCGAGGGCGAGAAGAAGGCCGCCGACCTGCTCGGCATCCCCTTCCAGCACTACACCCAGGGTGGGCTGTTCCCGATCGCCTACACCAAGGGCACCGACTTCAAGCTCGCCAAGCGGCTGCCCGCCGAGCAGCTGACCCACTGGGACGGTTGGTGATTCACACCCCGCCTTGGAACTTGTGCTGCCGCCACGCTTCGTAGGCGGCCACCGCCGCGGCGTTGGACAGGTTCAGTGAGCGGCGGCCGGGAAGCATCGGGATGCGCACCTGCTTGGTGATTCGGGGATCGGCCAGCGTCTGTTCGTCCAGGCCGGTCGGTTCTGGGCCGAACATCAGCACGTCGCCGGGGTCGTAGCTGATGTCGGCGAAGGAGGTTTCGGCGTGGGCGGTGAAGGCGTACACCCTGGCTTCGCCGATCGCCGTCCAGGCCTCGTCCAGACTGGCGTGCACGGTGACCGACGCGAGGTCGTGATAGTCCAGCCCGGCCCGGCGCAACTTCGGCTCGGACAGGTCGAATCCCAAGGGCTCGACCAGATGCAGGTGGCATCCGGTACCGGCCACCATTCGGATCGCGTTACCGGTGTTGGGGGCTATCCGCGGGGAATAAAACAGGATTCGGAACATGGACGGCGAAACCGCTAACGGTCCGTGTCGTCGATCAATCTTTGAATCAAATCGGCGATGTGTTGCTGGCCGCCGGCGGTTGCGTCTAACTTGCCGCGCATCTCGGAGAAGCCCCGATCGACGTGAGGACGGAGGTCACCGAGGTCCTCACGCAGCGCGTTGAAACTTGCCGTGGTGGCGTTTCGGAAGTCGCGGATCTCAGCTCTTATCTCCGTGACGTCACGGTCTGCCGCGCCCGCCAATACCCGAGCAGCCGCGGCGTCCTTCTCAGTTGCGCGGAGTCGTCGACTGATCTCATCCACGGTCGTCTCCAGCGCGTTCACGCGGCCCTCGAGGTCACCCTGACTCACAGCATTGAGACTAGCGGCGCGGCTCCTTCGGAGCGCTTCTCATGTCTGAGGTCTGTGGAGAAACGCGAGGAGTTCTGCGGACGGCGATCCTCGGCGAGAAAAAGAGAATCCGGAACACGGGCTTCCGGTTCAGCCCTTCTGCTTGTCGATCAGCGACTCGATGAGTTCGACGATCCGTTGCTGCCCGGCTGCGGTCGCGTCCAGCCTGCCGCGCATCTCGGCGAACCCGCCATCAACCTGGTCGAAGCGCTGATCGACGTGCTCGAAGCGCCGATCAACCTGGTCGAAGCGCCGATCGACGTGATCGCGCAGATCAACGAAGTCCTGTCGGAGGGCGTTGAAGCTCGCGGTCGTTGCTTTGCGAAAATCGCGGATCTCGGCGCGGATTTCGGCGACGTCGCGGTCGGCCGCGCCGGCCAGGATCCTCGCCGCGGCGGCGTCCTGTTCGGCCGCTTGGAGTCGCCGTTTGATGTCGCTGAGATCGTCCTGCCCCACGGAGAAGAGGTTACCTCCGGGCCGGCGCGGAAACGGTTCTCCGTATCGGTGCTTGGGGATGTATCGGCGCCTGGGGATAAGGGAGCGACGCCTCGAAGGCCGGTCAACCCGATGGTTGGGTTTCCGTCTGAGCCTCCTCGGCTTCGGCGACCTCTTCGGTCTCGGCGCTCTCGTCGTCACGGCCGATAAGGGTGGCGCCCGTTGCGTAGATGACGACGAACACCATCGTCACCACCAGGCTGAAACCGCCCACCCGGTTCGCCAGCAGCGCGGCCAGGACGCAGGCCCCGAACCACCAGCGCTGAAAGCGCTTCGCCTCCATGGGCCACAATCTATCCGACGATGACATCATCACTGCCGCCGTGGTCCGGCCGGGAACTGACCGGTCGCGACTTCTCCGAGGAGGATCTCTCCGGTCTGCGCACCGAGCGGGTGGTGTTCAACGGTTGCGACTTCGCCGGCGCCAACCTCGCCGAGTCGGAACATCGCGGATCGGCCTTCCGGAACTGTCGATTCGTGCGGACTACGCTGTGGCACAGTACCTTTCGTAATTGCAGCATGATGGGATCGACGTTCGAGGACTGTCGGCTGCGCCCGATCGTCTTCGACGAGGTGGACTTCACCCTGACGGTTCTGGGCGGCGCCGATCTTCGCGGTGTGGACCTGTCCGGTTGCCGGCTGCGGGAGGCCTCGCTGGTCCAAGCCGATCTCCGCGAGGCGGTCCTGCGCGGCGCGGATCTGACCGGCGCGCGCACGCAGGGGTTGCGTCTGGAGGGGGCAGACCTGCGTGGAGCCCGCGTCGATCCGACGCTGTGGACCACGGCGGGCTGCCGGGGGGCGCGCATCGACATCGCGCAGGGATTGGCCTTCGCCGCGGCCCACGGCCTCGACATCACCGGTGAGTGATTTCCACAGTTCCGACTTCGTCCACAGCCGCCGATTCGGGGCCGGACTTTGTCACCCCGCAACCCTAGAATCAAACACATGTTCGAGGAAATTGCCGACGCCGCGGTGGTGGACATCATCGCGGAGTCGGCGCGCGCGGAGAACATCGCCTGTGCCCGCCGGCTGGCGGCGATCGCCGAACTCTACGAACGCCGCCAGATCCCAGTTGAGGACGGCCATGGTCGCGAACTGTGGCGCATCGATCCGTGGGAGGCCGTCGCCGCCGAAGTCGCCGCCGCCCAGTGCATCACCGCCGCGGCCGCGGGATCACTGCTGCACAACGCCACCTGTCTGCGGGAACGGCTGCCCAAGGTCGCCGCTCTGTTCGCTACCGGAGTCATCGACTACCGCACCGTGCGGATGATCGTCGCGCGGACGTTGCTCGCCCTTGACCCGGAGGTGCTGGCGGCCATCGACGCCGAACTGGCCGAGCAGATCCCCAATTGGGGGCCGCTGTCGGTGGAGAAGATGCAGCGGGCCGTCGATGCCGTCGTCGTCCGCCACGACCCGGAAGCGCGACAGCGCTCGGAGCGCACGACCCGGGGCCGGTATATCGACATCGCCCACGATCGCGACGTTTCCTACCTGTCGGGGGAGTTGAATCCCGTTGACGCCACCCTGCTCGACCGCCGGCTCACCGCGATGGCGCACTCTGTCTGCGACGACGACCCCCGCACGGTGGAACAGCGCCGCGCGGACGCGATGGGCGCCCTAGCGGCCGGTCACACCACGCTGACGTGTGCGTGCAGCGGTCCCGACTGCGCCGCGGCCACCGATGAGAAGCGCCCGCCGTCGGTCGTGGTGCACGTGGTGGCCGAAGCCGCCGCGCTGAACTCCGCCGAGGCCGAGGTTGTGCACGGCGAGCGCCCCGGCGACGACACCGCCGAGGTGATCACCAGCCGCGAGCGCCTGGCGGAAGTGTTCCGCGAGTACGCGCGACGTGATCAGCAGACCCGTCCGGCTCAAACCCGTCCTGCGCCCGCCTCCGGAATCGTGATGGGTGGACCGGCTGTGCCCGCCGCCGTTCTCGCCGACCTCATCGCCCGCGGAATCGCCGAATCCCGTCCGGTGGTGCACCCCGGCGAGAGCCCACCGGAACCGTGCTACCGCCCGTCGCGGGCCCTGGCCGACTTCGTTCGGGCTCGCGACCTCACCTGTCGTTTCCCGGGCTGTGACTGTCCGGCGGAGTTCTGCGATATCGACCACACAGTGCCCTACAGTCGCGGCGGTCCCACGCACGCCTCCAATCTCAAAGCGGCGTGCCGAAAACATCATTTGCTCAAGACATTCTGGGCAGGTCCGGGTGGCTGGCGCGACGAACAGCTGCCCGACGGCACCGTCGTATGGACGGCTCCGTCCGGCCACGTCTACCGCACGCGTCCCGGCAGCGTGCTGTTGATACCTGCCCTATCCGTTCCGACCGGGTCCGTCGAGTTCCCGCCCGCCGAGGCGCACCCTCTTTCCCCGTACCGCGGCCTGGGCATGCCTCAGCGCAAGCGCACCCGTGCCGCCGACCGGCACCGCCGGATCATGTCCCTGCGGCGGCTCAACGGCCCGCGGTAAGTGTTAGGCGGTCTTGAGCCGGATCTTCCAGCGCACCAGCAGCAGGTACCCGATGCTCAGCGCGGTGAGCATGGCCATGTCGAACCACCAGCTCGAGGCGTTGTGCTCCCACCAGTGGTCTTTGGGCGTCAGCGGTCCGGGTACCAGATGGATCAGGTCCACCGTGGAGGCCGAGGCGGCGAAACCCCACCGGGCCGGCGTCAGCCAGGACAGCTGGTCGAGCACCAGCCGATCGGTCACCGGGATCATCCCCCCGGAGAACACCAGCTGGCTCATGATCGCCACCACGAGCAGCGGCATGATCTGCTCGTTGGATTTGGCCAGCGCCGAAAGCAGCAGGCCGAGGTTGGCCGAGGCCACGCAGGTGGCCGCGATCGTCACGAACAATTCCAGTGACGGGCTTCCCAACGCCACCGCACCCTGAGTCGGTGCCCCTTTGCCCCAGACCACGATGGTGGTCACGATCGCCGCCTGGGCCACCGCGAACACCGTGTACACGCAGACCTTCGCCAGCAGATAAGCGGTCGTGGACAATCCGACCGCCTGCTCTCGCCGGAAGATCGGCCGCTCGCCGATCAGGTCGCGGATGGTCAGCGCGGTCCCCATGAAGATCGCCCCGACGTTGAGCAAAACCAGGATCTGCCCCGGCTCGTTGGGCGCATCGCCCATCGGATCGGGCACCCCGAAGCCGGCAGTGCCGGGCACCGCCAGCGACAGCACGCCCATGATGAACGGCAGCAGCGCCAGGAAGATGAAATAGCCGCGATCGGAGATGATCAGCCGGGTCTGCCGGCGAACGATCGTGGAGAACTGGCGCACCAGGCTGGTATGCGTCGGCTCGCCGAGTTCGGAGGGCTGCTCGGTCGGCGGCGTCGCCGGCGGCGGACCGCTCAGCGCCAGGTAACGGTCATTGGCGCCCTGCGGATCCGCGGCCACCGTGCTGAAGATGTCGGCCCAGTTGGTGGTTCCCATCGCCGGGCCGATCGCACTCGGCGGACCGCAGAACGCGGTTTTGCCGCCCGGGGCGAGCAGCAGAACCTGGTCGCACACGTCCAGGTAGGTCAGCGAGTGGGTGACCACCAGCACCACGCGCCCGGCATCGGCCAGCTGGCGCAGCATGGTCATCACCTGACGGTCCAGCGCCGGATCCAGCCCCGAGGTCGGTTCGTCGAGGATCAGCAGCGACGGTCCGGTCAGCAGTTCCAGCGCCACCGACGCCCGTTTGCGCTGGCCACCGGAGAGCCGGTCGACGCGGGTATCGGCGTGCGCGGTCATCTCCAATTCGGCCAGCACCTCTTTGACCACCTGCTGGCGGTCCTCGGTCGTGGTGTCCGGCGGAAGCCGCAACTCGGCCGCGTACATCAGGGCCTGGTTGACGGTGAGCTGACCGTGCACCACATCGTCCTGGGGCACCATCCCGATCCGGGAGCGCAGCGAGGCGTACTCGGCGTGGATGTTGTGGCCCTCGAAGCTGACCGTGCCGGTGGTGGGGTGGGTGAGGCCGGCGACCTGGCGGGCCAGGGTCGACTTGCCCGCGCCGGACGGTCCGATGACCGCGGTCAGCGTTCCGGGGCGGGCGGTGAACGAGATGTTCTCCAGCAACGTCTTGTTGCCCTCGATCGTCCAGGTGAGCCCGCGAACGTCCAGTCCGCCGGTTCCGGCGGCCGCCGCCGTCTCGGCCCGCCGAGCCAGCGTGACGCCGTCGAACACCAGGTCGACGTTGCCGATGGTGACCACATCGCCCGGATTGAGCAGAGCGGCGTCCACCCGGTTGCCGTTGACGAAGGTGCCGTTGATGGACCGGTTGTCGGCGAGCTTGGTCCCGCCCGGGGTCGGGATCAAGGTGGCGTGATGGCGCGAGGCCAGCACGTCGGGGATGACGATGTCGTTGTCGGTGGCCCGCCCGATGGTCAGCGATCCCGGTGGGGGCGGAGCCGATGACGAGCCCGGCCGGAGAATCTTGAGCATCGAGGTGGCCAGGTTCGACGTGCCGCCCGCGCGCGCCGCCGACGGACCCATCTGGGTGGGGGCGTTCTCCGGTTCCCGGTAGACCGGCGGGGGGGCGGCCGGACGGGTCGGGTACTGGTAGTTCTGCTGCACCGGGGGCGGCCCGGCGATCATCTCGGTCGGGGGCTGCGGCAACCGCCCGGTCGGACCCTGCTGGCTGCCGAGCTCGAAGCGCAGCTCCGGTCCTTCCGGATTGCCCAAATTCACCACCGTGCCGTTGGTGACCTCGACCTCCGGGACCCGCCGGCCGCGGACGAACATGCCGTTGAGCGAGCCGTTGTCGACGGCCGTCCACCGGCCGAAGGCGGGTCGCAGCACCACATGCGCACGGGAGACCAGCGGGTGGGGGATGCGGATATCGGCCCGCAGGTCGCGGCCGACCACCACGTCGGTGCCCGCGGTGAAAGTACGTGCCGTGCCGTCGTGCCAGACGGTCAGCGTGGGCCCGGAAGGCGTTGAGGGGCTGCTCATCGGCGCCAACTCTAGCGGTCCGGACCCCCGGTTAGGACGCACCGCGTGCGCGTGTAGATCGTCGGCATGCACTTGTTGCAGTGGTCGCAGACCGAGCGCACCGCGCGGGCATCGCCGTCGGCCCGCATCCGGTTCACCAGATCCGGCTCGGCCAGCAGCGCCCGCCCCATCGCGACGAAGTCGAACCCCGCAGACATGGCGGTGTCGATGGTCTCCCGGTTGGTGATCCCGCCGAGCAGGATCAGCGGGATGCTCAATTCGGCACGGAACCGCTCGGCGTCCCGCAGCAGAAACGCCTCCCGGTAGGGGTAGGCGCGCAGGAACTTGGTGCCGGTCATCCGGATACCCCAGCGCAGCGGCGGCGGGAACGCCCCGGCGAACTCCTTGATCGGCACGCCCCCGCGGAACAGATACATCGGGTTGACCAGCGAGCTGCCCGCGGTCAGCTCGATCGCGTCCAGGCCCCCGTCGTCCTGCAGCCAGCGGGCGGTCTGCAGCGACTCCTCGACGGTGATGCCACCGCGCACCCCGTCGGACATGTTCAGCTTGGCGGTCACGGCGATCGCCGGGGCGCCGTCGCGCGCGACCTCGGTGCGCACCGCCCGGACGATCCCCCTGGCCAGTTTGGCGCGGTTCTCCAGCGACCCGCCGAAATCGTCGCCGCGCCGGTTGATCAGCGGGGACAGGAATGAGCTCGCCAGGTAGTTGTGGCCGAGATGGATCTCCACGGCGTCGAACCCGGCATCGATGGCATAGCGCGCCGCCCGGGCGTGCGCGGCGATCACCTCGTCGATATCGGCCCGGGTGGCGTGCCGGGCGAACCGCATGGACAGCGGGTTGAAGAACCGCCCCGGCGCCAGCGCGGGAGCCTTGTTGGACCGCGCATTGGCCACCGGTCCGGCGTGCCCGATCTGCGCGCTGACCGCCGCGCCCTGGGCGTGTACGGCCTCGGTGAGCCGGCGCAGCCCCGGCAGCGCTTCCGGACGCATCCACAACGCGGAGTCGTCGGTGCGCCCGCCCCGGCTGACCGCACAGTAGGCGACAGTGGTCATACCGACCCCGCCCGCGGCCATCGCCCGGTGGAAGTCGATCAGGTCGTCGCTGACCAGCGCCCCGGGGGTGCGCGCCTCGAAGGTGGCCGCCTTGATGATTCGGTTGCGCAGCGTCACCGGACCGAGTTGGGCCGGGCTGAACACATCTCGAACGGTGTCCATATGCAGAATGTAGCCGTGCCCGCGCTCACTTTGGACGGCAAGCTGACCCGCGACGAGATCCTCGCCGACCTCACCGAACGGGTGGCCGCGCTGACCGCGCAGGGCCGCACGCCCGGCCTGGGCACCGTCCTGGTCGGGGACGACCCGGGCTCGCACGCCTACGTCCGCGGCAAGCACTCCGACTGCGCCAAGGTCGGCATCACCTCGATCCGCCGCGACCTGCCGGCCGATATCAGCCAGGCCGAACTGAACGACACCATCGACGAACTCAACGCCAACCCCGACTGCACCGGCTACATCGTGCAACTGCCGCTGCCGCGCCACCTCGACGAGAACGCCGCCCTGGAGCGCATCGACCCGGCCAAGGACGCCGACGGTCTGCACCCCACCAACCTCGGCAGGCTCGTGCTCAACGAGCCGGCCCCGCTGCCGTGCACCCCGCGCGGCATCGTCCACCTGCTGCGGCGCTATGAGGTCCCGATCGACGGGGCGCATGTCGTGGTGATCGGCCGCGGCGTCACCGTGGGCCGCCCGCTCGGCCTGCTGCTGACCCGGCGCACCGAGAACGCCACGGTGACTTTGTGCCACACCGGAACCCGCGACCTGCCCTCGCTCACGCGCCAGGCCGACGTCATCGTCGCCGCGGTCGGGGTCCCGCACATGCTGACCGCCGACATGGTCAAGCCCGGTGCGGCGGTGGTGGACGTCGGGGTCAGCCGGGTCGACGGGAAACTCACCGGTGACGTGGCGCCGGGGGTATGGGACGTCGCCGGGCACGTCTCGCCCAACCCCGGCGGGGTGGGACCGCTCACCCGGGCCTTCCTGTTGACCAACGTCGTCGAACGAGCGGAAGCCCAACAGGCTGAAGCGCGGTGACGAAGGTGCGCCACCTGCTGCGGACGCAGTGGCCGATCCTGACCGTCGCGGCCATCTTCGCGGTGGCCCTGGTCCTCGTCGCCGCCGGATTCTGGCGGCGTGGGGCGTTTCTGCTGGGTGTCGGGGTGGGGGTGGGCGCCGCACTGCGACTGGTGCTGTCCGAGAAGCGCGCCGGTCTGCTGGTGGTGCGCACCAAGCCGCTGGACTTCGCCACCATGACGACCGTCAGCGTCGTGATGCTCTACGTGGCCGGCACCATCGACCCGTTGGGAACCAGTTAGCCGGCCAGGGTGGCCCGCACGCAGACCGTGACGTAGGGCAGCGCGATGCCCTCGGAGTTGATCAGGGCCGGATGGTCGGTCAACAGCCGGCGAACATCCTCGAGGGTCCGGGTTCGCACGTCAGCCGGTGAGGTGATGCAGTAACTGCGCGACGCGACGTAGTCGATCAGCGCCTCGCGGGTGATGTAGTTGGTCCACTCCACCTGGTGGGTCGCCACGTCAGTGAAGGACGCGGGCAGCTCGACGGTGGCACTGTCCCGGTCATGCTCGAGGCCGACGATGCGGCCGAAGTCCCTGACCCAGCCCAGCCGGTCGTCGCGGGTGTTCCACACCACGCCCAGCCGTCCGCCCGGCCGCAGCACCCGGGCGATCTCGGCCACCGCCGCGTCCTGGTCGAACCAGTGCCAGGCCTGGGCCACCAGCACCGCGTCGACATGGGAGTCCGGTAGCGGGATGTGCTCGGCGGTGCCCAGCAGCGCGGGGGTGTCGGGCAGCGCGGCGCGCAGCACGTCGAGCATCTCGGCGATCGGGTCGACGGCGATGACGTTGAGCCCGCGTTCGACCAGTCGGGTGGTCAGCTTGCCGGTGCCGGCCCCGAGATCGAGCACGTCGCGGGCCTGCCAGCGCGCCGTCGGCGCGAGCAGCCAGTCGATCGCCTCCGGCGGGTAGGACGGCCTGCCCCGCTCGTAGGCGGCGGCCTGCGCCCCGAAGGACAGTGACCGATCGCGCCGGGACCGATCGCGCCGGGGGTCACTCACCCGAGGGTCTCGCGGATCAACTGGCCGACGGCCTCGGTCTCGATCAGGAAGCCGTCGTGGCCGTAGATCGACTCCACGACGTTGAGGCCGGAGCAGCCGGGCAGCAGATCGGCCAGTTCCTGCTGCAGTCGCAACGGGTAGAGCCGATCGGAGGTGATGCCACCGACGACGACCGGCACCGGGCAGGACCGCAGCGCCGCCGCGACACCACCCCGTCCCCGTCCCACGTCGTGGCTGGACAGGCTTTCGGTCAGTGCCACGTAGCTGCCGGCGTCGAACCGCCGGACCAGCTTGGCGCCCTGGTATTCCAGGTAGCTCTGCACCGCGTAGCGGCCGCCGGCCAGCGGATCCTCCTGGTCCTGGCCGTCGTTGCCGAACCGGGTGTCCAGTTCGGTTTCGCCGCGGTAGGTCAGGTGGGCGAAGCGGCGGGCCAGTTCCAGTCCGGCATCCGGCGAGCGGCCGGTGCCGTAGTAGTTGCCGCCCTGCCAGTCCGGGTCGGACTTGATGGCCGCGATCTGGGTGCTCTGGGTGCCGATCTGGTCGGCGGTGGCCCGCGCTCCGACGGCCAGCACCAGGCCGGCCCCCACCCGATCGGGATAGCCGATCATCCACTCCAGCGCCCGCGCCCCGCCCATCGAGCCGCCGATCACCGCCGCCACCTCCGGGATGCCCAGCGCGGCCAGCGCGGCGACATCGGCGTTGACCTGGTCGCGCACGGTGATCAGCGGGAACCGGGATCCCCACGGGCGTCCGTCGCGGGCCAGCGAACTGGGCCCGGTGGAACCCCGGCACCCGCCCAGCACGTTGGTGGCCACCGCGCACCAGCGGTTGGTGTCGATCGGCGCCCCCGGGCCGGCCACCCCGTCCCACCAGCCGGGCACGTTGGAGTCCCCGGTGAGGGCGTGCAGCACGACGACGATGTTGTCCCCGCTGGGGGAGGGTTCGCCCCAGCGCTGGACCGCTATCGACACGTCGTCGATCACCGCGCCGCTCTCCAGGCGCAGTGCTCCGATGTCGACGATGCCGATCTCACCCTCGGCCGGAAGGGCCGTGGTCCGCAGGCGTTCGTGCGCGAGTGTCATATCCGGCTCCGTCAAAGGGCCGCCACGGCCAGCTGTGCGGCACCCGGCGATCTGGCGGCGGCGAAGCCGTGTTCGAGGTCGGCCAGGATGTCGTCGATACCCTCGAGGCCGACCGCCAGTCGCACCAGACCGGGGGTGACCCCGGTGGCCAGCTGCTCGGCGGCCGAGAGCTGCTGGTGGGTGGTCGAAGCCGGGTGGATCACCAGCGACCGCACGTCGCCGATATTGGCCACGTGACTGTGCAGCCTCAGCGCGTTGACGAAAGCCTTGCCCGCCTCGACCCCGCCGGCCAGCTCGAAGGACAGCACCGCGCCGGTTCCCCGGGGTGCCAGCTTCCGGCCCCGTTCGTACCAGGGTGAGCTGGGCAGCCCGGCGTAGTTCACGCTGATCACGTCATCGTGGCCGGACAGGTACTCCGCGACGCTTTGGGCGTTGGAGACGTGCCGCTCGATGCGCAGGCTCAGTGTCTCCAGACCCTGGGCGATCAGGAAGGCGTTGAACGGGGCGGCCGCCGAGCCGAGGTCACGCAGCAGCTGGACGCGGGCCTTCAGGGCGAAGGCGGGAGCGCCCAGATCGGCGAACACCACACCGTGATAGCTCGGGTCGGGGGTGGTGAAACCCGGGAACTTGCCCGAGTGCCAGTCGAACGTGCCGCCGTCGACGATCACCCCGGCGACCGCGGTGCCGTGGCCGCCGAGGTACTTGGTGGCCGAGTGCACCACGATGTCCGCACCCTGGGAGAGCGGCCGGATCAGGTACGGCGTCGCGATGGTGTTGTCCACGATCAGCGGCACGCCGTTGTCGTGAGCCACCGCCGAGACCCCGGGGGTGTCGAGGATGTCGATCTTCGGGTTGGAGATGGTCTCGCCGAAGAAGGCCTTGGTGTTCGGCCGCACCGCCGCCCGCCAGGCGTCGAGGTCGTCGGGGTCGGAGACGAACGTCGTCTCGATCCCCAGCTTGGCCAGCGTGTAGTGCAGCAGGTTGTAGGTGCCGCCGTAGAGCCTGGGGCTGGACACGATGTGGTCCCCGGCGCCGGCCAGGTTCAGGATCGCGAAGGTCTCGGCGGCCTGGCCCGAGGACAGGAACACCGCGGCCACCCCGCCCTCGAGGGCGGCGATGCGCTGCTCGACGACGTCGGTGGTGGGATTCATCAACCGGGTGTAGATGTTGCCGGGCTCGGCCAGGCCGAACAGAGCGGCGGCGTGGTCGGTGCTGTCGAAGGTGTAGGAGGTGGTCTGGTAGATCGGCAGCGCCCGGGCGTGGGTGTCTCTGTCGGGAGTCTGGCCGGCGTGGATCTGTTTGGTCTCGAAGGACCAGTTATCTGAGGTGGTCATGGGGTGTGTCTCCTTGGATGTCACTGGCTGGGGATGCTTGCGCAGCACGGACCGTCACCGTGGTGACGAGGGCCTG
>JAGQTQ010000099.1:0-1600 GCA_020438905.1 Mycobacterium sp.
CACCTGGGATGCCGCCGCGCACTGAGCGCCTCCGGGCGTGACCCGGGCGTTCAGCGCACCGGGAACCGGTAACCGTTGAGAACGTGCAGTGCCGGCCCGGCTGCCGCCCGGGCGGCGGCAACCCCGTGGGCCTCTTCCTCCTGCAGGGCGAACACCCTCGCGTCGCCGAACCCGCGGTCGATCCGGTCCCGGGTGTAGGCCAGCGCGACCACCTGTAGGACGAAGGCCTTCACGGCCGAGGCGGCCGCCCGCCCGCCGTACCGGGAGGCGCTGGCGACCGCGAGTTTGCGGCCCTGCAGTGACCCCAGCCAGGTCGCCTCGCCAGGGGTCACCAGTCCGTGGGCCACCAGGGCCGGCAGCTTGCCGGCGATGATGTGCCGCTCCCGGCTCCGGCTGGTCAGAGCAAGGGTGATCGCCAACGCGAAGACCGGCATCATCCACAGCACGTAGACGCCCAGGTAGGCGCCGGCGCCCAGCATCGCCGAGCCGTTCCACAACCCGTGCACCAGCACCGCGACCAGGTAACCGGCCAGCAAGCAGGCCAGCCGGCCGGCGAGGGAGCGCCGGCGCAGCGCGAAGTACACCCCGATGGCGAACATCGAGGTGAACAGCGGGTGGGCGAACGGCCCCAGTATCAGCCGCATACCGGCGATGGCCAGCGAGCCGCCCAGGGTCTCACCGCTGGCGATGTAGAAGATGTTCTCCAGCCAGGAGAACCCGACGGCGGTGAAACCCGCATAGACCAGGCAATCGGTCAGAGTGTTGAGCTCATTGCGGCGCCGGCCGGTCATCATCAGCAACAGGAAGGTTCCCTTGGCGGCCTCCTCGACCAGCGGCGCGCCGATCGCGATCGTGGCGAAAGCGGGTTGGTCCCCGCCGTCGCCGAAGGTCTGCTCGATGACGTGCTCGACGGCCACCGACAGCAGCACCGCGACCGATGAGCCCCACAGAAACGCCATGATCAACAGCCGCGGCGGTTCCGGTTCCCAGCGGTCCAGCCATAGGTAACACAGCAGCACCAGGGCCATCGCCGCGGTGGACAGGACCAGTCCCAGCGCGGTGCCCCCCGGGTTCACGGCGGTCAGCAGGCCCAGGATCAGTGCCGCTACGGTGCCGAGCGCGATGATGGATCCGAGCGGCGCGCCGACTTTGCGGACCGGTCGTGGAAAGGGCGGGACTGTGGCGTAGGACACCCCAGGAGAGTAGCTGCGAGAGCACCTGGGTTTGGTCGCCTTGCGGTCGGTCGAGTACGCTCAGCCGGTACCCGTGTGCATCTCTTCGGGTGCAGACCTGAGAAAAACCCGTCCCTTCGACCAACCCTGCCCGGAGCAACCCAACAATATGCCAAGCCCCACCGTCACCTCGCCGCAAGTAGCCGTCAACGACATCGGCTCGCCCGAGGACTTCCTCGCCGCCATCGACAAGACCATCAAATACTTCAACGATGGCGACATCGTCGAGGGCACCATCGTCAAGGTGGATCGGGATGAGGTCCTGCTCGACATCGGCTACAAGACCGAGGGTGTCATCCCCTCCCGTGAGCTCTCCATCAAGCACGACGTCGACCCCAACGAAGTGGTGTCCGTCGGTGACGAGGTGG
>JAGQTQ010000099.1:1691-8502 GCA_020438905.1 Mycobacterium sp.
GGGGCACGATCGAGGAGCTCAAGGAAAAGGACGAGGCCGTCAAGGGCACCGTCATCGAGGTCGTCAAGGGCGGCCTGATCCTCGATATCGGCCTGCGCGGCTTCCTGCCGGCCTCTCTCGTCGAGATGCGCCGCGTCCGCGATCTGCAGCCGTACATCGGCAAGGAGATCGAGGCCAAGATCATCGAGCTGGACAAGAACCGCAACAACGTCGTTCTGTCCCGTCGCGCCTGGCTGGAGCAGACCCAGTCGGAGGTCCGCAGCGAGTTCCTCAACCAGCTGGTCAAGGGAGCCGTTCGCAAGGGCGTCGTCTCCTCGATCGTCAACTTCGGTGCCTTCGTCGATCTCGGCGGAGTCGACGGCCTGGTCCACGTCTCCGAACTGTCCTGGAAGCACATCGACCACCCGTCCGAGGTCGTCCAGGTCGGCGACGAGGTCACCGTCGAGGTGCTCGACGTGGACATGGATCGCGAGCGGGTTTCCTTGTCGCTCAAGGCCACCCAGGAAGACCCGTGGCGCCACTTCGCCCGCACCCACGCCATCGGCCAGATCGTGCCGGGCAAGGTCACCAAGCTGGTGCCCTTCGGCGCGTTCGTCCGCGTCGAGGAGGGCATCGAGGGCCTGGTCCACATCTCCGAGCTGTCCGAGCGCCACGTCGAGGTTCCCGATCAGGTGGTCGCGGTCGGCGACGACGCCATGGTCAAGGTCATCGACATCGACCTGGAGCGGCGCCGCATCTCGCTGAGCCTCAAGCAGGCCAACGAGGACTACACCGAGGAGTTCGACCCGTCGAAGTACGGCATGGCCGACAGCTACGACGAGCAGGGCAACTACATCTTCCCGGAGGGCTTCGACGCCGAGACCAACGAATGGCTCGAGGGCTTCGACAAGCAGCGAACCGAATGGGAGGCCCGCTACGCCGAGGCCGAGCGCCGGCACAAGATGCACACCGCGCAGATGGAGAAGTTCGCTGCCGCGGAGGCTGCTGCCGACGAGCGTCCCTCGGGTGCCACCTCGTCGAGCTCGGGCGAGTCGGCCGGTGGGTCGCTGGCCAGCGACGCCCAGCTGGCGGCGCTGCGCGAGAAGCTCGCCGGCAACGCCTGACCCGCTCAGGGTGGCGAGGGTCTGAGCCGTGCTGCGGATCGGCCTGACCGGCGGGATCGGCGCCGGGAAGTCCACCGTGTCGGCGACCTTCGCCGACTGCGGGGCGGTCATCGTCGACGGCGATGTCATCTCCCGGGAGGTCGTTCAACCGGGCACCGAGGGGCTGGCCGCACTGGTCGACCACTTCGGGCGGGACATCCTGGCGCCGGACGGGGCACTGAACCGTCCGGCGCTGGCCGCCAGGGCCTTCGTCGACGAACAACAACGAGCCAGGCTCAACGCGATCGTCCATCCGCTGGTTGCCCGGCGCCGTGCCGAACTCGTCGCCGCGGTGGCCGAGGACGAGGTGGTTGTCGAGGATATTCCGCTGCTGGTCGAATCCGGCATGGCGCCGCTGTTCCCGCTGGTGGTGGTGGTGCACGCCGACGCCGAGGTGCGCCTTCGCCGGCTGACCGGCCGGCGCGGCATGGCGGAGGCCGACGCGCGGGCCCGCATCGCCGCGCAGGCCACCGAGGATCAACGTCGCCGGGTCGCCGACGTGTGGCTGGACAACTCCGGCACCGAGGGGCAGATCGTGGAGGCGGCGCGGGAGCTGTGGTACCGGCGGATCCTGCCGTTCGCCCATAATCTCGCCAGCGGCAGGACAGCCGACGACCCCCGCCGGCCGGTGCCTGCCGACCCGTCCTGGCCGGCGCAGGCCGAGCGTATCCGGGCCAGACTGGCGACCACCTGTGGGCATCGCGCCCGGCGCATCGACCACGTCGGGTCGACCGCCGTGCACGGGATGGACGCGCGGGACATCATCGACATGCAGATCACCGTCGCCGATCTGCGTGACGCCGACGATTGCGCCGCTGACCTGCTGCGGGCCGGTTACCCGCGGCTCGGGCACATCACCGCCGACATCACCCTGGACGGCGGAAATGTCCGTGACGCCGAAAATATGCAGTGGCACAAACGGTTTCACGGATCGTCCGATCCGGGTCGGCCGACTCACGTCCACATCAGGGTGGAGGGCAGCCCCAATCAGAGATTCGCGCTGCTCTTCGTCGACTGGCTCAACGCCAACCCCGGAGTGCGGTCCGACTACCTGAAGCTCAAAACCGAAGTGGCTGACCGGCAGATCTGGCTGCGCGAGGCCTACGGCCGGGCGTGGGCCTGGGCCGAGAACGCCGGCTGGTCGCCGGATGCGGTCAGTTGACCGTGGCGAACGGGTCGGGTGCGGGTGTCTGGTCGACCGGCGGGAACTCGGCCGGGGGAGTAGCGGGGGGAGCGTCTGTCCCGTCCCCGGAAACCGGTGGCGGCAGCGGCAGCTCGTCGGCGGGAAGGCCCGGGGCGTTGCTCAGCGGGGCCCCGCAGTTCATCGCGCCGTAGTCCGGATCGTCGCGGGCCGGGGTCAGCTTGGGGCCGATGAACTGGTCGGCCTGGGCGAACAGCTGGTCGTCGACCAGGATCTCGCAGTGCAGATTCGCCGAATAGGGCCACTGTATGGAGATCCGCATGCCGGCCTCCGCGGGATCACTCAGTACCGCGGTGGCCTCGAAGGTGCGGCCGGGAAGCATCGTCGGATCGGCGCTGTTGACCTGGGCGTCGCTGATCCGATAGGTGATCAGGGCGCCCCGTGCCAAGCCGTCGACACGGGCCCGATAGGTCACATTGTGCTGGGCCCCGTCGGTGGGTTGGGCCCCGTCGGTGGGTTGGGCCCCGTCCGTGGGCTGGACCTCATCGCTCGACTGGGTGTTCTCGGCGGGCCAGACCTCGTCATCGGCGAAAGCGACACCCGTCGATACCGAAACTGCGGCCGTGAGGGCCATGGCGGCCCCGAAAGTCGCCACCGGTGTCGAGCGTCCCACGGGACTTGAGGGTACGCCTATCGCCAGCTCAGCTCCATTCCGGTTGCCGCCAGCCAGGCGTTCAGGTCGTGGCCGTGGGCAGCCAGGCCGCTGACGGCGGCGAAGGCGGTGCGCAGCGCGGTCTCGGTGGTCTCGGAGCTGAGCAGCCCCATCCGGGCCGCCTCGAGCAATTCGTCGAGGTCGGTCAGTTCGGTGCCGCGGCCGGTGCGCACCACCAGGTCGATGTAGTGGTCCTCGGCCTGCCAGCGATCGGTCCCGACGGTGATGTGCCCCACGTCGAGGTAGTAGTCCTGGTCGCGTTCATAGCCGGGGTTGAAGTGGAAGATGCTGGCGCGCAGCCCCAGCGACGGCAACAACCAGGACTGCAGGTAGTGGAACTGGACCCGGCCGGGGGTGGCGCGGGCCATGTAGAGCCCCCACGGAAGCAGGCGGTATTCGTCGACGGCACGCACGATGCCCTTGGGGTCGGTGTTGGTACGTGCGACGAGGTCGAAGGTCTCATGCTTGGGCGGATGAATGGTCGGCGTCCTCCTGAGTCTGCAGATGCCTGTTCGCCGCGAGATTAGGGTAGGCCGCGATCGCCAGCGGAATGGTGTCGAAGAAGCGCGACCTGCCGAGCAACTCCGAAAACCCACCGCCCTTGAACGCACGCTGGGCGCGGCCCTTCTGGACGACGACGAGGAACGGGATATCGCGCAGTGCGGCGATCTCGGCCACGTCGGACAGTGCCTCGAATCCGGTGAAGTCGACGTCGTCGATGCGCCGCGCGTCCAGAACCAGAAGCTCGGGCCGGTCCTCGTTCTCCCATTCGCTGTCGACCTCGTCCTCGTCCTCGCCGGGAAGAGCGTCGATCAACTGCATCCGGAACCAGTTGGCGTTTCCGAACCAGAGCGGGCCGTTCAGGGCGAACGCCGCGATACCGGGCACCGCGGCGGCCCGCTCGTCGCCCAGCGGCAACCACGTCCCCTCCGTGGAGCGTCCCAGCCGGAGCAGCTCCGGCCGGGCCGTCCGGGAGGTCTGATAGACGAACGAGACCACCACTGCGAACAACACCCCGTAGACGATGCCCAGCACCACCGTGCCGAACAGGGCGATCAGCATCAATGCGAAGGCGCGCCAGGAGTATTGCGCAGTCGCCCTCATCTGGTCGACCCGGAAGATTTTGATCGCGATGTAGATCAGCACCGCCGACAACGTCGCCATGGGCAGGTGTTCGATGAGCTGGCTGAAGAACAGCACCACGACGGCCATCACCGAGGCGATCAATGAGGCCAGCTGACTGCGGCCGCGCGACTCGGCGATGATCGTGGTCGACGGCGGGCTGGCGTTGATGGTGAACGACCCCACCAGGCTGGACATCACGTTCGCCACCCCGAGAGCCCGAAAGTCGGCGTTGATGTCGGTGTCGAAACCGCCGAGGTTCGCTGCCGAGCGGGTGGTCGCCGCGGTCTGCGCCAGGCAGAAGATTGCGATGACCAATGCGGTGGTCAGCACCGCCTCGACCGCCTCGCCCGAGAATGGTGGCAGGTGCAGCGATGGCAGCCCCCGCTCGAGAGGGCCGAGTTCATCGACCCCGTTGTCGCGCAGGTGGAAGATAGGCATGGCCAGGGTCGCCAGCACAAGAACGATCAGGGCTCCGGGGATGCGGCGGCTGATCCGGGCGATCACCAGCAGGAGGGCCAGCGAGCTCAGCCCGAGGATGACGGTCGGAAGGTTGGCGTCCCTGAACTGGCCGGAGAGCTGGACGAGCCGGTCCAGCGTCCGGCCGTGACCCTCGTCGACGCCGAGGATGCCCGGCAGCTGGTGGATGATGATGATCACCGCGATCCCGCCGAAGAACCCGATCATGACCGGGCGGGACAGGAAGTCGCCGACCCATCCGAGCCGGCCGACCCCGATGACCAGGGTGAACACGCCGACCAGAAACGCGGTGATGAGCGCCAGGCCGATGTAGTGGCGGGTCTCCGCCACCGCGCCGAGGGTGGCCAGACCGGCGGCCAGAATGGGCGCCACCGTGCTGTCCACGCCCATCGCCAGATGCCGGTTCGTCGAGATCGCCGCAGCGACGACGGTGGCGACGACGAAGCCGTACAGCCCGGTGATCGGCGGCATGCCGGCCAAGTGGGCGGTGGCGAGCTGTCCCGGCATGGTCACCGCGCCGAAGGTCACTCCCGCCAGCAGGTCACGGCCGAGCCACCGACGGCGGTAGCCCCGCAGCGTCGGAAAGAGGCGGAGTTCCTCCGTCCAATGGTTCGCCACCGGCCGAGCCTATGAACCCACACGGCCCGATGCGGGGAGATTGGCAAGATACAGGCCAACTGTTGTTTACCTACCGGACACCTGCCGGATGGTCAACGGACACCTCCAAGGCATGCGTCGCGGCCCGCGCCTAACCTGTGCTCATGGCCTTCGCCACCGAACGCCCCGCCACCGAACGTCCCGGCGCCGAACCGATCCCGACCGCCCACTCCGAATACCGGGCGGTCGAGGACGTTGTGCGCACCGGACCCCGCTTCGAGGTGGTCAGTCCTTATCAGCCGGCCGGCGACCAACCCGCCGCGATCGAGGAACTCGAACGGCGGATCCGGGCGGGGGAGCGCGACGTGGTGCTTCTCGGGGCCACCGGCACCGGGAAGTCGGCCACCACGGCATGGCTCGTCGAACGGCTGCAGCGGCCCACCCTGGTGATGGCGCCCAACAAAACACTCGCGGCCCAGTTGGCCAACGAACTTCGGGAGATGCTGCCGAACAATGCCGTCGAGTACTTCGTCTCGTACTACGACTATTACCAACCCGAGGCTTACATCGCGCAGACGGACACCTACATCGAGAAGGACAGCTCGATCAACGACGACGTCGAGCGGTTGCGGCACTCGGCGACCTCCAATCTGTTGTCCCGGCGCGACGTCGTCGTGGTGGCCTCGGTGTCCTGCATCTACGGACTCGGCACACCGCAGTCCTACCTGGACCGGTCGGTGGAGTTGCAGGTCGGCAGCGAGGTGCCACGAGACGGGTTGCTGCGGCTCCTGGTGGACGTCCAGTACGACCGCAACGACGTGTCGTTCACTCGCGGGACCTTCCGGGTCCGCGGCGACACCGTCGAGATCATCCCCTCCTACGAGGAGTTGGCGGTACGCATCGAGTTCTTCGGCGACGAGATCGAGGCGCTGTACTACCTGCACCCGCTGACCGGCGACGTCGTTCGCAAGGTGGACTCGTTGCGGATCTTCCCCGCCACCCACTACGTCGCCGGCCCGGAGCGGATGGCCCAGGCGATCTCGACCATCGAAGCCGAACTCGCCGAGCGGCTGGCTGATCTGGAGCGCCGGGGCAAGCTGCTGGAAGCCCAGCGGCTGCGGATGCGCACGAACTATGACATCGAGATGATGCGCCAGGTCGGGTTCTGCTCCGGAATCGAGAACTACTCCCGGCATATCGACGGCCGCCCAGCGGGTTCCGCCCCGGCGACCTTGCTGGACTACTTTCCGGAGGACTTCCTGCTCGTCATCGACGAGTCGCACGTGACCGTTCCGCAGATCGGCGGCATGTACGAGGGCGACATGTCCCGCAAGCGCAACCTGGTGGAGTTCGGCTTCCGGCTGCCCTCGGCGGTCGACAACCGTCCGCTGACCTGGGAGGAGTTCAGCGACCGGGTGGGGCAGACGGTGTACCTCTCGGCCACGCCCGGACCCTATGAACTCGCGCAGAGCGGTGGTGAGTTCGTCGAACAGGTGATCCGCCCCACCGGTTTGGTCGACCCCAAGGTCGTGGTGAAGCCGACCAAGGGACAGATCGACGATCTGATCGGCGAGATCCGGGCGCGAGCCGAACGCGACGAGCGGGTGCTGGTCACCA
>JAGQTQ010000100.1 GCA_020438905.1 Mycobacterium sp.
TGCGCCCGATCCGCGACGAGATCAAAACCCGTGTGCAGGCCCTGGTCGCCGAACTGCTGCCCAGCGACGCTGCCGCCCAGAGCGGCTCGTGACGAAACCCTCGGTGCTGTTCGTCTGCGTGAAGAACGGCGGCAAGTCCCAGATGGCCGCAGGCTTGATGCGCAAAGTCGCCGGCGACCGCGTGGTGGTGCACTCGGCGGGCACCGCACCGGGTTCGGCGATCAATGAGCTGTCGGCGCAGTCGCTGCTCGAAGTCGGAGTCGACATCACCGGCGAGCACCCCAAGCCGATCGACCCGGCGCTACTGCGCGAGGTGGACCTGGTGGTCACCCTGGGACGCGAGGCCCGCGTCGAGGTTCCCCCGGGGACCCGGCTGGAGAACTGGGACACCGACGAACCCTCCGAGCGCGGCATCGAGGGACTCGAGCGGATGCGGCTGGTCCGCGACGACATCACCGCCCGCGTGGAAGAACTCAACGAACAGTTGACCCAGAAGGAGAAGGAGATCCGATGAGCAAGATCGAGGTATTCGAACCGGCCCTGTGTTGCGCCACCGGTGTGTGCGGGGAGGACGTCGACCAGGCTCTGGTCACCTTCTCCGCCGACATGGACTACCTCCGCAGCCGCGGAGGTGACATCGCCCGCTACAACCTGGCCAGCGAACCGCAGGCCTTCGCCGACAACGACAGTGCCAAAGCCTTCCTGCACGTGTCCGGCTCGGCCGGGCTGCCCTTGATCCTCGTCGACGGGGTCACCGCGATGACCGGTCGTTACCCCGACCGGGCGCAACTGGCCACCTGGGCGGGTCTGGATGACGCCACCGCACTCACCGGCGGCGAACTGGGCATCACCGCTGCGGCATCCGAGGGCGGCTGCTGCGGCGGCGCGGCCTCGAGCTGCTGCTGACCCGACACCGTTCACACACCCACAGAAGGACCGTGATGAGTTCACAACCCGTGCATGACGTCATCGTCATCGGATCCGGGCCGGCCGGCTACACCGCGGCGATCTACACCGCCCGCGCCGAGTTGAATCCCCTTGTCTTCGAGGGCACCTCGTTCGGGGGCGCGCTGATGACGACCACCGAAGTGGAGAATTATCCCGGCTTCCGCAACGGTATCCAGGGGCCTGAACTGATGGAGGAAATGCGCGAGCAGGCCCTGCGGTTCGGCGCCGACCTGCAGATGGAGGACGTCGAATCGGTGTCGCTGGACGGACCGGTCAAGGAGGTCGTGACCGCCGGCGGCCAGACGTATCGGGCGCGCGCGGTGATCCTGGCCATGGGTGCCGCCGCCCGCTACCTGGGTGTGCCCGGGGAGCAGGAACTGTTGGGCCGCGGGGTCAGCGCGTGCGCTACCTGCGACGGGTTCTTCTTCAAGGAGCAGGACATCGCGGTGATCGGCGGCGGGGACTCGGCCATGGAGGAAGCCACCTTCCTGACCAAGTTCGCCCGCAGCGTCACCATCGTGCATCGGCGCGAGGAGTTCCGGGCCTCCAAGATCATGCTGGAACGCGCCCGGGCCAACGACAAGATCCGCTTCCTGACCAACACCACGGTTGTGGCGGTCGAAGGCGAGAGCACGGTGACCGGGCTGCGGGTCCGCAACGCGCTCACCGGTGAGGAATCCACCCTGGCAGTCACCGGGGTGTTCATCGCCGTCGGGCACGACCCCCGCTCGGAGTTGGTCCGCGATGTCGTCGATGTCGATGCCGAAGGCTACGTCCAGGTCTGGGGCCGCAGCACCGCGACCTCAGTCGACGGTGTCTTCGCCGCGGGCGATCTCGTGGATCACTCCTACCGGCAAGCCATCACCGCCGCGGGCACCGGCTGCGCGGCGGCCATCGACGCCGAACGCTGGCTGGCCGACCACCACGACGCCGCCACCACTGAGATGATCGGAGCACACCAATGAGCACTCCGCTGACCGTCACCGACGACTCCTTCGCCACCGACGTCCTGGCCAGCGAAACACCTGTCCTGGTGGACTTCTGGGCCGCCTGGTGCGGGCCGTGCAAGATGGTCGCCCCCGTGCTGGAGGAGATCGCCACAGAGAAGGCCGGGGTGCTGACCGTGGCCAAGATCGACGTCGATGCCAACCCCTCGACCGCCCGCGACTTCCAGGTCGTCTCCATCCCCACACTGATCCTGTTCAAGGACGGCAAGCCGCTCACCCGGATCGTCGGCGCCAAGGGCAAAGCCGCCCTCCTCAAAGAAATCGCCGACGTCCTCTAAGACACAGGACGTTTCACTCCAGAACCCGGCGCGCCGTTGCCGCGCTGCCACCACCAACCAGAGGACCCGCACCCGATGAAGTTCCTTGACCATCCGCCGCGCTTTCTGTTCTTCACCGGCAAGGGCGGAGTGGGCAAGACCTCCATCGCCTGTGCCACCGCGATCACCCTGGCCGGCCAAGGCAGGTCGGTGCTGCTGGTCAGCACCGACCCCGCCTCCAACGTCGGCCAGGTCTTCGGGCTGACGATCGGCAACACCATCACCGCCATCCCCGACGTGGCCGGGCTGTCCGCGCTGGAGATCGACCCCGACCAGGCCGCCGAGGCTTACCGTGAACGCATCGTCGGGCCCGTGCGCGGGCTGCTGCCCGAGGCCGAGTTGGCCTCCATCACCGAACAGCTCTCCGGGTCGTGCACCACTGAGATCGCCTCGTTCAACGAGTTCACCGAACTGCTCACCGACGCCGGAGGTCAGATCGGGTCCTTCGACCACGTCCTGTTCGACACCGCGCCTACCGGGCACACCATCCGGCTGCTGCAACTGCCCGGCTCCTGGACGGACTTCCTCAACGAAGGCAAGGGCGACGCTTCCTGCCTGGGCCCGCTGGCCGGCCTGGAGAAGCAGCGCGCCGTCTACGCCGCCGCGGTGGCGGCACTGGCCGATCCGACCCGCACCCGGCTGGTGTTGGTGGCCCGCGCCCAGACCTCCACCCTGAACGAGATCACCCGCACCCACCGGGAACTGGCCGCCATCGGACTCAACCATCAGTACGTGGTCATCAACGGCGTCCTGCCCGCCCCCGCCGACGACAGCGATCCGCTGGCCTCGGCGATCTACCGCCGCGAACAGGCCGCGATCACCGCCCTGCCCGAGGAACTGCGGGCGCTGCCCCTGGATCAGGTGGAACTCAAGGCCACCAACATCGTCGGAATCGACGCCCTGGCAACACTGTTCACCCCCGACCCGGCGACCGGCCAGGCCGAGGTGCCCGCGGTCGAGGTGCCTGATGCACCCCTGGCCGCACTGATCGACCAGATCGCCGTCGGCGACAGCGGGCTGATCATGTGCATGGGCAAGGGCGGGGTCGGCAAGACCACCGTGGCCGCCGCGATCGCCGTGGCACTGGCGCAGCGCGGCCACCCGGTGCACCTGACCACCACCGACCCCGCCGGCCATCTCGCCGACACGTTGCACGGAACGCTGGAGCACCTGACCGTGTCCAGCATCGACCCCGTCGAGGCCACCCGCGTCTACCGCGAGCACGTCCTGGCCACCAAGGGCGCCGATCTCGACGAGCAGGGCCGGCTGCTGCTCGCCGAGGATCTCCGCTCACCGTGCACCGAGGAAGTCGCTGTCTTCCAAGCCTTCTCGAAGGTCATCGCCGAATCGCGGCGCCAGTTCGTGGTCGTGGACACCGCCCCCACCGGACACACCCTGTTGCTGCTGGATGCCACCGGCTCCTATCACCGCGAAGTCGCCCGCCAGCTCGGCGACCGGCACTTCACCACCCCGCTGATGCGGCTGCAGGACCCCGAGTCGACCAAGGTCATCATCGTCACCCTCGCTGAAACCACCCCGGTCCTGGAGGCCGCCGGCCTCAAGAGTGAACTCGAACGCGCCCAGATCCACCCCTGGGCCTGGGTCATCAACAACTCCCTGGCCGCCGCCGAACCCACCGCACCGCTGCTGCGCCGCCGCGCCGCCGCCGAGATCGCCCAGATCGACACCGTGCGACACGATTACGCCGACCGCATCGCCGTGGTCCCACTGCTGCCGGTCGAACCCGTCGGCATCCCCGCCCTCACCCACCTCGCCAACGCCCGCGACACCGCCACCCGATAAGTGGCGACCCCAGAGGCCGGCGGTGACCCGGTGAACACCGAGGACATCGATGTGGTGGTCATCGGCGGCGGCCAGGCCGGACTCGCCGCGGGCTACTACCTACGCCGAGCGGGGCACCGCTTCGTCATCCTCGACGACCAGCCAACCCCCGGTGGCGCCTGGCCACACACCTGGGCGTCACTGACCCTGTTCTCCCCGGCCTCTTACTCATCCCTGCCGGGATGGCCGATGCCCAACTGGCCCAACGGATTTCCCCCCGCACGGCACGTGATCGACTACCTGCGCGCCTACGAGCAACGCTATGAACTCCCGGTCCATCGGCCCGTCCACGTGGACGAGGTCATCCGCGACGGCGAGCACCTTGTGGTGATGACGTCCGCGGGCCAGTGGCGTGCCCGGGCCGTGATCAGCGCGACGGGCACCTGGCACCAACCCTTCTGGCCGATCTACCCCGGCGCGCGCGACTTCGGGGGGCAGCAGTTGCACACCGTGCACTACCGCGACGCCGCACCCTTCGCCGGCAAGCACGTCGTGGTGGTCGGCGGCGGCAACTCCGCGGCTCAACTGCTCGCCGAGATTTCCGAAACCACCACGACCACCTGGGTCACCCACACCCCGCCGCGGTTCCTGCCCGACGACGTCGACGGCCGGGCGCTCTTCGACATCGCCACCCGCCGTGCCGCCGACCTCGCCGCAGGGCGCCCCGACACCGGCGGCATCGCCAGCCTCGGCGACATCGTGATGGTTCCCCCCGTACTCGCTGCCCGGGAACGCGGCGTGCTGTACGCCGTTCCGATGTTCGAGGGATTGACCGTAGACGGGGTGTACTGGGCCGACCACGAACAGCCCGCCGATGTCATCGTGTGGGCGACCGGCTTCCGCCCCGCACTGGCGCACCTGCGCCCTTTGCACCTGCGAGAGCCTGACGGCACCATCGCCGTCGACGGCACCCGGGCCGTCAAAGAACCTGCGCTGCACCTGCTCGGCTACGGCGACTGGACCGGTCCGGGATCGGCGACGCTCATCGGCGTCGGACGCACAGCCCGTGCCGCTGTCGATGAACTTTTTCCACACAATCGCGGACTCGAGCAACCAAGCAACTCCGATCAGGTCGCCGGGCCCCGAACCCGGCCGAATGGTTAGGCACACAGCCATCAACTGTGCTCGGAATTGCCTGATCCCGGACTTCCTTGATCGTCCCTTGCGCGCCGGTCTTGTGGCACCCGGCGGTTTAGGATGGGCCGAGGGCGAGCGCCCCCGGGGGGAGGGTCTGTGCCGAGGTCGCGAGACATACTTCAGCGCTTCCGGACTGCCGGTACGCCCGGGGCGGCCACGTCGACCGGTGTCCCGGCCGACCGGGTGGCCGAATTGGCGGCCGAGCTCGAGCCGGTGCTCGCACGGCTCGTCGCGGTGCGCGAAGAAGCCTCGCGGATCCGGACCGAGGCGCGACATGAAGCCGAGCGACGGCGCCAGGCGGCGGCGGAGCAGGCCGCTGCTCTTGTCGCTGCCGCCCACCGGCAGGCGGCGGCGGAGCGCGCAGACGCCGCCATTCGCCTCACCCGGCATGCCGAGGAGGAGACTGCGGCGACTCTGGCGGCTGCCGAGCTCGAAGCCGCGGCGGTGAGCCGCCGTGTCACCGAGATGATGCCGTCCTACCTCGAACGCGTGGTGTCGGCGACAAGGGCCGCGTTGGACACCGCAGAGGAACACGCTTCGTGAGCTCACCCTGGGTTGCGGGCGTGGTCCGCGCCAAGGCACTGGCCAGGCGACGTTTGGGCCCAGCCGGGGCGCGTGCGGTGGCGACGTCGCCTGGGCTCAGCCAGGCCCTGACCGCGCTGGCATCGTCGGCCTACGGCCACGATGTGCGCCCCGGTCAGAGTTTGGGTGCCGCTCAGCACGCGGTGGGCGCGTCATTGCTGTGGAACATGAGGGTGCTGGCAGGGTGGCTGCCCCGCGGGCATGCGGACGTCGTGCGCCTCTTCGCCGCGGGTTTCGAGGTGGCCAATATCGACGAACACCTTGCGGCGCTGCACGACTCGTCGACACCGGCCGGCGAACCCGCAGCTTCGCCGTACACGCTCGGGACGCTGGACACCTCATGGTCGCGGCTGTCCTCGACCACCACCCTGACCGGGATTGCGGAGGTGCTCGAAACCTCGCGATGGCGGTTGCGCGGCTGTGCAACCCCGCGCGAGATTCATCTTGGACTTCGGCTGGCCTGGGCTGATGCCGTGGTGGCGGCGGGAGTACCCGAAGCGGCCGGGTGGGCCAGGGCCGGCGCGGCGCTGCTCGTGCTCAAGGAGGTGGTCCTGGAGGGACGACCACTTGCCGGGCCCCTCGCGCTGCGCGCGTCCTACGTGCTGGGACCGACCTTCGCCGGTGCGTTGTCCGGGCGTCCGGTCGATCTTGCCGCAGTGCGGGCCAGCCTTCCCTCCGGTGCCAGGTGGGTGCTCGACGGCGTCGATCGGCTCGAGGACCTCTGGCTCGGGGAGGCCGCGTGGTGGCATCGGGTCGAGCGGGACGGTTTCGCTTTGCTGCGCGGCTCTGCCTATGACCGGGGATCGGTGGTCGGCGCGCTCGCAGTGTTGGCTGTGGACACGTGGCGGGTTCGTGCGGCGCTGGAGACAGCGGCGCGTGGCGGCGCCGGACCGAGTCTGGAGGCCTTCGATGGGGTGGCGTGAGGTCGCCGCCCCGGTGCGGATGCAGCGGGTGGCGCTGGTCTGTCCGAAGGCGGTGCTGCGCGACATGCTCGTGCAGGTGGCGGACGCCGGCGTTGTCGAGATCGACCGCGCCACCTCAGACGCAAACCCGGGTGAGTCACCGGATTCGTGTTTGCGCGCCGCCGCACCGGACCTCGGCGACCTTGAGCGCGCCGGCCGAAGTGAGCTGCTCGCGGGTGAGGCTGAACTCAGGTCGTACGCCGACGGCGCCGTCGTCCGCGACGAGATCGCCGCTCTCGCCGGCTGGGTTCCGACCACGGAGTTACCGGCGCTGACCAGCCGCCTCAGCGATGTCGGGGCCGGCGTTGTGCCGATCACGGCACCGCGCGGAGTGGACCCCCCGTCGTTGTTGCACCGTGGCAAGGACTTGCGGCGCTCGTTCACGGCGCTGGTCGAGACCTACGGCAGTGTGCCGTACGCCGACGTCGACCCCAGCGTGCTGGCCGGTATCGCCTACGTGCTGATGTTCGGAATGATGTTCGGGGATGCCGGCCACGGTGCCCTGCTCGTCGTTCTCGGATTCGGGATGCGAGCCGGCAGACCCCGTGTGCTGGCCCGGTTCCACAAGGCCTGGCCGTTTGTCGTTGGGTCCGGCCTGGCCGCGATCGTGTTCGGGCTGCTCTATGGAGAGTTCTTCGGCCCCACCGGAGTCGTTCCGGTGCTGTGGCTGGCTCCCCTGGACCAACCAGTCACGTTGATGGCCGTCGCGTTGGGTGTGGGCGCGGTGTTTCTTGCCGGTGCCCAGATCGTCGGCACCGTCAACCGCTGGCGGGAGGGAGGGTGGCCGCTGGCACTGAGTGCCCCCTCCGGGGTCGCCGGCGGGGCCCTGCTCGCCGGGCTCGGCCTCATCGTGCTGGGCGCGAACGGTCGACTTGGATGGCTCATTGTGGCCGGCGCCCTCGTCATGGTGGGCGGTGTAGCCCTGGCCTACATCGGTTTCCTGGCCGCTGCCGGTCGCGGCGCGGCCGCTGTCACCCAAGCCTCCGTCGAAGTCTTCGACGCTGTTCTTCGGGTCGGCGCCAACCTGGTGTCCTTCACGCGCCTGGCCGCATTCGGCCTCACCCACGCTGCGCTCGGCAAGATCGTGTGGGACGGGACCGCCGGGTTGTGGCGCTCAGGTGGTGTCCTGATGGCCGCCGCTGTCATGGTCTTCGTCGTCGGGAACGTACTCGCTTTCGCCCTCGAGGCCCTCGTTGCCGGGGTGCAGGCACTTCGCCTGGAGTACTACGAGCTGTTCTCCCGGATCTTCGCCGGCCAGGGCAGACCGTTTCGGCCCTGGCACGTCCCCACCGAACGCACCGGCACCGGTGAGCTCCAGTCCACCATCAGCTCGACACCAATCGGCGCGAACCTCGGGAGAAAACCATGATGATCTGGGTCCTTGTACTGCCCGTCCTGATCGCCGCGTTCGCCGCGACCCGTCAGCTGCTGAGGCGTCGCGGGCGGAGCGCCGTGCGAATCCTCGTCGGCCTCAATGCCGGCGTGTTCGTCGTCGCGCTCGCGGCGCTGGCTCTTATCGCTACCGCCGGCACCGGAGTGGCCGACGTGACCACGACCGTGGCGCAAGGCGGCGGGTCCGGGTCCTCGTCGTCGGCCGCGCTGCTCGGCGCGGCCATCGCCGTGGCGGGCTCCTCCCTCGGGGCTGCCTTCGCGGTGGCCTACACCGGTGCCGCCGCGCTGGCGGCGATGAGTGAGCGGCCCGAATTGTTCGGCCGCGCCATGGTCATCGTCGGACTGGCCGAGGGCATTGCGATCTACGGCCTCATCGTCGCGATCATCCTGATCGGCAAAGGATGAGTGACATGGGACGTGTCGCGGTCATCGGCGAGGAAACCGCGGTATCCGGTTACGCACTCGCCGGTGTCGTCGTCCTGCCCGCCGAGGGTGAGGATGCGGTTCACCGCGCCTGGAGCAGCTTGCCCGACGACGTTCAGGTCGTCATCGTCACATCCCAGGCGGCCCGCACCCTCGGTGATGCCCGCACCGCGAAGCTGCTCCCGTTCACTGTGGTCATCCCATCGTAATCGCTGCTCAGATGCCTGAAATCGCCGATCCGCTCGCCCCGGTCCGAGAGGAGTTGTTGGCCCGGGCCCGAGCGGAGGCCCAGCGCCTTCTCGCGCAGGCCGATGCCGACGCCGAGGCGACCCTGGCGGCGGCGCAGAGCGACGCCGACGCCATCGGCGACGCGGCCCGCGCAGAGGGGGAGTCCAACGCCGCGGCGGTGCTCGCGGTGGAGCGTTCCCGGGCTCGACGCCAGGCCCGAGCGGTCGTACTGGCCACACAGCGGGGGGCCTACGACGAGCTGCGTTCCCGGGTGGTGCAGGCGCTGCCCGCCCTTCGGGACGACCCCGCCTACCGACCGTGGCGGGATCGCCTCGCCGCCCACGCCCGAACGGTGCTCGGAGCCGATGCCGTGCTGAGCGAACCTCCCGAAGGTGGTGTGCTCGGCCAGGCGAACGGCCGGCGAGTGCGATACACCCTGGCGGGACTCGCCGACCACGTGATCGACACGATGGGCGCGGACGTCGAAGGACTGTGGTCGTCGTGAGCGCACAGGTGTCCCGGGTGTCAGGGTCGTTGGTCGAGCTCGAGGGTCTGTCCGGCGTGGCGATGTATGACGTTGTGCTGCTCGGTGAGCAGCAGCTGCCGGGAGAAGTCGTTGCCATCACCGATCGACGGATCACCGTCCAGGCCTATGAGGACACCGGCGGCCTGGCCCCGGGTGCCGGGGTTGTTTCCCGCGGCGCACCACTGTCGGCGGAACTGGGCCCGGGGCTTTTGGGCTCGGTGTTCGACGGCCTGCTGCGCCCGATGTCCGATGCCGGAACCTGGTTGGTTCCCGGTGCGCCACGACAGGGTGGCAACGACCGGCGCTGGCACTTCACCCCCTCGGTCGCCGAAGGCGCGCTCGTGTCCGAGGGTGATGAGCTGGGATCGGTCGGCGGCGAGACGTCGTTGGCGCTGCGGATCCTTGTCCCCGCCGGCACGGCCGGCGTGGTGGAGCACATCGCGTCGGCAGGCAGCTATCCCGCCGACGCGGTGGCCGCGACGGTTGCCGGGATCGACGTTCGGCTCACCAGCGTGTGGCCGGTGCGGCGTGCGCGGCCCTACCGGGAACGCCTCAACACCGCCGAGGGCCTGCACACCGGGCAGCGCGTCCTTGACCTGCTGTACCCGGTGGCCCGTGGCAGCAGCGCGGCGGTGCCGGGCGGCTTCGGTAACGGGAAAACGATGCTGTTGCAGCAGATCGCCAAGTGGTGCGACGCCGATGTGATCGTCTACGTCGGGTGCGGCGAGCGCGGCAACGAGATGGCCGATGTGGTGGATGAGCTCAGCGCGCTTGAGGATCCTCGCACCGGCGAACCGCTCAGTCGCCGCACGGTGATCATCGCCAACACCTCGAACATGCCCATGATGGCGCGTGAAGCCAGCATCTACACCGGTGTCACGGTTGCCGAGTACTTCCGGGACATGGGATATCACGTTGTGCTCATTGCCGATTCGACCTCGCGTTGGGCGGAGGCGCTGCGGGAGTTCGCATCTCGGACCGGGGCCTTGCCGGCGGAGGAGGGCTATCCCGCCAGTCTTGCCTCGGAGATGGCGGCCTTCTACGAACGGGCCGGGCATGTGGTCACTCTCGGCGGGCGGCGTGGGTCGGTCACCATCATCGGTGCGGTCTCGCCCCCGGGCGGGGACATGACCGAACCGGTGACCGCGCACACGCACCGGTTCGTCCGAGCGGTGTGGATGCTCGACCGGGACCTGGCCTACGCGCGGCACTATCCGGCCGTTGCGTGGTCGGGATCGTTCTCCCGCGACGCCGACGCGCTGGGCGCGTGGCACACGCGGCAGGGAGATCCGGCATGGGCTCACCGCCGAGAGCGGGTCAGCGCGTTGCTCTCCGACGCCGATCGGCTTGGCGCCCTCGCCGATCTGGTCGGCATCGCAGCGATGCCCGGTGCCGAGCGGGTGGTCATGCTGGCCGGACGGCTGTTGCGCGAGGCGGTGCTGCAGCAGAGTGCGCTCAGCCCCAACGACGTCTTCTGTTCCGCGGCCAAGGGCGCGGCGCTACTGGAGGCCGTCCTCGCGGTCATCGACCGATGTGACGCACTCATCAACTCGGGAGTGCCCGCCGCGACGATCGAGGAGACGGACTTCGGCAGCCTGTTGCGCGCCGCGCAGGAAACCGGGCCCGAGGACTTCCCGGGGGTCCAGACGCATCTGGAGGCCATGCTGACCCGACTCGGGACGCTGTCATGAGTACGAGTCCCATCGGGCCGGCCGCGACATTCGGCGCGCTCGAGTACACCGATGTGGCCGAGTTGCGAGGGCCGCTGCTCGTTGTCCGGGGCGTGTCGGGCGTGGGCTGGGACGAGTCCGCGCGCATCGAACTGGGTTCCGGTGAGGTGCGCAACGGCCTCGTCCTCGAGGTCGACCGCGACCTGGCGGTCGTCCAGATGCTCGAGGGAACCGAGGGTATCCGCCCCGGTGACACCCGTGTCCGCTTCGCCGGGGAGTCCCTGCACATCCCGGTGGGACCCGGCTGGCTCGGACGGGTCTGCAACGGAAGGGGAGAACCCGTCGACGGGGGGCCACCGATCTTCGGTGTTCGGCGGGCTGCTGTCTCGGGTTTCCCGCTCAACCCCATGCACCGCGAACCGCCCGCTGAGCCGGTCATCACCGGGGTCTCGGCCATCGACGCGCTGACCACCGTGGTGCGGGGACAGAAGCTGCCGGTGTTCTCGATTGCCGGGTTGCCGCATCTCGAGCTCGCGACTCAGGTGGCCGCGCAGGCCACCGCGGGTGATGCGCCGTTCTCGGTCGTCTTCGCGGGCATGGGCCTGACCCACCTCGACACGGCCGCTGTGCGCGACGCCCTTGAGGCGCGCTCAGCCGCAGGGGAGTTGGTGCTGCTGCTCAACACGGCTGACGACCCAGTGGTCGAACGGATTCTGACCCCCCGGCTCGCGCTCACGGTCGCCGAGTACCTCGCCTTCGACCTGGGCCGGCACGTGCTCGTCGTGATGGCCGACATGACGTCCTACGCCGAAGCGCTGCGGGAGGTGTCCGCGGCTAGAGGTGAGATACCCGGGCGCCGGGCCTATCCGGGCTACTTGTTCAGCGACCTCGCCTCGCTCTACGAGCGGTGCGGCCGTATCCGCGGCGTGCCCGGGTCGGTCACCGTGCTTCCCGTGTTGACCATGCCCGCCGGGGACATCACCCATCCGGTTCCAGACCTCACCGGATACATCACCGAAGGCCAGATCGTGCTCTCGGCCGCCATGCAGGACGCCGGCATCTACCCGCCCGTCGAGCCACTGAACTCCCTGTCCAGGCTCATGCGCAAGGGCGCCGGACCGGGACGGACCCGCGAGGATCACCTCGATGTGGCCGCCCAGGTCCTGGCCTCGCTGGCCCGGGCCCGGCAAGCACGTGAGCTCGCCGAGTTGGTGGGGGAGGACGCACTCAGCGCCACCGACGGCGCGTATCTCTCCTTCGAGCAAGCGGTGAAGCAGCGGCTGCTCAACCAGCGCCGCGACGAGGCACGGACACTCGACGACACACTCGACCGCGCCTGGCAGGCGCTGCGTGTGCTGCCACGCCAAGAGCTCACGATGCTTCCCAACGCTGTGCTCGACGCCCGGTACGCCGAGCCATCCGCAGGGCGATAGACGCCATGGCCGGAATCTTGCACGCACCGCCTGGACGCGCCGGTCGGCTGTGGCTCCAACATCGGCTCTCCACCGCGCAACGTGGCGCAGATCTGCTCGACCAGAAGCTACGCATTCTGCGTGCCGAACGGGAACGTCTGACATTGCAACGGGACCGGTCGGTCACCGCGTGGGAGGCTGCAAGCCGCGAAGCGGATGCCTGGCTGTTGCGCGGCGTACTTCTCGGAGGCGAACAGTCGCTCCGGCTCGCCGCCGCGCCGGCGCCCGCGAAGGTCCGCATCATGTGGGAGCAGTCGATGGGCGTGCGCTATCCCGCCGAGGCGATCTGCACCGTGGCGGAGCCCTCGCCGGACGCGCCACCTGTTGGCAACGCCGCCCTGGTCGCGGCGCGCGACTGCTATCGGCGAGCGTTGCAGCTCGCAGTCGAGCAAGCAGCCAACGAGACTGCCGTCCGTGTCCTCCAGGCGCAGGAGACGGCCACTCGACGTCGGCTCCGGGCCATCGAGGACCGGTGGATACCCCGTCTGCAGGCGGCCCTTGCGGACCTGCAGTTCAAGCTCGAAGAGGAAGAACACACCGACGGCGTGCGATTGCGCTGGGCGGCGGGCAATCCGACCGGCGCCCAGCGGGACAGTCGCAACGAAGGAAAACCATGACAGCGCCTGTGTTCGACAAAATCCTGGTCGCGGTCGACGACTCACCAGCCGCACTGGCGGCGGTGCACGCCGCAGTCCACCTCGCAGCCCGAACCGGCGCACGCCTTCGATTCGTACACGTCACGGGCGACGGCGAACTCGTCCGCGCTCTGACCAGGATGGGACGCGACAGCGAGCTGGCGACCAGACGCAGCAAGGCGGCGGCAGCGTTAATGGCCCATGTCGGCGCCGAGGCCGAGCGCGCCGACGTCATAGCCGAAACAACCGTCCTCGAAGGTGACCCGGCCGCCTTGGTGCTCGCGGAGGCAACAAATTGGGATGCCAACCTCATCGTCATGGGCCGACCAGACCTTCGGGGACCCGGTCACCACCCCTTCGTCGGCACGGTGACCCGCAAGGTTCTCGAGCTGGCCGAAATCCCAATAATGGTCGTCCCGCGCCCGACATGACGTTCTGCCGCGTCCTGCCGCCAGGATTCGCCCGAAAAGCGTTGCCAGCCAACGCCGTCGACAGGTTCGGCGACCTCCCGCGCCGAGGCACAGCAGCGGAGTCGACGCCATTCATCAAACCGGGTTGAGTGTCACGATGACGAGCGCTGATCTCCGGCCTCAAAGCCGCCCGCCAGGCCGGCGGCGATCTGAAAATCGCCGCAGCCAACGAACACGTCCGCCTGGTACTTCACCTGGCCAACCTGGACCAGGTCCTCAAATCCTGCGAGACCACCGACAGCTTTTTCGACGAGGCCACCTGACATCAGGATCCTCGAAACCGCAGACTGGTGTTCGGCTGCTACGGCGGAATCCCTCCAGACCTGCACAACCGTACAGTTCTAGGATTCGTCACGAAAAGCGGAAAAACGGCCGCGCCATCAAGTCCGGAATCCCGCTAACTTGGCAGGTCAGATATGTCTGACTTCGCCACCTGAAAGCGGAACCTACATTTTTGATCGTGGCGGAATCTCACAAGTGATGGCGGACTGATGGCGGATCCGCCAAAATCATGAGACACGCTGACCGGTCCCCGATAGTCGGTCCACCTGGTTTTAGAGGCCAGGTTGTTGTACCGATTTCAGTTGATCTCGCAGGCCACGGGGTGATGGGTGTGGCTGCATTGGGCAGCGTACTCGGCCGGGGTGAGGTAGCCCAGGGCCGAGTGGCGGTGGGCGGTGTTGTGCTCGTGCTTGAAGTCGGCGATCGCGACGCGGGCTTCGAGCAGGTTGGTCCAGTGGTTGCGGTTGAGGCACTCCTTGCGTAGCCGGTTGTTGAACGATTCGATGAATCCGTTGTTCCAGGGTGTTCCCGGCGGGATGTAGGACAGCCCCACCTTGCCTTCGCAGAACTGTTGCAGCGCTTGGGAAATCATCTCCGGACCGTTGTCCATGCGCAACACCATCGGGGGTCCGCCGCCGGCGGCGAAGCTGCGTTCCAGCTCTTCGATGAGCCGCTCGGCGGTGATGGAGCGCTCGACGATGTTCAGCAGCGATTCGCGGGTGTGCTCATCGAGCATCGAGGCGATCTTGACGGCCTTGCCGTCGATGGTGGAGTCGAACTGGAAGTCCAGTGCCCAGACCACCTTGGGGGCATCGGCGAACACCTGGGGGTGTGAGGACGCCCCGGTGCGTTTGCGCCGGCTGTGCACGCGGCGCTGTAGGCCCTCCTCGGCCCACAGCCGCTGCACTTTCTTCTTGTTGACCACTCGGTGCTCGTCGTGGCGCAGCGCCGCCCACGCCCGGCGAAACCCGTGACAGGGATGAGCCTTGGCGTAGGTGCGCAGCCAGGCCCGCAGATCGGCGTCCGGATCGGCCGGGCTCGCCGCCAGCGGGACGCGTTGGTAGGTGGAGCGCGCCAGCCCGACTGCTTTGCACGCCAACCGTTCTGAGATGCCCTTGACGTCCTTGAGCATGTCCACGGCGCGGCGCTTGGCAGCCGGGCTCAGAATTTTCCCTTGGCCACCTCCCGCAGAGCGTCCTTCTCCAGCTCCGCCTCGGCCAGCAGCCGCTTAAGGCGGCTGTTCTGCTCGCGTAGCTCCTTGAGTTCCTTGGCGGCGTTGAGGTCCATCCCGCCATAAGCGCGGCGCCAGTTGTACAGCGTCGCCGCCGAGACCTCCAGCTCGGCGGCGATCTCCTCGTTGGTCTTGCCCGTCGCGGCGAGCTCGTCGGCCCGGCGCAACTTGCGCACCACGTCCTCCGCCGAATGCTTCTTGCGGCCAGCCATGTGATTCATCGTCCCTTCCGGCCCGTCCACGGGCCACAGGACTCTAAAACAAGATGGCCCCATTCACGGGGAACACGTCAACGCGGTCCGTTCGTTCAATGCCGTGGCGGCGGGCGAGGCCGTGTGACGATCGGTTCACCGAGAGCAGTCTGAACCGATTGCAAGGCCGAGGTGATCGCCGTGGGCTACCGCGAACGTCAGCCGCCACCAGTCACCGTCTCCTATCGGCGGTCGGATGATCTGAGCGAAGTCACGCGAGAGTGGCCGGCGGCCGGGATCGACGAACTCGCGGGTGCTGTGCCGTGGCGGTCCTTTCGGTGGTATCGGGGTCAGAAGCACTACTCGGGGACGTACTGGTCGAGTACCGTCGGCGGTCACGTCACCTATGAGTCGCGACTTGAGTTGTCGCGGCTGCTATTGGCCGACTTCGATGCCGAGGTTCGCCATATCGTTGCCCAGCCTTTTCTGCTCCGGGCGCGAGTAAACGGGAAGCTGCGCAGGCACGTTCCGGACTATCTGTTGATCGAGGACTCCGGTCCGGTCGTGGTGGACGTGAAGCCCGCTCGGCGGCTCGCCGATCCGAAAGTCGCCTTCACGTTCGGATGGACCCGCCAAGTCGTCGAGGAACGGGGTTGGCGTTTCGAGGTCGCGACGGAGTCTCCCGCGGTCGAGTTGGGAAATGTCAGATTCCTCGCTGGCTATCGCCGTAGCAGTCTGTTCTCGTTGGCGCTGTTGGAGCGAGTGCGGGCTGAAGTTGTCGACGGCGCATCCCTTGGCCATGCCTTCGAATGCTTACCTGGTGAGTCACCGTCCTATGTCAAATCCGCTGTGCTGCATCTGCTTTGGCGGCGGGAATTACGGGCCGATCTCACCGAACCGCTCAGCGGACGAACACTATTGAGGAGGTTGCCATGAACCCTGCTGCGGTGAAGATCGGCGTCGGGAGCCGGCTTCTGCACGACGGGCAAGTAGTGCAGATCGTCGAGGTCCATCCTGGACGGGCGGGCATGGACCTCGTACTGAAGGACCCGGCGAAGCAGACCATGTTCCGGGCAAGCCTCAACGAACTTCTTGGGTCAGAGGGAACCCGGGTAATCGCCGACACCGAACCCCCGATTAACGACGATCCCGCACAGCCCGCCGGAATACTGCTCGGGCAACTCAACCCCGCCGAACTCGGGCAAGTCCGGGATAGAGCCGCGCATGTTCGTGAGGTGCTGACCGGATTCCGTTCGGGTAGTGCCGAATTGGCGCTTTCCGGGGAGCCGAGGCCGGAGTACCGGTCGGATGTCCCTTTATCGAGGCGGTACGCGAGTAAGGCGCGTGAGCTTGGGGCGGGGCAACGCACCGTGGAGCGCTGGGTGCAGCAATTTCAGCAGCACGGCGAGGCGGGCCTGGCGGCCACCAACCAAAAGCGTTCGGCTGGCTTGGGTGGGAAGGTGGACCCGCGGTGGACCGAAATCGCGATTGAAGTGATGGTCGAGCACGCGGACCAGTCGCGGCCCTCGCAGACCATGGTCATCGACCGAACAAACGCCGCGCTCCGACAGCCTGCCGTTCTACCTCGAGCTGCCGCCCTACCGGGTGCCGGGGGCCAAGCAGGTCGTCATCCAGGCCTGGGATTCGGCCAAGATGTTCATCCGCAAGGCAGGCACCATTATCTTGGCCACCACGGCGGTGCTGTGGGTCCTGCTCAACGTTCCCCGCGTCGAGGCCCCGGCGGACCTGACGCCGCCGCAGGCGGCGGCCCACCAGATGGAGAACAGCGTCGCCGGCAAAATCGGCACCGCCATGGTGCCGGCCTTCGCCCCGCTGGGTTTCAACTGGGAGATCAACGTGGCTGTGCTGTCGTCGTTGTCGGCCCGCGAGGTGTTTGTCTCCACACTGGGGCAGATCAGCGCCGCGGAGAGAGATGAAGACCAGAGCATCTCCGATGCTTTGAAGGCCAAGACCCGAGCCGACGGCAAGCCCCTCTACTCGCCGGGCACCGTGGCCGCCATCCTGCTGTTCTTCGCCTACGCGTTGCAATGTATGTCCACGGTCGCGGTGATGCGGAGGGAGACGA
>JAGQTQ010000101.1:0-2437 GCA_020438905.1 Mycobacterium sp.
GCTCATTAACTCGAACACACCTCACCGCAAGGAACGCCATGTACCGGTGGATGCCGCATTTTTCACCGAGCTGGCCGCCTATCTGCGCTGGGAACGCCCACCCGGGTTGGCCACACCGGAGTGTTTCGTGGTGCTGCGCGGCCCCAGCACCGGTGCGCCGGTCAGCGAAGCCGGTCTTCGCAGTCTGTTTCGGCGCCACCGTGAGCTCTCCGGGGCAACGCGGGTGCGTCCGCACCGGCTGCGCCACACCTACGGCACCGAATTAGCCTCGGCAGGAATCGATCTGCTCGCCTTGCGGGCGCTGATGGGCCACGCCTCCCCGGAGACAACGGCCCGCTACGTGCACCTGTCGATCGAGCAGCTCGCCGCCGAATACGGCGCCGCCCGCGCGAGCCTGGCCGGGGCATCTAGATGACCACCACCACTGTTGACGGCCGCCTCAAGACCGGCGCACTGCTGGAGGACTATCTCGACCACGTCAGGAGACTGGGGCTCAGCGAACGGTCAGTCCGCGACCGGACCCGCATCGCGCAAGAATTCCTCTCTCGTCACCCCAATCCGGCTGCCTGGATGGGCCTGCCGGCGGTCGAGCGGGCCGCTGAGCTGAAGTCCAGCCGCGCGTGGCCGCTGCTGTGCTTCGCGATCGGTGCTGACCGGCTGCGGCTGGATGTCGAGTTGGCCGCCGTCAAACAGCTCACCGGACTCGGCGCGGCCGTTGAGGCCCGCGACCCGGCCGGGTTCGCCGCCCTGCGGCGTGCCGGAGCCCGGCTCGGCTGGACCGACTCCTGGGTCGCCACCGTGCTCGGTGAGGGCCTGGCGGTCGTGCTGGCCTGCCGCGGCGGGCTGATCGCCGACCTCACCACCGAGGCGATCGAGGACTTCGACCAGGCACTCTCAGGGAGCTTGATCCCGGCAACCTCACGCCGGGCCTACCGTGCCCGGCTGGCCAGCCTGCGCCAGCTGCTCTACGAAACCCGCATCCTGGATACCGCGCCTCGACGACGTCCCTGGGCCCGCAGCCTTGAGCAGCGCTTCACCGATGTCGCGATGGCCGACCAGATCCGCGACACCCTGCTGCGCTACGTCCGCCTCCGCGCGGCCGTTCTGCGCCCGAAATCGGTGGAATCGCTGATCAACGACCTGTTGACATTCGCTGAGTACCTCGCCGTCCACCAACGGCAACTGACCAGCCTGCAGGAGTTAGACCGCACCTGCATCGAAGGCTTCCTGGTCTGGAACCGCACCCGCAGCTGGCGGGGCCAACGCGCCCGCGCCGGCGCCGGGCGCACCGTCTCGGCCGCCGTGGCGCAGTCGGCGGTGCTCAGCCTGCGCAACCTGCTCGATGACATCACCGCCTGGGGGTGGGAGCAAGCACCCGCACGGCGGCTCGTTTTCGCCGCCGACATCCCCAAACTCGACCAACCACTCCCCAGGGCACTGGCCCCGGACATCGACGCGGCAGTGATGAACGCCGTTGCCCACCTCGATGACCCGTTCGCACGCATCGGGCTGACCGTGCTGCGCGGCGCCGGGCTGCGGGTCGGTGAACTGCTCGACCTCGAAGTGGGCAGCATCATCGACTACGGACCCGCAGGCACCTGGCTGAAGGTGCCGCTGGGCAAGCTGGCCACCGAACGCATGGTGCCCCTCTCCGCGGCCACCATCGCCGCTCTCGACGAGTGGGTGAGCCACCGCGGCAGCCACCGGCCACTGACCCACCCCCGGACCGGAACCCTCACCGACTTCCTGTTCACCGCACACGGTCGCCGCTTGGGCTATTCCCGGTTGCGCAACGGGCTGATCGCCGCCGCGGAATCCGCCGGGTTACGCGCATCCGACGGTGGCCCGTTGATCATCACACCACACCAGCTGCGCCACACCTGGGCCACCGAACTGGCCAACGCCGGCATGAGCCTACAAGCGTTGATGGCACTGCTCGGGCACGTCACACCGCAGATGACCATCCGCTACGCCACCCTCGCCTCACCGACCCTGCGAGGCGCCTACGACGAAGCGATGGGCAAGATGCGCCGCCAGTTCACTCTCACCCCGGCAGGCAAGCCGATCCTGCCCGACAAGGTCAGCTGGCTGCACAGCGAAATGATCAAAACCCGCGTCGCCCACGGCTACTGCGCCCGCCACCCAGCAGCCGGCGCCTGCCCCTACGCCAACATCTGCGAAACCTGCGACAACTACATCACCGCGCCCGAATTCCGCGACGCCCTGACCCACCAGCTCACCGACGTAACCGCCCTCAAATCCGACGCCGAACGCCGCGGCTGGAACGACGACGCCGCCCGCCACGAACGCGTTGGCCACGCCCTCACTGACCATCTCCAGCGCCTCAACCGATAACGCCCAACCAGCACGCCGGGTAGCGCTACCCCCGAGGGCCGGATAATCGAGCGGTTGAACAAAGAAATCAAGCGCAGAGCCG
>JAGQTQ010000101.1:2456-3178 GCA_020438905.1 Mycobacterium sp.
TCCCCAACCCGGCGGCGTTCCTGCGTCTGGCCACCGCCGTGGTCATCGAAGCCCACGACGAATGGCAAGTCACCCGCCGCTACCTCTCGGAGGTCTCCATGGCCGAACTCCGCAAAGTCATCGCCGCCAAAGAATCCGCCGCAAAACCAGTGGCCGAACAACGCCAAATCGCCTAGCATTCAAACCGACTCGCTGATCACTACGCGTCAACCAACGCCGATCCGAAGTCCACCACTCCACGGGACACTGTCGGTCCGGACTGATGACATCCCCCTACTCCCCCAATACATCCGTCCGAGTCCCGCTCCACGTCACCACCAGCGCATCCCGCGCCCGGCTGCTGGCGACATACAGCAGTGACCGTTCCCGCAGCAGCGCCTCGGCCTTCTCCTCGTCGGGTAGGTGCAATCACGATGCGACACGACAGTGTCCCCCACGCCCACCTTGTTTCAGCGGCACGGAGTCCACTTGACCAGCGGTCAAGTGACCCTGGATTCTGGGAGAGTTACGGCGCGTGCACAGTCGCATTTAACGTGCACTGGCGGGCACAACGTGCGCGGATTGCCGCAAGAGCCCCTGTTCCAGACCGTCCCAGCGGGCCCTTGGGACCCGGATTGGTCCCAACACCGACCTGGACCACCGAATCGACAGCGAACAGCGAACGTAAAACCGCTGTTCAGAGCCGGTTTTTTGGTCGGGCTGACAGGATTTGAACCTGCGAC
>JAGQTQ010000101.1:3220-16355 GCA_020438905.1 Mycobacterium sp.
CGCGGCGCTGCCGGGATCGCCGGCAGCAGAACGGAAGCCTACCTCAGCGCTGAGCCTTGCCGAATTCGGGCACACCGGTCACACGCTGAGCAGCCGATACAACCCGATCAGCCCGACGGCCACGATCACCACACGCAACGCTGTCGGCGACAGCCGCCGCCCGTAGTGGGAACCGAGCCAGCCGCCGACGAGGGAGCCGATCGCGATCAGTCCGGCCGCCGACCAACTCACCCGATCGAATGCGACGAGGGTGTACCCCACCGCAGCGACGATGTTGACCAGCAGCGACAACAGATTCTTCGCCGCGTTCATCCGCTGCACGTCCTCGGGCAGCAGCGCGCCCATTACGCCGATCAGCAGGATGCCCTGCGCGGCGGTGAAGTAGCCGCCGTATACGCCGACCACGAACGTCCCCAGCACCAACGCGGTCATCCGAGCGGGCGAAACGTGCTCGGCCGAACGTCCCGCCGCCTCGGCCCGTCGCCGCGCGTACGCCTGGATCCGCGGACCCACGATCACCAGGAGCAGCGCCAGAACCAGCAGCACCGGGACGATCTGAATGAACACCCGCTCCGGTAGGTGCAGCAGCAGGAACGCGCCGATGGCCGCACCGATGAGCGACGCCGGAATCTGCCAGCGCAACCGCCGCCACTGCCCGGCGAGCTCGGCGCGGTATCCCCACGTGCCGGACACTCCGCCGGCTACCAGTCCGATCGCGTTGGACATCGTCGCCGTCACCGGCGGAAAGCCGAGAGCGATCAGGGTCGGAAAGGTGATCAGGGTTCCTGACCCCACGAGAGAATTGATCGCTCCGGCCCCCAGCGCGGCGAGGACGATGACGATCATGTCGGCAACGGACACCTTCGGAACCCTAAACGGCGCCCGTAGGCTCGGGAGGTATGGCCACTACTCCGAACCCGATACCGGCAGCCGACGAGGCGATGGCACGACTGGACATGCCACTACTGGAAGCCATGATGACCCAGCGGGCGGTACGGCGGGTGCTGCCGGATCCGGTCGACGACGCCGTGGTCCTGAAATGCATCGAACTCGCCCTGCGCGCGCCCACCGGGTCCAACGGCCAGAATTGGGAGTTCCTGGTCATCAAGGACCAGCACGTCAAGAGCGAACTGGCCAAGCGGTACCGACAGGCCTGGGCCCTCTACGGCGGCGTCGGCAAGCACGTCGCCAAGGGCGATGAGTCCATGACGAAGATCCTCCGGGCGGTGCAGTGGCAAGTCGATCACTTCACCGAGATTCCGGTGCTGGTCGTCCCCTGCCTGCGCGGAGGGATGCGACTCCCCTACCTGCCGTCGCCGTTCGTCGGCGAGTCATCGTTCTTCGGCTCGATCTACCCGAGTGTTCAGAACCTCCTGCTGGCCGCCCGGGCCATGGGATTGGGCGCATCGCTGATCACTCTGCCGCTGTGGAGTGTCACCTCGGCGCGCAAGATCCTCGGCCTGCCGCTGTCGGTCACCCCAGTGTGCGTGGTCCCGATGGGCTGGCCCCGGGGCCGGTACGGGCCGACCACCCGCAAACCCGTGGAGCAGGTGGTGCACCTGGATTCCTACGGCAACCGGGCATGGCTCGACTGACTGTCGATTCTTGTCGGTCGGCAGACCTATGATTCGAACATGCTTTCGAATACGGTTGCCGAGGCTTTCGCCGCTCTCGATGCCGCTGTCCAAACCGTCGGCGCACTGAACTGGGACACCCTCCCGGCCAGAGAGCGTCTTGAGGCGCTCGACCGTCTGGAGGTCGCAGCTCGACGCCAACGTGCCTCATCGCACTCCATCATCGGCTCCCTGGATCGCAACGACGACGGTGATATCGGCGCGATCCTGCCGAAGGTCGTCGCCGACATCCTGCGCCTGAGCCTCGCCGAGTCGCGGCGCCGGCTCCGCGACGCACGGCAGTTGAGCCCGCGAACAACGCTGACGGGCCAGACGCTGCCCCCACAGTTGCCGGCAACCGCGAAGGCCTGGGAGGCCGGCCAGCTCGACCCCGAGCATCTCCGGACGATTCAGAAGTTCCTCAGGGACCTCCCGGACCATCTGCCCCCGGCCGCTGCGACCGATGCCGAAGCGTTTCTCAACGAGAAAGCCCTCGAACTGCGTCCCGACCAACTCGAGAAGGTCGCCGACAGACTGGCGCTGCACCTGAATCCGGACGGCAAATTCAGCGACGAAGAACGGGAACGGCAACGTGGGTTCGCTTGGTGCGGACGACAACGCCCCGACGGGATGAGTGTCGGACGGCTCGTCGCGACGCCGCAACTCAGGGCTGAGATCGACGCCTGGCTCGCAAAGTTCGCCGCACCGGGCATGTGCAATCCCGCCGACCAGAGCCCCACCGTCACCGGAGAACCGACCCAGGATGTCATCGACGGCGACATGCGGAGCCACGCCCAACGTCAGCATGACGCGCTCAGCGCTCTAATCCGTGGGCAACTCGGAGATCCGAAACTCGGTAGGCACAACGGCTTACCCGTGACTGTCATCGTCAGCGCGACACTGGAGCAACTGCAGACCGGAGAGGGTCACGCGGTCACTGCGAGCGGCACGTTGGTGCCCATGCGGGACGTGATCCGGTTGGCCAGCCACTCCTGGCACTATCTGTGCGTTTTCGAAAGCCATTCCCAACGCCCCATCTATCTTGGGCGCGCCAAGCGTATCGCCTCCGCTGACCAGCGAATAGTTCTGCACAACAAGGACCGCGGGTGCACTGCGCCGGGATGTGACCGTCCCGGGTACCTGACCGAAGTCCACCATGTCGACGAGTGGAGTGCGGGCGGCCTGACGAACATCGACAACCTGACCTTCGTCTGCAAGCTGCACCATCGGCTCATCAAGCAGGACGGATGGCGAACCCGAAAGCTCAAGGACGGCAGCACCGAATGGCTGCCCCCGCCGCAGCTTCCCCTGCGCGGCGGAACCAACACCTATCACCACCCCGAGCGGATGCTGCCGCGAAACAGCTAGCGCGGCTTGGCTTTGCGCTTCTCCCGGACCCGGACGTTGATCCTGATCGGCGAGCCCTCGAACCCGAAGGTCTCCCTCAGCTTGCGCTCGAGGAAGCGCCGGTATCCGGCCTCCAGGAAGCCGGTGGTGAACAGCACGAAAGTGGGCGGACGGGCGGTCGCCTGGGTGGCGAACAGGATTCGCGGCTGCTTGCCGCCGCGGACCGGTGGCGGCGTGGCGGCGACGACCTCCTTGAGCCAGGTGTTCAGCTGACCGGTGGAGATCCGGGCATCCCAGGAGTCCAGCGCGGTTTCCATGGCGGGCACCAGCTTCTGCACCGCGCGGCCGGTCTTGGCAGAGATGTTGACCCGCGGCGCCCACTGCAACTGCGCCAACTGCAGGTCGATCTCACGGTCCAGCAGGTAACGCCGGTCCTCGTCCACCAGATCCCACTTGTTGAACGCCAACACCAGCGCGCGGCCCGCTTCGATCACCATCGACAACACCCGCTGGTCCTGTTCGGTCAACGGTTGGGAGGCGTCGACCAAGACGATCACCACCTCGGCCGCGTCGATGGCGCTGTGCGTGCGCACCGATGCGTAGAACTCGTGGCCGCTGGCCTGTCCCACCTTGCGGCGCAGACCGGCGGTGTCGACGAAACGCCAGATTCGCCCGTCGAGTTCGATCAGCGAGTCCACCGGGTCCACGGTGGTGCCGGCGACGTCATGCACCACCGACCGCTCCGCGCCGGCCAGCCGGTTCAGCAGCGAGCTCTTTCCGACGTTGGGCTTTCCGACCAGCGCAACCCGGCGCGGTCCCCCACCCGAGCGGGCCGACTCCGACACCGTGGGCAACTCCGCGATCACCCGGTCGAGCAGATCGGCCACGCCCCGGCCGTGCATCGCACTGATCGGATGCGGCTCGCCAAGCCCCAGCGACCACAGCGCCGCGGCCTCCGCCTCGCCCTTCTCGTTGTCGACCTTGTTGGCGGCCAGGAACACCGGCTTGCCGGAGCGGCGCAGAATCCTCGCGGCCGCCTCGTCCCCGGCGGTGGCGCCGACGACGGCATCGACCACCAGGACCACGGCGTCGGCGGTCTGCATGGCCACCGCAGCCTGATCGGCGACCAACTGCTGCAGGCCCTTGGCGTCGGGTTCCCAGCCGCCGGTGTCCTGCACCACGAAGCGCCGCCCGCTCCACAGCGCGTCGTAGGACACCCGGTCCCGGGTCACGCCGGGCAGATCCTGCACCACCGCCTCCCGCCGCCCAAGAATCCGGTTGACCAGAGTCGACTTGCCCACATTAGGACGCCCGACTACGGCCAGCACCGGTGGCGGCGCGGCCATCTCCTCGGCCTCCTCGATTAGCTGGCCCTCGGCGATCTCCCAATCGCTCTCGTCGGACCATGTTTCGCCGTCGCTCATCGCACCGCCCCCGTCCGCCGGTCAACCAGATTCCGCAAATGGTCGATGACCTCGCTCTGGGTCATATCGCTGGTGTCGACGACCAGGGCATCTTCAGCCGGTCGCAACGGTGACACCGCCCGGGTGGAATCCAGGTGATCCCGCCGACGCACATCGGCCAACACCGTCTCATAGTCGTCGGGGAGTCCCGCCCCGACGTTCTGGTCGTTGCGGCGGCGGGCCCGGGTCTCGGCCGATGCCGTGAGGAAGATCTTCACGTCCGCCTCCGGCAGCACCACGGTGCCGATGTCGCGTCCCTCGACCACTACGCTGCCGACCCCCGAGGCCAACTCACGTTGGAGACGCACCATGTGCGCACGCACCGCGGGCACCGCCGCAACCGCCGATACCGAACGGGTCACTTCATCGCCACGGATCGCCACCGAGACGTCCTCGCCGTCGAGATGGACGCACTCCACCTCCGGATCGAAACCCACCGACATCGGCACCTCGGCAGCCGAGGCGATGGACTCCGGGTCATCGAGATCCACCCCGGCGCGCAGCATCGCCAACGTCGCGATCCGGTACATCGCACCGGTATCCAGGTAGCGCGCCCCGAGCTCAGTGGCCAAACCTCTTGACACCGAGGACTTCCCGGTTCCCGCCGGACCGTCGATAGCGATCACCACACCACTCACAGACCCACCGCCCGATACAGTTCGCCGACTTCTTTTCGGGTCAGTGCCCGAATACTGCCCGGCCGCTGATCCCCCAGCACCACCGATCCGATATCGGTGCGCACCAGGGCCTGCACCGGAAAACCGACCGCCGCCAGCAATCTGCGGACAATCCGCTTACGGCCCTCGTGCAGGGTCACCCGCACCAGAGTCTTGCCGGGAACGGCGTCCACCACGGCAAAATCGTCGAGCCTGACCGGACCGTCCTCCAATTCGATGCCGGCCCGCAGCGTCTTGCCCAGACCTCGCGGGACCGTCCCGGCGACGGTGGCCAGATAGGTCTTAGGCACCTCGAACGACGGATGCATCAACCGGTGCGCCAGTTCGCCGTCGTTGGTGAGCAGAAGCAGTCCCTCGGTGTCCGCGTCCAGCCGGCCGACGTGGAAGAGCTTCTTGTTGCCCCGCACCCGATGTTCGACCAGATCCCCGATGCAGGGACGGCCGCGGTCGTCGGACATGGTCGAGTGCATCCCGCGCGGTTTGTTCACCGCCAGGTACACCATGGAGTCGTCGAGAACCACCCGAGTCCCGTCGACCCGGATGTCCGCGGTCCGCGGATCGACACGGGTGCCCAGTTCGGTCACCACCGCGCCGTCGACCTCGACCCGGCCGTCGATGATCATCCGCTCCGCCACCCGCCGGGAGGCGATTCCGGCCTGGGACAGCACCTTCTGCAGCCGGACGCGCTCCTCGTCGGACCCGTGGCCGGGCAGTACGGTCTCAGACATCGGTGTCCACATTGATCATGACGGCCTTTTCCGGCTGGTTAGAGGCGGCGAGCTTGACGAACCGGGGCTCACTGTCGAGGGTCTCGCTCAGGTCGTCGATCACATCGACGTCGGGCAGCAACGGCGCGATGTCGGGGAGGTCGGCCAGCGATGGCAGGCCGAGCCGCTCGAGGAACAACTCGGTGGTGGCGAAAGTGGTGGCACCGCTGTCCGGATCGGCGCCGGCCTCGGTGATCAATCCGCGCGCCACCAGGGTCCGGATCACCGCATCGACGTTCACGCCGCGAACCGCACTGACCCGCGCCCGCGTCACCGGCTGCCGGTAGGCCACCACCGCGAGCGTTTCCAACGCCGCCCGGGTCAGCTTGGAGCGCGCGCCGTCGAGCAGGAGCCGCTCGACATAGGGGGCGAACCGGGCCCGGGTGTACATCCGCCAGCCGCCGCCGGTCTCGCGCAGGTCGATCCCGCTGTCACGGTCGGCCAGCTCCGCGGCCATCCGCCGCAGCGTCTCGGCGACCCGGTTCATCGGCTGCCCGGTCGCCGACGCCAGCGCCTCGGGGGTCACCGGCGAGTCGACCACCAAGAGCAAGGCCTCCAGCACCCCGGTCAGCTCCCCGTCGTCGAGATCGGAGACCTCAGGTTCGGAAACCTCGGGCGCGGAAACGATCTCGTCGGTCACGGTTGGTCCTGCTCTTCCCACTCGGCCCTCACCAGATCTTCATTCACCATGCGGTTCCCGGTCCACGAAACCTGAAGCACACCAAGCGGTTCTGACTGCTCGAATGCTACCGCCCGGGCCCGGTACAGCTCGAGCAAAGCCAGGAACCGCCCGACGATCAGGATTGGCTCCGAGCAGTCGGCCACCAGATCGGAGAACGACGACCAGTGGCCCAAGCCGCGGCGCTCCAGCACCTCCAGCAATCGTTCAGCCTGCTCCGGCACCGACACCCGGGCGGCATGCAGGTGATCGGTGCCCACCGTCGGAACGGGCCTTGGGGTGAACACCGCGGCGGCGATCTCGGCGAATCGGTGCGCGTCGACTCCGATCATCACTTCGGGCAGCAATTCGGCGAACCGCTCCTCCAACGCCACCGCGCGGGGGTAGCTGCGCAGGGCGGCCGCCTCCAACTCGGCGAACATCTCGGCGACGTGCTTGAACGCGCGGTACTGCAAAAGGCGGGCGAACAGCAGGTCGCGCACCTCCAGCAGGGCGAGATCCTCGGCGTCCTCCACCTCACCGGCCGGCAGCAGGCGGGCGGCCTTGAGGTCCAGCAGGGTGGCGGCGATCACCAGGAACGTGGTGGTCTCGTCGAGTTCCAGTTGGGCGCCGATCTGCCGGGTGTAGGCGATGAAATCGTCGGTCACCTGGTGCAGAGCGACCTCGGTGACATCGAGCCGGTGCGCGAAGATCAGCTGCAGCAGCAGGTCGAACGGACCCTCGAAGTTGGTCAGCCGGACCCTGAAGCCCTTCTCGGGCGGCGCCTCCCTGCTCACTTGCCGAAGCGGTCGATGACCTCACGGGCCAGTGTGCGGTAGGCCAGCGCGCCGCCGGATTTCGGCGCCCAGGTGGTGATCGGCTCCCCGGCGACGCTGGTCTCCGGGAAGCGGACGGTGCGGTTGATGACCGTGTCGAACACCAGATCACCGAAGCGCTCGATCACCCGGGCCATCACCTCGCGGGCGTTGACGGTGCGGCTGTCGTAGCGGGTGACCAGGATGCCGCTGATGGTCAGCCTGGGGTTGAGCCGGTCACGCACCTTGTCCACGGTGTCGGTGAGCAGCGCCAGACCGCGCAGCGAGAAGAACTCGCATTCGGTGGGGATGACCACCCCGTCCGAGCATGCCAGCGCATTGACGGTGAGCAGACCAAGCGAGGGCTGGCAGTCGATCAGCACATAGTCGTAGCAGTCGAGCACGGGCCGCAGCGCTCTGCCCAGGGTCTGCTCACGGCCGACCTCGTTGACCAGTTGGATCTCCGCGGCGGACAGGTCGATATTGCTGGGAACCAGATCCAGGCCCTCCACCCGGGTATGGATCAGCACGTCGTCGATTCCTACCCGCGGCTCGACCATAAGGTTGTGCACGGTGTTGGCCAGCTCGTAGTGCGGCACGCCGAGGCCAGCCGAGAGCGCGCCCTGGGGATCGAGGTCCACCAGCAACACCCGGCGGCCATACTCGGCCAGCGCCGCCCCCAGGTTGATGGTGGAGGTGGTCTTGCCGACCCCGCCCTTCTGGTTGCACATCGAGATGACCACAGCGGGCCCGTGACCGTCCAGCGGCTTGGGTTCAGGAATATCCCGGAGTGGGCGGCCGGTGGGACCGACTTGCGCTTGGTGCTCGTCGGTCACGCCGCTACTCCGGCGGCAATGCCCCGGACGGGGCGAAACGGCGGCGTGGCGAACATCGGCGCAAAGTCTATCCGTGGCCCGTCCGTCGCCGTCACTCGGTGGACGCAGCGCGAAGCCGACTTCAACACCGCGCCGCCAGACCCGGTGCTGAAGTCGAGTTACCCGGCCTGAAGCTCAGGCCCTCGGGTGCGCGCCGGCCCACACCTCGCGGAGGGCGTTGACCGTGACCAGGGTGTAGATCTGGGTGGTGGTCACCGAGGCGTGTCCGAGCAGTTCCTGGACGACCCGCACGTCGGCGCCGCCGTCGAGCAGGTGGGTGGCAAAGGAGTGCCTCAACGTGTGCGGCGATACCGCCGCGGTGATCCCGGCCCGCTCGGCGGCGTCGTGGAGCACCTGCCAGGCACTCTGCCGCGACAGTCGACCACCACGGGCGTTGAGGAACATCGCCGGGACGCCGCGGCCACGGCGGGCGAGATCCGGACGGCCCCTAACCAGGTAGGCGTCCAGCGCGGCGATGGCGGGGCGTCCCACCGGAACCAGCCGCTGCTTGCCGCCCTTGCCGCGCAGCAGTACGGAGCGGGCCTCGGTGTCGATATCGTCGACGTCCAGGCCCACCGCCTCGGAAATACGCGCCCCCGTCGAGTACAACAGCTCCAGAAGCGCCCGGTTGCGCAGCGTCAGCGGCCCGTCTGTGGGCGCGTCGCCGCCGGCGCCCTCGAGCAGCGCCAACACGTCGTCGAGGGTCAGGCTCTTGGGCAGACGGCGGCTCGGTGTCGGGGGTTTGACGGCGCGTGCAACGTCAAGGTCGATGATCCCCTCGGCGGCGGCGAAGCGGTGCAGCCCGCGCACCGCGATCAACGCCCGCGCCGCCGACACCGCCGACAGGGCGGCGGCCCCCGTATCGGGATCCCCGCGCCGCAGCGATACCAGGAAGTCGCTCACATCAACCTCGGTGACGTCACGCAGGTCGCCGACGCCGCGAAGGGACAGATGCTCGACGTACCGCCTGAGGTCGCGTCGGTAGGAGCTGATGGTGTTGGCGGCCACCCCACGCTCGATGGTGAGGTGATCGAGGTAGCCCTGGACCTGGCCGTCCAGCGCCGCGGCGAACGTCGTCACCGGTGCCCCTTGCGCACCGCCAGCGCCGAGGGCCGATCCGGCCAGGGCGCGTCCACGGGCCGGGTGGGCTTGCCGTCGACGATCACCGCGTGGGCGGCAAGCACCCCCGCCGCGGCGGTCGAATTGACGATCTCCCCGGCCAGCACCCGGTCGACGGCCGCCCGCAGTCCGTGCCAATGCACGGTCAGGTCGGCCTCCTCGTGGTCGGCCTCGGGCCGGCCGACGTGGCGCAAACCGCGTGCCAGGTAGACCCGCACCGCCTCGTCGCAGAACCCCGGCGAGGAAGCGACGTCGACCAGCACCTCCCAGTCCTCGGCCACCAGGCCGGTCTCCTCCCGCAGCTCGCGGCCGGCGGCGTCTACGGGATCCTCCCCCGCCTCGTCGAGCAGACCCGCGGGCAGTTCCCAGAGCCGCCGCCCCAGCGCATGCCGGTACTGATACACCATGGCCAGCTGTTCCTCGTCGTCGACCGCCGCGACGGCGACAGCGCCGTAGTGCTCGACCACTTCCCGGATCGCGGTGCCGCCGCCGGGCATCCGCACCTCGTCGGCGCGCAGGGCGACGATCGTTCCGCTGTAGACGGTTTCGGTCGAAACGGTCTCGAAGTCGTGGTCGGCCACCGGCGGGGTCAGCCTCGAACGCGATCGGTCAGGGCCGCAGCGGCACCGGACTGGCCGGCGTCGTCCCCACCGGAGTCGTCCCTGCCTGCCTCGGCGTGTGCCCTGCCGTTCGGGTACTGCTCGGGGATCTCCACCGGAAGACGCTCGGCCGCTTTGTAGTCGATCGCCGCCCCGACGAAGGCCACGAACAGCGGATGCGGACGGGTCGGACGGCTCTTGAGTTCGGGGTGCGCCTGCGTGCCGACCAGGAAGGGATGCACGTCGTCGGGGTACTCCACGAACTCCACCAGATGCCCGTCCGGCGAGGTGCCGGAGAACTTCAGACCGCTCTGGGCGATCCGGTCCCGGTAGGCGTTGTTGACCTCGTAGCGGTGGCGGTGACGCTCGGAGACCTTGGTGGACTGATAAGCCCTTGCCACAACAGAGCCCTCTTCGAGCACCGCAGGATAGGCGCCGAGTCTCATGGTTCCGCCCAGATCCGCTTCCCCGGCCACCGCGTCGAGCTGGTCGGCCATCGTCGAGATCACCGGATCGGTTGTCGCGGGGTCGAATTCGGCGGAGTTGGCTTCCGTCAGGCCCACCGATCGGGCCGCCTCGATGACGATGCACTGAAGGCCCAGGCACAGGCCGAGCAGCGGCAGACCCCGATGGCGGGCATAGCGGATGGCGCCGATCTTTCCGTCGATCCCGCGGATCCCGAAGCCGCCGGGAACCAGCACCCCGTCGACGTCGCCGAGTGCGGCGGCCGCACCCGCGTCGGTCTCGCAGTCGTCGGAGGCCACCCAGCGCATCTCAACCCGGGCGCGATGGGCGAACCCGCCGGCGCGCAGGGCCTCCGCGACCGAGAGGTAGGCGTCGGAGAGGTCGATGTATTTGCCCACCAGAGCGATCCGGACCGTCTCGTGCGGATCGTGCACCCGGCGCAGCAGATCGTCCCAGACCGTCCAGTCGACATCGCGGAACGGAAGGTTGAGCCGGCGAACCACGTAGGCGTCGAGTTCCTCGCGGTGCAACACCTTGGGGATGTCGTAGATGGACGGGGCGTCCGGGGTGGAGATGACACCGTCGACATCGACGTCGCACATCAGCGCGATCTTTTCCTTCAGCGCTTCCGGCACGTCCCGGTCACAGCGCAGGATCAGTGCGTCCGGGGTGATGCCGATACTGCGCAGGGCGGCCACCGAGTGCTGGGTCGGCTTGGTCTTCAGCTCTCCCGACGGCGCCAGGAACGGCACCAGCGAGACGTGCAGGAAGAAGCAGTTCTCCCGGCCCACCTCGTGCCGAACCTGGCGGGCGGCCTCCAGGAAGGGCTGGGACTCGATATCGCCGACGGTCCCACCGATCTCGGTGATGACCACATCCGGCCGTTTGCCTCCGGGACCCGGTTGCGCCATCGCCAGGATCCGGCTCTTGATCTCGTCGGTGATGTGCGGGATCACCTGGACGGTGTCGCCGAGGTACTCGCCACGCCGCTCCTTGGCGATGACGGTCGAATACACCTGCCCGGTGGTCACATTCGCCGACCCGGACAGGTTGCGGTCCAGAAACCTCTCGTAGTGGCCGACGTCGAGGTCGGTCTCGGCGCCGTCCTCGGTGACGAACACCTCCCCGTGCTGGAACGGGTTCATAGTCCCCGGGTCCACGTTGAGGTAGGGGTCGAGCTTCTGCATGGTGACCTGCAGGCCGCGGGAAATCAGCAACTGGCCGAGGCTGCTGGCGGTCAGACCCTTGCCTAGGGATGAGACCACGCCACCAGTGACGAAAAGATGCTTGGTCGCGGCCTGGGAGTGCTTGCGCAATGCGGGCAAGAGCGACCTCCGTGACGACGGCGCAGGGCTTTGTTTTTACCGGGCCGGCCCGAAACGACGCCGCCACGAGGGCTCGCCGCCCGGAAGAACCCGGTTGGGGCCTGCCGACCCACGGAAACTCACCCTAACACCGACCCCGACGGCGCGGCGCTGACACACCGCGACGCGTTTCCGCCGGTGCCCGCTTCGGGCGCGCCTAGCTCCGGACGGTCACCGACGCCGCGCCCGCGCCGACCCCGTACTGACCGGGCGCGCCGCCGCCGATCATGGATTGCAGCGCCAGCACCGTGGTGATCCGGCCCGATTCGGCATCGACGTCGTCCACGGTGCTCATCAGAGCCGACATGCCCGCGTCGGCACGGGCCAACGCCACCGCCGACACCCCACTGGCCGATCCGGCCCTACCCGCCAGAACAGTGCCCGCGCCGTGCGGTGCCAGACCCGCTGCGAAGCGGGCGACCGTGGCGCCCTGGTTGCCGGCGTCCTCGCCCAGCGCACCGCCGGTGACGACGACGGCGGTGTTCGCGGCGCCCGGCAGATCCCCATAGGTGAGGAAACCCGTGTCGCGCAGCGACGCGAGCACGGTGTCACGCGCTATGTCATCGACCGGCGCGGCGGCCGGATCGGGGTTGATCAGCAGGGCGAGGCCGAGTAAGTCCCCGGCCTGCGCGCCCTCGTCGACGAGGTCGGCGTTGAGTTGCGTCCCGGGCGGGACGATCGGCGAATTGACCACCGAGCGCAGCTTCTCGCCGGAATTGCCGTCGACGAAGTCCTGGGTGAGGCCCATGGTGCCGGTCACCGAACCACCCGCCTGCCCGATCAGACGAACCACACCGTCGACGTCGCCGTCCTGGGCGTCGGGGGTGCGGAAAACCACCACCGATTTTTCGGCGAGCGCGCCCCGGATCATCCGATCCGACATCGCGGCGTCGAAATCGTCAGCCGCGGAAAGCCTCTCGCCGAGAGCCTTGTTCTCCTGCGCGAGGTCATCGACCCGCTGCTGCAGATCTCCCTTGTCGCTGCGGAGAACCGAGAGCATCGGACCGGAGTTCATCCGGGCGCCCAGCACGAAGCCGACCGCCAGCGCGACGATCACCGCGGCCAGCGATAGAACCCTGCGCCGACGCGATTTCACGCTAGGTCAGCCAGCTCTGCACCCACAGGGTGATGCGGTTCCAGTAGGTGGACAGCCAGTCGATCACCACGGTGTCGGCGTGTGAGACCCACAGGGCCGCGACCACCGCGAACAGCACCGCAAGCACCAGCAGCGCGATCGCCCCGCCGGAGATGTGGCTGCGGTACAGCGTGGCAACGGCTTTGGCGTCGACCAGCTTCTCCCCGACCTTCAAACGGGTCAGGAAGGTGGACGGATTGCTCTGCGCCCGAGACCGGTCGAAGAACTCCTCGATGCT
>JAGQTQ010000102.1 GCA_020438905.1 Mycobacterium sp.
GGCCCTGGGTCAGAAAGCGCGGACGTTCCAGTTTGGCGGTGGCCTCGTGCAGTCGGACGCCGGCGGAGATCACCTCGTCGTGGCGGGGCTCGGGCTCGCCGGAGACGAAAGTGTCCGCGCGCCAGCCCGAGACCACATAGCGTCCGTCGGTCGAGCGCACCGGGCGGGCCAGCCGCAGCCCGTCGACGAACAGCGTCTCGCGGACCTTGGCCGACCAGGCGGCGCGGGCGTGGTCGGCGACCAGCGACAACACGATCTCACCGCAGCGCCAGCCGCCCTCCCAACCCTCGCCCAGGGGCTCGGGCACCCCGCCCTTTTGACCGAAGGCCGCCATCACGTGCTCCGGCGGTCGTTCGTCGATCACATGGCCAGGGTAAGGCGTGCCAGGGTCAAGACGGCGTCAGTGGACGCCCATGTCGGGTTCGAATTGGGTGGCCCAGGCCACGATCCCGCCCCGCAGGTGCACCGCGTCGGCGAACCCGGCACTCCGAACGACGGCCAGCGCTGCTGCTGACCGTGCCCCGGTCTTGCAGTACAGCACCGGGATTCGATCCCGCGGAAGCCGGCTCAATCCCGCACCGGATTCGATGGCCGGCAGCGGAACCAGGACCGCACCGTCGATATGACCGGCCGCCCACTCCCCCGGTTCGCGCACGTCGATCAGGATGACCTGCTCTCCCGCGTCGAGCATGTCGCGCAGCTGCCCGGGGGTGACGGCCTCGTCGATAGCGCAGATTTCCGGGTGCTCCACCAGGGCGGTGATCGGCGGGGCCGCCGGATCCTTGCGGAGATCGAGGGTGTGGTGGGACATCGCCAGCGCGTCGTAGATCAGCAGCCGGCCCAGCAGTGACTCGCCGATTCCGGTGATGAGCTTGACGGCCTCGGTGCCCATTACGGAGGCGACCGCGGCGCAGGTGAGGCCCAGCACGCCGCCCTCGGCGCAGGAGGGCACCGGTTCCGGCGGTGCTTCCGGGTGCAGGTCGCGGTAGTTCAGCGCTCGCCGCCGGCCATCCGGTCCGTCCGGGGCGTGTTCCCAGAACACCGACACCTGGCCTTCGAAGCCCTGGACCGCGCCCCAGACGTAGGGCTTGCGGGCCAGCACGGCGGCGTCGTTGATGAGGTACCGGGTGGCGAAGTTGTCGGTGCCGTCGATGATGAGGTCATAGCGGCCGAACAGTTCGACGGCGTTGTCCGGGGCCAGCCGCAGATCGTGGAGGTCAACCGTGACCAGCGGGTTGAGCGCCGCGATGGACTCCCGTGCGCTGCGGGCCTTGGACCGGCCGACGTCGGAGCAGCCGTGGATGATCTGGCGCTGCAGGTTGGATTCCTCGACGGTGTCGAAATCGACGATGCCCAGCGTGCCGACACCGGCGGCGGCCAGGTAGAGCAGGATGGGCGAGCCCAGCCCGCCGGCGCCGATCACCAGCACGCGGGCGTTCTTGAGCCGCTTCTGCCCTGATTCGCCGAAGTCGGCCAAGACCAGATGCCGGCTGTAGCGAGCGACCTCGGCGGGGGTCAGTTCCGCCGCGGGGGCTACCAGCGGCGGCAGCGGCATGACGTTCTCAGGCGATCGGGTAGGGCCAGGGGTTGAACCGGCAAGTCTTACCGTCCGGCTTGACCGAGTCCGGATCGAACCTCGAGGCGTCGTTGTCCGAGGTGGAGAAGGTCTGTTGCATCATGATCGGGGCCAGCGCGCCGTTGCGTTCGCACGGCTCGTGGGTGGTGTAGCCGATGGCGTGGCCCACCTCGTGGTTGATCAGGTACTGCCGGTAGGACCCGATATCGCCCTGGAACGGCATGGCCCCGCGAACCCAGCGGGCCAGGTTGATGAACACCCGGGGCTCGGCGTCCGGTCCGTAGATCGGGTTGTAGCAGGAGGTCTCCAACTCGATCTCGTAGCCACAGCCCTCGCGGACCGTCATCGGCGAGGTCAGCGACACCCGGAAGTCCGGTTCGGCCTCCGGGTCGTCGATGCGCTCGAAGGCGAACTGCGGGTTGTGCGTCCAGCTCTTCGGGTTGTCCAGGGTGCCGCTGACCATTCGGGCGAATCCCTCGTCCCCGCCGAATGACGAGGTGTCCACTCCGTCTTCGATCTCGACGGTGTAGGTGAACGTCTTGGCGGTGCCCTCCCCCACTTTCGTCGTGGTGCCCGGCACGATGCGCCAGGTCTTCTCGCCGGCCTCGGTGAACGGACCGCCGGCGGGCAGGATTCCGGTGGGCAGGTTGGCGTCGAACTCGGTCAGCCCGCGCGGCGGGGCCCCGATGATGGAGGTTCCCGACGAACCGATGGTCGGCGGGCCCTTGACCTCGTCGTCCTCGGCGACGGGCACCGATGTCCCGGTGATGGTCTGGTAGAGCACCACGCCGGTCAGCACGACCAGCACCGGTAGCGCGTACGCCCGCCAGCCGTAGGTGGCCAGAAAGCGGCCCAGCCAGCTCTGTTTGCGCACCCCCGCGCGGTCTTCGCGGTTGGACCGGGGCCGGCCGTTATCGCCGGCCATGGGGTCGCGAAGTGCGCGCAGCGGCTCGTTCCACTCGCTGTGCAGCACCGGCACGCGGCCACCACCTCCCGGTGGCCCCGACTCATTGGTCACCGGACCAGGATGGCACAACGTGCACGTGAGCGTACGTAGGCGCCGCCGCGAACGGGTTCCCACCTGCGGCGAGTAGTAATGTCGTCCCGGTGAGCAACCTGACCGACGCAGCCCCCCGCAAGCGGGCCCGCAGTGGTCGGATGCCCCGCGGCGAGCGTCGCGATCAGTTGCTCGCGACGGCCAGTGAGGTCTTCGTCGACCGGGGTTACCACGCGGCCGGGATGGACGAGATCGCCGACCGCGCCGGGGTCAGCAAGCCGGTTCTCTACCAGCACTTCACCAGCAAGCTCGACCTGTATCTGGCGGTGCTCGCCCAGCATGTCGAGATTCTGTTGACCGGGGTTCGCCAGGCGCTGCGCACCACGACCGACAACCGCCGGCGGCTGCACGCCGCGGTGCAGGCGTTTTTCGACTTCATCGAGGACGACAGCCAGGGCTACCGGCTGATCTTCGAGAACGACAACGTCACCGAGCCGCAAGTCGCCGCCCAGGTCAAGGTTGCCACCGACGCCTGCACCGATGCGGTGTTCGATCTGATCAGCCGCGACTCCGGGCTGGAGGCGCACCGCGCCCGGATGATCGCGGTGGGCCTGGTGGGCATCAGCGTGGACTGCGCCCGGTACTGGCTGGACGCCGACCGGCCGATCTCCAAGGAGGCCGCGGTCGAGGGGACCGTGCAGTTCGCCTGGGGCGGGCTGTCCCACGTGCCGCTGACCCGCGGCTGAGCCGCTAGGCGGAGGGTCCCGCGACGCCGAAGCCCACCCGGCGGGCGTCGGCCGCACCGATCTCGATGTAGGCGATCTTGGCGGTCTGCACCAGGAAGCGGCGGCCCTTGTCGTCGATCAGGCTCAGAACGTCCTCGTCGCCCTTGGCCAGCGCCGCCTTGATCAGGTGCTCGACCTGTTCGGGCGTCTGGTCGCTGTTGAACACCAGCTCGCGCGGGCTGTCCGAGATACCGATCTTGACCTCCACCGGCGGCCCCTTTCCTCGTCCGTCTGCAAGCAGGCTAGTGGACGCCGCCCGGGGTGATCGGACCGGTTTGACAAACACCGCGTCAAGCTGCGGTTACAGCATCACAACACCTGCGTGCGGCAGGTTCCCGGCTACAACGCGGCGACCCCAGACTGACCGGATGAGCGACGAGACCCACCAACGCCCGGCACCTCGGTGGCCACGGCGGGCGATGGCCGTGTTGGGCCTGGCCTCCGCGGTCGCGGCCACCATGTGCGTGATCAAGGCGGGCGGTGCGGCCATCGCCGCGGAGATCACCGGCAGCACCGCGGACACCCATCGGACCGTCGTCGCCACCATCGGGGCGGCGACCCCGAAGGCCGCACCACGCGCCGTCACCGTCACCATGGGCCCCGAGCCGGAGGTTCCGGTCCGCCTGCAGACCAACGCCGCCACCGGCGCCGCGCCGCAGGACCTGCGCGAAATCGTCTACACCGTCGCCGGCAACCAGCGCCCCGACGACCCGGTCACGGTGGTCTACGCCGACGAGACCGGAACCCTGCAGACCCTGCACAACGTCACCCTGCCGTGGACCATGAGCCTGATTCCTGGCGTGCCGGTGAACTATGTGACGGCCAACAGTGGCGGCAGCCAGTTGAACTGCTGGATCACCGACGCCGGCGGCGCGACGGTGGCCAGGCAGACCGACTTCGGGACCAGCACCACCTGCAACCGCTGACCGTCTGGGCACCACTGACCGTCTGGCCACAGGGGCCGCACCCGTCACACCCTGTAGACCACCATGATTTTTGCCCACCTCCGCGCGACAAAAGGCGCCCAGGGGGTGTCCTTAGTCGCTGCGAGGTGGGCAAAACTGTTGGTGGGTCGGACACCCCCGCGCCGCCCCCGCCGCCCGCGTGCCCGGAGTCTCGGCGCTAGGCCAAGCCGAGCTCGTGCATCCGCTCGCCGTGGGTGCGCTGTAGCCGCTCGAACCAGTCGGTCACCTGGCCCAGCCCGCCGCCGGCGAGCACCAGGTCCACCAGCTCATCTCGATCGGCCAAAATGAACTGCGCCTGGGTGATCGCCTCACCGAGCAGCCGCCGCGACCACAGTGCCAGTCGGCTGCGCTGGCGTCCGCTGGAGTTCACCGCCGAGCGGACCTCGGCCAGCACGAACTGCGAGTGGCCGGTGTCGGCCAATACCGCACGAACCACGTCGGCCACTTCGACGGGCAGCGAATCGGCGATCGCCAGGTACAGATCGGCCGCCATCGCGTCGCCGACATAGGTCTTGACCAGGGCCTCCAGCCAGGTACTCGGCGTGGTCAGCCGGTGATACTGCTCGAGGGCCGGCGCGTAGCGGGTCATCACCGTCGTCACATCGACCCCGCGACCCTCCAGCGTCGAACGCAACAGCTCGTAGTGGCCCATCTCGGCGGCCGCCATCCGCGCCATGTTGATCCGGCCGCGCAGGTCCGGCGCCATCCGCGCCTCGTCGGTGAGGCGGTAGAAGGCCGCGACTTCGCCATAGGCGAGCAGCGCGAACAGCTCGTTGATTCCGGGGTGATCGGCCGCGACCGCCGTGGCCGGAACCCGCTCTGACGTCGCCCCGGTCGCTTCCATGGCAGTCACTGTAGTCCGGTGCCCACCTGGCGATCAGCGCCGACCAGGTAACATGTCAGGCGGAAATGTGCGTGCACGCAGTGGCCCGCCCCCTCGGCGCGAGGCCTGCATTTTTCGAAGTCGATTACTCGTGCGCGCGTGGA
>JAGQTQ010000103.1:0-12905 GCA_020438905.1 Mycobacterium sp.
AGGCGTTCACCGCCATGCGGGCCCGCGGCGCCAAGGCCACCGATATCGCCATCCTGGTGGTGGCCGCCGACGACGGCGTGATGCCCCAGACGGTGGAGGCGATCAACCACGCGCAGGCGGCCGATGTCCCGATCGTGGTGGCGGTCAACAAGATCGACAAGGAGGGCGCCGATCCGCAGAAGATCCGGGCCCAGCTCACCGAGTACGGACTGGTCGCCGAGGACTTCGGCGGCGACACCATGTTCGTCGACATCTCGGCCAAGGCCGGCACCAACATCAAGGCGCTGGAAGAGGCCGTGCTGCTGACCGCCGACGCGTCGCTGGACCTGCGGGCCAATCCCGACATGGAAGCCCAGGGCGTGGCCATCGAGGCGCACCTGGACCGCGGCCGCGGCCCGGTGGCCACCGTGCTGATCCAGCGCGGCACGCTGCGGGTGGGCGACTCGGTGGTGGCCGGCGACGCCTATGGCCGCGTGCGACGGATGGTCGACGAGCACGGCGAGGACGTCACCGAGGCGCTGCCCTCGCGTCCGGTCCAGGTCATCGGCTTCACCTCGGTGCCCGGTGCCGGCGACAACTTCCTGGTCGTCGACGAAGACCGGATCGCCCGCCAGATCGCCGACCGGCGCAGCGCGCGCAAGCGCAACGCGCTGGCGGCCCGCGCGCGCAAGCGGATCAGCCTGGAGGACCTGGAGTCGGCACTCAAGGAGACCAGCCAGCTCAACCTCATCCTCAAGGGCGACAACGCCGGTACGGTCGAGGCGCTCGAGGAGGCCCTTTTGGGCATCCAGGTCGACGACGAGGTGGAACTGCGGGTCATCGACCGCGGTGTCGGTGGGATCACCGAAACCAACGTCAACCTGGCTTCGGCCTCGGACGCCATCATCATCGGGTTCAACGTCCGCGCGGAGGGCAAGGCCACCGAGCTGGCCAACCGCGAGGGCGTGGAGATGCGCTACTACTCGGTGATCTACCAGGCGATCGACGAGATCGAGAAGGCCCTCAAGGGCATGCTCAAGCCGATCTACGAGGAAAAGGAGCTCGGCCGGGCCGAGATCCGGGCGCTGTTCAAGTCCTCGAAGGTGGGCAATATCGCGGGCTGCCTGGTGCAGTCGGGCATCATGCGGCGCAACGCCAAGGCCCGGTTGCTGCGGGACAACGTGGTCATCGCCGAGAACCTCACCATCTCCTCGCTGCGGCGGGAGAAGGACGACGTCACCGAGGTCCGCGAGGGTTACGAGTGCGGTCTGACCGTCACCTACTCCGACATCAAGGAGGGTGACGTCATCGAGACGTACGAGCTGGTCGAGAAAGCGCGGACCTGACGCGTCATGGCAGATCCAGCACGGGCTAAACGGCTGGCCAAGCGGATTTCCACCATCGTCGCCTCGGCGATCGAATTCGAGATCAAGGATCCGCGGCTGGCCGGTGTCACCATCACCGACGCCAAGGTCTCCGGTGATCTGCACGACGCCACGCTCTACTACACGGTGATGGGGCGGGACCTGCAGGTCGAGCCGGACTACGCCGGGGTGGCGGCGGCGCTGGAGAGCGCCAAGGGTGTGCTGCGCAGCAAGGTCGGCGCCGGGACCGGGGTGCGGTTCACCCCGACGCTGGCCTTCGTTCGCGATACCGTGCCCGACGCCGCCCATCGGATGGAGGAGTTGCTGGCCCGGGCTCGTGCCGCCGACGCCGACGTCGCGCGAATCCGGGCCGGCGCCAGTCCGGCAGGGGAGGCGAACCCGTACCGAACGGCGGAGGAGGACGATTCGGCGACCCACGACCGGGACTCCGATGGCAGCGACTCCGCCGACGGCTGAGACCGACCGGGCCGGCCGGCGAACCGATGCCGCCGGAGCGGCCGGGATTCTCTCCCGCGCCCGGTCGGTGGCCATTCTGTGTCACGTCCAGCCCGATGCCGACACCGTGGGCGCCGCGCTGGCGCTGGGCCTGGTCCTACTCCGCGACGGCGTCCGGGTGACGATCGGCTTCTCCGCCGCCGACACGCTGCCGGAGTCGCTGAGCGGGCTGCCGGGCTGCGAACTGGTGGTCTCGGCCGGTCAGGTGGGCCGGGACGCCGACCTGGTGGTGACGGTCGACGTGCCGAGCCTCAATCGGCTCGGTGAGCTGGCCGAACTCGCCGCGGGTCCGAACGTCCTGGTGATCGACCATCACAGGTCCAACACTGGGTTCGGGACCGCCAATTTCGTCGACCCGCTGGCCGACTCGACGACCATGCTGATCGCGGAGTTGCTCGACGCGTGGGGCAAGGACATCGACACCGACGTGGCTCGCTGCCTCTACGCCGGCCTGAGTATCGACACCGGCTCGTTCCGCTGGGCGACGGCGGCAGGCTTGCGGTTGGCGGCCCGGCTGGTCGACCTCGGGGTCGACAACGCCTCGCTGAGTCGCCAACTGCACGACACGCATCCGTTCGGCTGGCTGCCCCTGTTGTCGCGGGTGTTGGCCACCGCCCGGCTGCTGCCGGCCGTGGCCGGGGGCAGCGGGCTGGTCTACGCGGTCGTGACCCACCAGGACTGGGTTGGGAACCGTTCCGAGGAACTCGAGTCCATCGTCGACATCGTGCGCACCACACACGAGGCCGGGGTCGCCGCGGTGTTCAAGGAGATCGAGCCGCAGCGCTGGTCGGTGTCGATGCGGTCCAAGGCGGTCGACGTGTCGGCGGTGGCCGCCGGCTTCGGCGGCGGAGGGCACACCCTCGCAGCCGGCTATTCGGCCGTCGGGCCGGTCCAGCATGTGGTGGCCGAGCTGACCGCGGCTCTTGGATAGGCCGGCACCGGACAGCTCGCACAGGGGGTCTCTGGTCCGCCGGATCGCCGCGCTGGCGCTGCCCGCGTTGGGCGTGCTGGCCGCCGAACCGCTCTATCTACTGTTCGACACCGCCGTCATAGGGCGGCTCGGCGCGGTCAGCCTGGCCGGGCTGGCCGTCGGCGGACTGGTGGTCTCCCTGGTCAGCTCCCAACTGACCTTCCTGTCCTATGGCACCACCGCGCGCTCGGCCCGATTCCACGGCGCCGGCGACCGTGCCGCGGCGGTCGGGGAGGGGGTGCAGGCCAGCTGGCTGGCCGTCGCTCTCGGTGTGCTGGTGGTCGCGGCGGTCCAGGCTGCCGCGGTGCCGCTGGTCTCGGTGATCGCCGGCGCCCCCGACATCGCGGCCGCCGCGCTGCAGTGGCTGCGGATCGCGATCCTGGCGGCGCCGGCCATCTTGATCTCGCTGGCCGGTAACGGCTGGATGCGCGGCGTCCAGGACACCGCCCGCCCCCTGCGCTACGTGCTGACCGGGTTCGGCGTCTCGGCGGTGCTGTGCCCGCTGCTGGTGTACGGCTGGCTGGGTCTGCCCCGCTGGGGACTCGCCGGGTCGGCGGTGGCGAACCTGGTGGGCCAGTGGATCGCCGCGGCGCTGTTCATCGGGGCCTTGCGCAGCGAACGGGTGAGCCTGCGCCCCGAAGCGGTGGTGTTGCGCGCGCAGGTGGTGATGGGCCGGGATCTCGTGGTGCGCACCATGGCTTTTCAGGCGTGCTTCGTCTCCGCCGCGGCAGTTGCCGCCCGGTTCGGCGCTGCGGCGCTGGCCGCCCACCAGGTGGTACTGCAGTTGTGGGGTTTCCTTGCGCTGGTGCTGGATTCGCTGGCCATCGCGGCCCAGTCGCTGGTGGGGGCGGCCCTCGGCGGCGGCGATGCGGGACATGCCCGGCGGGTGGCCTGGCGGGTGACCGGAATCTCGGCGATCGCCGCGAGCCTGCTGGCGGCGCTGCTGGCACTCGGCGCCTCGGCGGTGCCGGCGTTGTTCACCGGCGATCGCGCCGTGCTGACCGCCATCGGCGTCCCGTGGTGGTTCATGGTCGCCCAGTTACCCTTTGCCGGAGTGCTGTTCGCCCTGGACGGCGTGCTGCTCGGCGCCGGTGACGCGGCGTTCATGCGCACCGTCACCGTCGTCAGCGCGCTGGTCGGCTTTCTGCCGCTGACCTGGCTGTCGCTGCGGTTCGGGTGGGGACTGGCCGGCATCTGGGCGGGGCTGAGCGCCTTTGTCGGGCTGCGCCTGGTGTTCGGCTGCTGGCGGGTGCTGTCCGGCCGATGGGCGGTGCTGTAAGCGGTCCGCGCTGTGAGCCGTCAGTGCACCCACCGGGCCAGCCCATCGGCGATCTCCGGCACTGCGGTGAGGTCCCTCGTCGCCACTGCGATCACGAAGTCGAAGAGCTCGTCCTCGGGTTCTGCCGGGATGCGATGACCATTCATCATGTAGAACAGCGCTGTCGCGACGAAGGCCGTGCGCTTGTTGCCGTCGATCAGAGCATGGTTCGTCGCCAGGGATTGGAGCAGCGCCGCTGCTTTCTGATGAAGATCTGGGTAGGCATCCTCTCCGAACACTGTCGCCTGTGGGCGCGCGACGGCGGACTCGAGCAATCCGTAGTCGCCGACGTCTGCGGGGTGGCCGAGGTGTGCTTCGGCGGCGGCGAGGACATCATCCAGTGTCAGGTAGTGGATCACGATTCCGCGAGGCGCCGCAGGAGACCGTTATGGTCTCTTACGATTCCGGCCAGCATTTGGTCCCGGCGTTTGGTGCGACTTTCAACGTAGTCGTCGACTGCCTTGAGGACCGCCGCGTGCATGGAGATTCCGTCGCGTTCCGCCGCGGCACGCAGCTTGGCGGTCTGTTCTTCGGACAGGCGCAGGGTCATGGCCATGGCGCCATGGTACCAACGCGGTATCACTCGTCGTCGGTCGCCGAAATGCCGATCTCAGCCGAGTTGGGTGCGCCCACGCTGGATCACCGACGCCCGGCTGGCGGCGATGTCCTCGCCGCTGGCCGAGCGCATCCAGGCCTTGGCCGCTTCGGCCTCCATCCACAGCCCGGCGCTGGTGCCCGCGCCGTCGATGCGGTGGTAGGACTCCAGCAGTGCCCGCACCGCCTTGCGGTTGTTGCCGACGATCGAGGCGGCCACCGCCCGCGCGGTCGGCATCAGGTCGTCGTGCGCCACGACCTGGGTGACCAGTCCGGCCCGCAGGGCATCCTCGGCGGACAGGTAGTCCCCGGTGAGGCTCATCCGGCGCGCCATCCCGACGCCGACCTTCTGCGGCAGCCGCACGCTGAGGCCCCAGGTGGGCAGCAGTCCGACGCGGGCATGGGTGTCGGCGAACCGGGCCCGCTCGGAGGCGATGAGGATGTCGCAATACAGCGCCAGTTCCAGGCCGCCGGTGACGGCCGCGCCGTTGATCGCGCCGATGACCGGTGTGCTCATCGGCGGCCACTTCGGCGAGATGTCGGGCAGGTCGGTGCTGTCACCGAGTTCCTTGAGGTCAAGTCCGGCGCAGAACACCGGATCGGCCCCGGTGACGATCACCACATCGACCTCGGCGTCGGCGTCGGCTTCGGCCAGGGCGGCGAAGAACCGGGTCCGCAGTGCCGAGGACAGCGCGTTGCGGGAGTCCGGACGGTTCAGCGTGACCGTCCGGACCCGGTCGGCGGTGTCGATGAGCAGGATGTCGCTAGCCATACCGCCACCGTAACCGCCCGATCAGAGCCCTAAGGCTCTGGCGCGCGACGGAAATCGCTGGCAGGCTCGTCCGGTGACGAATCGGAAGATGGTCAACCCCAAGATTCTGCTCGCGGTGGGCGCGGCGGTGCTGTTGCTGTCCTCGGCGATCGCGATCTTCTTCGCCGCCGGGTACACCCCGGACTCCGGTTCGCGCGAGGTTCCGGACGCGCCGGTCGTCACCGAGACCTCCACCGCGCCGCTGCAGCCGCCACCGCCGCCGGCATCCGATCAGCAGGTGCCGTGCATGGGTACGACCGGCGACGACTGCGAACCGACCGAGTCGCAGCCGGCCCCGACCAACTAACCCGCGGCGCCGGCGACCGGCAGCACCACCCGCGAGGACGGACCGTGCCGCAGGGTGTGTGTCGAGGCGACCATCCGCCGGCCGCCGATATCCGGCTCGCCGGTGCCCAGATTGCGGGCGAAACGGGGGTGCGAGCCGCCGGCGATCAGCACCCGGATCCGGGATCCGGCGGCGAAACGGTGCGCGATCGGGTCCAGTTCGAGCCGAAGGGGCTGGTCCGGAAGACCCTTGAACCGGCGGAAGCCGTCGCTGACGTTGCGGGATGCCCCGCTCGCCTCCACCTCGCTGATCCGGGCGAAGACGTCGAAGTGCGGGTTGTCGCAGCGGTAGTCCAGTTCGACGGCCGGTCTGCCGGAGACCGCCGTCTCCGCCGCGAGCGGTTCGCTGGTGAAGCTCAGCACGTCGGGGCGCCTGGCCAGCGTTGAGTCGTCGCGGTAGCCGGCCTGCCGGGACAGCAGTCGCCCGCCCACCGTCGGCGTGGGGTCGGTCGGGTCATAGCGGAACGTCGAGGGTTCGGCGTCCGCGGCCGGGGCGCTTATCCCCAAGCCCCGGTCCGGCTGCGGATAGAAAACCCGCTCGACGGTGCGCTTCGGCGGCCACTCGTCTAGATCGATCCAACCGCCGCCGCTTCCGGTGACGTGGATCCGAAGCGGTTGGCGACGCGGAGGTTCGGGATCTGCGGCGAGGTGGCGATCAAGCCAGGACAGCGTCTCGGTGGCGGTGACGGCCGTACCCCGGGTCGCCATCCCGTCGTGGGTCCACGGCCCGACGGTCATCGCGACGTCGACACCGCGGCGGCGCAGGTGCCCGAATTGCTCCAGGGTCTGGTCGAGGAACACGTCCTGCCAGCCGGTCAGCAGCAGCACCGGCACCGCGGCGCAGTCCAGTGCGGCCGTCATGCTCATCGGCGCCCAGAACGGATCGTCGCGGTCGGGGTGTGCCAGCCAGCTCTCGTACCACGGCGAGCGCCCGCCCAGCAGCGCCCGCCCGGCCTCGCCCAACGGCACGTCGCGCACCGCCCGCCGCAGCCGGCGCGTCGCGTTGATCTGGTAGGACGCTCGCTTCAGCGGGCCCTGCTCCTGATGGGCCATCATGTCCGCCCAGCCCAGGAAGTCGCCCAGCGCGAACGCACCCGAACCCCAGGTGGAGGCGTACAGGTCATGCGGGCCGATGCTGATCACCGCCGCTGCCAGCTCCGGCGGCGGATCCGACAGCAGCGCCCACTGGGTGAAACCCAGATACGACAACCCGATGGTGGCGAATGTGCCGGTGAACCAGGGCTGTTCGCGCAACCACGCCACGGTGTCGGCGGCGTCGTCGACCTCGTGGACCATCGGCACGAACGTCCCGCCGGAACCGAACGTGCCCCGCACGCTCTGCAACAGCACGTGGTAGCCGCGGGCCGCGTAGATCCGCGCGTAGATCAGCGCGAACGGCAAGGACCGGCCGTAGGGGCCGCGCACCAGAATGGTGCCGCGCGGGGTGCCGGCAAGCGGCCGGTAGTGGTCGGCGACCAACTCGGCGCCGTCGCGCATCGGGACGCGTAACCCCTTGTCGACGCTGTACCCGGTATTCGGCGCAGGAAGCCGTAGGGCCCGGGCGATCGCCCGGTCGGTCAGCCGTGTGCTCGCCACGCGATCAGGATATTGACCGCAAGTAGGCTGATGGGTCGTGGCACCCACCCTCTGGGCGATCAGCGACTTGCATACCGGGCACACCGGCAACAAGCCGGTCACCGAGTCGCTGTACCCGGCCACCGGAGACGACTGGCTGATCGTCGCCGGTGACGTCGCCGAACGCACCGACGACATCCGGTGGTCGCTGGACCTGCTGCGCCGCCGGTTCGCCAAGGTCATCTGGGTGCCGGGCAACCACGAACTGTGGACCACCGGCAAGGATCCGGTGCAGGTGTTCGGCCGGGCCCGCTACGACCACCTTGTCGAGATGTGCGACGAGATGGGCGTTATCACCCCCGAGCACCCCTATCCGGTGTGGACCGAGCAGGGCGGCCCAGCCACCATCGTGCCGATGTTCCTGCTCTACGACTACACCTTCCTGCCGGAGGGGGCGGCCACCAAGGCCGAAGGGCTGGCAATCGCCAAGGGCCGCAACGTCGTCGCCACCGACGAGTTCCTGCTGTCGTGCGAGCCCTATGCCACCCGCGACGCCTGGTGCCGCGACCGCCTGGCCTACACCAGGGCCAGGTTGGAGGAGCTCGATTGGATGGTGCCGACCGTCCTGGTGAACCACTTTCCGCTGGTGCGCCAGCCGTGCGAAATGCTGTTCTTCCCGGAGTTCTCGCTCTGGTGCGGCACCGTCGAGACGGCCGACTGGCACACCCGCTACAACGCGGTGTGCTCGGTTTACGGCCACCTGCACATCCCGCGCACCACGTGGTACGACGGGGTGCGCTTCGAGGAGGTGTCGGTGGGGTATCCGCGGGAATGGCGGCGGCGCAAGCCCTACCGCTGGCTGCGCCAGGTGCTGCCGGACCCCGACTACGCGCCCGGCTACCTCAACGAGTTCGGCGGGCACTTCGTGATCACCCCGCAGATGCGCGAGCAGGCCGAGGCGTTCCGCGACCGACTGCGCAGCAGGCGCCGATGAGCGGGAATCTGGGCGCGGTGCTGCCCGAAATCGCCGATCTGGTCTTTGCCGAACTCTACGAGGATCCGCCCGACCTCGTGCCGCTGCCCGAGGAGGAGCCGCTGATCGCCAGTTCGGTGGCCAAGCGGCGCAACGAGTTCGTGACGGTGCGCCATTGCGCCCGGGTCGCGCTGGAACGACTCGGTATGCCGGCCGCGCCGATTCTCAAGGGGGACAAGGGCGAGCCCTGCTGGCCCGCCGGGGTGGTGGGCAGCCTCACCCACACCAAGGGCTACCGCGGCGCGGTGGTGGGCCGCAGTGCCGCTGTGCGTTCGGTGGGCATCGACGCCGAACCCCACGACGTGCTGCCGGACCGCGTGCTCGAGGCCGTCAGCCTGCCCGCGGAGCGCCGTGAGATCGCGGCCCTGCCGGGCGGTCTGCACTGGGACCGAATCCTGTTCTGCGCCAAGGAGGCGACCTACAAGGCGTGGTTCCCGCTGACCCGGCGCTGGCTCGGATTCGAGGACGCCCACATCACCTTCGAGGTGGATTCCTCGGGCAGCGCCGGGGAGTTCGTCTCCCGCATCCTGATCGACCCCGCCGCCCGCAGCGGACCGCCGTTGCGGGAGCTGTCCGGCCGTTGGTCGGTGGCCGGTGGCCTGGCGCTGACGGGGATCGTGCTGTGAGCGCCGGAGCAGGGCCCGAGCCCGGGATCGTCGTCGTCGACAAACCCGCCGGCATGACCAGCCACGACGTCGTCTCCCGGTGCCGCCGGATCTTCGGCACCCGCAAAGTCGGCCACGCCGGCACCCTGGACCCGATGGCCACCGGCGTGCTGGTGGTCGGCATCGAACGGGCCACCAAGATCCTGGGTCTGATCAGCGGAACCTCGAAGTCCTACGCGGCCACCATCAGGCTGGGCCGCACCACCACCACCGACGATGCCGAAGGTGAAGTGCTGCAGGATCTTTCGAGCGAGAATGTGACAGACGAAGCGATCGCCGGGGGTGTCGCCCAGCTTCGCGGCGAGATCTCCCAGCGGCCCTCGGCGGTCAGCGCGGTCAAGATCGGCGGCAAGCGTGCCTACCAACTGGCCCGTGAAGGCAAGCCGGTGGAGTTGGCCGCACGGGTGGTTCGGGTGGACCGATTCGACCTGCTGGCCATCCGCCGGGACGGCCCGTTCCTCGACGTAGACGTCGAGGTCGACTGTTCCTCGGGCACCTACATCCGGGCGCTGGCCCGTGACCTCGGAGCGGCACTGGGTGTCGGCGGGCATCTGACCGCGTTGCGGCGCACCCGGGTCGGCGGCTACGGGCTGGACCACGCCCGCACCCTGGACACCCTGGCCGAGACCCCGTCGCTGAGTTACAGCCTCGACGAGGCCTGCCTGCTGGCCTTTCCCCGCCGCGACATCACCGCAGAACAGGCGGTCGACGCCGGCCACGGCCGGCAGCTGCCCGCAGCAGGCATCGACGGCGTCTACGCGGCCGCCGATCCCGGCGGGCGGGTCATCGCACTGCTGCAAGACCGGGGAGCGGGCACCAAGTCCGTGGTGGTGATCCGCCCGGCGACGCTGTAAGTGGAATTTCCGGGCCGATAGGGTCCGGGCATGTCCGTCGACGCCGCCGCCGCCCGCTTCAGCCTGACACCTGATCAGGAGCACCTCCTGGGCCAGGCGGACGATTTCGCCCGCAAGCGGCTGGCGCCGCTGGCCCAGCGGATGGACGACGAGGAATGGTGGCCGCCGGAACTCTTCGCCGATATGGGCCGGCACGGGATGCTCGGCGCGACCATCGGGGCGGACTACGGCGGAGCGGGAATGTCGCTGCTGGAGGCGGGACTGGTGGTGCAGGCCTTCGCGCGCTGGAATCCCGCCGTCGCGCTGAGCCTGGTCGCCCACGACAACCTGTGCGCCAACAACATCTACCTCAACGCCGACGACACGCTGCGGCAGCGCTATCTGCCGAAGCTGTGCTCGGGCCAGTGGGTGGGTTGCCTCGGCCTGACCGAGCCCGGAGCCGGCTCGGACGCGCTCGGGTCCATGCGCACCCGGGCGGTTCGCGACGGCGACGTCTACCGGATCACCGGATCGAAGCTCTACATCACCAACGGCCCCATCGCCGACGTCTGCCTGCTCTACGCCAAGACCATCCCCGACCGCGGCTCCAAGGGCATCACCGCGTTCGTCGTCGACACCGCCACCCCCGGATTCGAGGTGGCGCAGAAGCTGGTCAAGATGGGCTTCCGGGGATCGCAGACCGCCGAGCTGGTCTTCGACGACATGGTGGTTCCGGCCGCCAACATCGTCGGCGCCGAGCACGAGGGGCACCGGGTGGTGATGAGCGGGCTGGACCTGGAACGGGCGGCGGTGTCGAGCATCAGCGTCGGGATCGCCGAGCGGGCGCTGCAGCTGGCCATCGAGTTCGCCAAGACCCGCCGGCAGTTCGGCAAGCCGATCGCTGAATTCCAGATGGTGCAGTCGCTGATCGCCGAGATGTTCGTCGACGTCCAGGCGGCCCGGATGATGTCCTGGCAGGCGCTGGACGAATGCAGCCACGTCGATCCGGCCGAGGCCGGCCGGGGCGGCATCCACGCCTCCACCGCCGCGGCGGTCATGTTCTGCGCCGACGCCTGCAACCGGGTCCTCGACCGGGCCGTCCAGGTCCACGGCGGCAACGGCTACATCTGGGAAACCGAGGTCAACCGGCTGTTCCGCACCATCAAGCTGCTGGAGATCGGCGCCGGCACCACCGAGGTGCGAAAGATGATCATCGCCAGGGAGTTGCTCGGCTGATCCCGCCGTGGACCGGCTGAATTGGGCGCCACCGCCCCCGTGGTGCCACCATGAGGGCATGAGCACAACCTCTTCTGTCCCCGCCGCCGGAGCCATCGCCATCGAATCCCTGATCGGCGAGCAGCTGGTCCGCGTCCAGGCCGACGCGACCGTGGCCGACGTCGCCGGCGCCATCGCCGACAATCAGGTCGGGGCCGTCATCGTCGGGCACGACCCGCGTCCGACCGCCCTGGTGACCGAGCGCGACGTCGTGCGGGTGGTGGCTTCCGGGCGGGATCCGGCCGCGGTCCACGCCGCCGAGGTCGCCAGCACCGGCCTGGTGTGGTGCGAGGCCGAGGACACCGTCGATTCGGCCGCGATCCGGATGACCGACCGGCAGATCCGGCATCTGCTGGTCGAGAACGACGGTGCGCTGGTGGGCATCGTGTCCGCGCGCGATCTGCTCGGCGTCTATGCCACCGACGCCGAACGGGTCTGACCAGCCGTAGGCTGACCGGCGTGGAGCGCTGGCGCGGACCCGACGACATCCCGTCGGACTGGGGCCGCTGTGTGCTGACCATCGGGGTTTTCGACGGCGTACACCGCGGCCACGCCGAACTCATCGCCCGGGCGGTCGAGTCCGGTCGGGCCCGCGGGGTGCCGACGGTGTTGATGACCTTCGACCCGCATCCGATGGAAGTGGTGTTCCCCGGCAGCCACCCCGCCCAGCTGACCACGCTGACCCGCCGGGCCGAACTGGTCGAGGAACTCGGTATCGACGTCTTCCTGGTTGTGCCGTTCACCGCTGACTTCATGAAGCTCACCCCCGAGCGCTATATCCACGAACTGCTGGTCGAACGGCTGCACGTGGTGGACGTGGTGGTGGGGGAGAACTTCACCTTCGGCCGCAAGGCCGCCGGCAACGTCGACACCCTGTGTAAGGCCGGTGAGCGGTTCGGCTTCGCGGTCCAGCCGGTGTCCCTGGTGGCCGAGCAGCACCAGAGCGAGACGCTCACCTTCTCCTCGACCTACATCCGCTCCTGCGTCGACGCCGGCGACGTCGTGGCCGCCGCCGAGGCCCTAGGCCGCCCGCACCGGGTCGAGGGGGTGGTGGTCCGCGGTGACGGCCGTGGTCGCGGGCTGGGGTTCCCGACCGCCAACGTCGCCCCGCCGATGTACTCCGCAATCCCCGCCGACGGCGTGTATGCGGCCTGGTTCACCGTGCTGGGGCACGGACCGGGAACCGGCACGGTGGTGCCCGGCGAGCGCCATCAGGCCGCGGTGTCGGTGGGCACCAACCCGACGTTCTCGGGGCGCACCCGCACGGTGGAGGCATTCGTCCTGGATGCGGAGGCCGACCTGTACGGACAGCACGTCGCGGTGGACTTCGTGGCCCGGCTGCGCGGCCAGGAGAAGTTCTCCTCGGTCGAGGATCTGGTGGCCGCGATGACCCGCGACACCGACAAAGCCCGGATGGTGCTCGCGGCCGGGGACTGATCGGCGATTCGCGGGCCGGGCCCGTCCGTTGCTAGAGTCTGGCCGGCGTGTGCTGCAGTCCGCGGTGGCCACGACTGATCTCATTCTCGCGGGACTGAAACAGATGGAGTGATTCTCATGGCGCTGACCACTGAGCAGAAGAAGGAAATCCTGGGCAACTACGGTCTGCACGAGACCGACACCGGTTCGC
>JAGQTQ010000103.1:13014-14650 GCA_020438905.1 Mycobacterium sp.
GTCGGCGGCTGCTCAAGTACGTCGCCCAGGTCGACGTCGAGCGCTACCGCTCGTTGATCGAGCGGCTCGGCCTGCGCCGCTGACCGCCCGGCCGCCCGGATCGGCGGCCGCCCCGGTGTAACATCGGATCGTCACGGGCCGACTCACCGGCCCGTGTCTCGGGTGCGGGTCACGCACACCCGCGTGGCCGTACCCGCGTCTCCTGGCGAGGCTCCCCCTGATCGGGCGGTCTTCGGTAGTGGCTGCCGGGCTCTTCAACCAGAGGCCGGCCGCTTCGATCGACGGCCGTAGCCGTATCCGGGAGTTCCCCCTCGCGCTCGGCCGTGTCCGGGTGGCGACGCGAAACTGAACAGTGAACCCCCAGAAAGGCTGTACGGACACATATGTCTGTCGCTGAAATCGACGAAGGCGTCTTCGAAGCAACCGCCACCATCGACAACGGGAGCTTCGGCACCCGCACCGTCCGGTTCGAGACCGGCCGGCTGGCCCAGCAGGCCGCCGGTTCCGTGGTCGCCTACCTCGACGAGGAGACCATGCTGCTCTCGGCCACCACGGCCGGCAAGAGCCCCAAGGAGCACTTCGACTTCTTCCCGCTGACCGTCGACGTCGAGGAGCGGATGTACGCCGCCGGGCGCATCCCCGGCTCGTTCTTCCGGCGCGAGGGCCGGCCCTCCACCGACGCCATCCTGACCTGCCGGCTGATCGACCGGCCGCTGCGCCCGTCCTTCGTCGACGGCCTGCGCAACGAGATCCAGGTGGTCGTCACGGTGCTGAGCCTGGACCCCAAGGATCTCTACGACGTGCTGGCCATCAACGCCGCCTCGGCCTCCACCCAGCTGGCCGGTCTGCCGTTCTCCGGCCCGGTCGGCGGCGTGCGGGTGGCACTGATTCGCGGTCAGTGGGTGGCTTTCCCCACCGTCGAGCAGCTCGAAGAGGCGGTGTTCGACATGGTCGTCGCCGGCCGCGTCGTGCACGGTGGTGACGTCGCGATCATGATGGTCGAGGCCGAGGCCACCGACAATGTCATCGACCTCGTCGCAGGTGGCGCCCAGGCGCCCACCGAGACCGTGGTCGCCGAGGGGCTCGAGGCGGCCAAGCCGTTCATCGCCGCCCTGTGCGAGGCGCAGAAGGAACTGGCCGGCCGCGCCGCCAAGGAGACCGCCGACTACCCGGTGTTCCCGGACTACGCCGAGGACGTCTACACCGCCGTGGTCGATGTGGCCGGCGGTCCGCTGGCCGAGGCGCTGACCATCGCCGGCAAGCAGGAGCGCAACGACCGCACCGACGCGATCAAGGGCGAGGTGCTGCTCAAGCTGGGCGAGAACTTCGCCGGCCGGGAGAAGGAGATCGGCGCGGCGTACCGCTCGCTGACCAAGAAGCTCGTCCGCCAGCGCATCCTGACCGACAACTTCCGCATCGACGGCCGCGGCATCACCGATATCCGTGCGCTGTCGGCCGAGGTCGCCGTCATCCCGCGGGCGCACGGCAGCGCACTGTTCGAGCGTGGCGAGACCCAGATCATGGGTGTCACCACCCTGGACATGGTCAAGATGGCCCAGCAGATCGACTCGCTCGGGTCGGAGAAGTCCAAGCGCTACATGCATCACTACAACTTCCCGCCGTACTCGACCGGTGA
>JAGQTQ010000104.1 GCA_020438905.1 Mycobacterium sp.
GAACCACATGATCGTCATGCCCGATTCCGACCTCGACCAGGCCGTCGACGCTCTCATCGGCGCCGGTTACGGCAGCGCCGGCGAGCGGTGTATGGCCATCAGCGTCGCGGTCGCCGTCGGCGACGAGGTCGGCGACCGGTTGCGGTCCCGGCTCGCCGAACGCGTCGAGCACCTGCGGGTCGGCCACAGCCTGGACCCCAAGGCCGACTACGGGCCACTGGTCAACGAGGCCGCCCTGGACCGGGTCCGCGGCTACATCGACGCCGGCGTCGCCGCGGGCGCCGACCTGGTCGTCGACGGCCGCGACAAGGGCAGCGACGAACTGACCTTCGGCGACGACAGCCTCGAGGGCGGTTTCTTCATCGGCCCCAGCCTGTTCGACCACGTCACCACCGATATGTCGATCTACACCGACGAGATCTTCGGGCCGGTGGTCTGCATCGTTCGGGTCAAGGACTACGAGTCGGCTCTGCGCCTGCCCAACGAGCACGAGTACGGCAACGGTGTGGCGATCTTCACCCGCGACGGCGACACCGCCCGCGACTTCGTCTCCCGGGTTCAGGTCGGGATGGTCGGCGTGAACGTGCCGATCCCGGTACCGGTGGCCTACCACACCTTCGGCGGCTGGAAGCGCTCCGGGTTCGGCGACCTCAACCAGCACGGGCCGGCGTCGATCCAGTTCTACACCAAGGTCAAGACGGTCACCGAGCGGTGGCCGTCGGGGATCAGGGACGGCGCCGAATTCGTCATTCCGACAATGAAATAGCGGGACGGCATGACCTTCGCCACTCTTGACGACGACGAGCGGGTGATCACCGAGACCGCCGCCGCCTTCGCCGCGAAAAAGCTTGCGCCGCATGCCCTGAGGTGGGACCACGACAAGCACTTCCCGATCGACGTCATCCGGGAGTCGGCCGAACTCGGAATGGGCGCGATCTACTGCGGCGAGGACGTCGGCGGCAGCGGGCTGCGCCGGCTGGACGCCGTCCGGATCTTCGAGCAGCTTTCCTACGCCGACCCGGCGATCGCGGCGTTCATCTCGATCCACAACATGTGTGCCTGGATGATCGACACCTACGGCACCGCCCGGCAGCGCGCGTCCTGGATACCGCGGCTGGCCTCGATGGAGGCGATCGCCAGCTACTGCCTCACCGAACCCGGCGCCGGATCGGATGCCGCGGCCCTGCGCACCAAGGCCGTCCGTCACGGCGATCATTGGGTGCTCGACGGCGTCAAGCAGTTCATCTCCGGGGCCGGACGTTCGGACGTCTACATCGTGATGGCGCGCACCGGCGGCGAGGGGCCGCGCGGCATCTCGGCCTTCATCGTCGAAAAGGACTCTCCCGGACTGAGTTTCGGCGCCAACGAGGAGAAGATGGGCTGGAACGCCCAGCCCACCGCCCAGGTCATCTTTCAGGGCGTGCGAGTGCCCGCCGACGCACTGCTCGGCGGCGCCGAGGGAACCGGTTTCGGCATCGCGATGAACGGCCTCAACGGGGGGCGGCTCAACATCGCGGCCTGCTCACTGGGTGGCGGTCAGGCGGCCTATGACAAGGCGGCAAGCTACCTGGTCGACCGGCAGGCCTTCGGTGGCGCACTGATCGACGAGCCGACCATCCGGTTCGCGCTGGCCGATATGGCCACCGCCCTGGAGACCTCGCGTCTGATGCTGTGGCGCGCGGCCGGCGCACTGGACGGCGACGAGGCCGACAAGGTCACCCTGTGCGCGATGGCCAAGCTGTATGTCACCGACGCCTGCTTCGAGGTCGCCGACCGCGCCCTGCAGTTGCTCGGCGGCTACGGCTACCTTCGGGAGTACGGCCTGGAGAAAATCGTCCGCGATCTTCGGGTGCACCGGATCCTGGAGGGCACCAACGAAATCATGCGCGTGGTGATCGGGCGGTCACAGGCCGCGCGGGCCCGCGGCTGACCATCACCATCACCGACTCGCAAGGAGACGACCCCGACGATGACCACGATCGCGTTCCTGGGCCTGGGCAACATGGGCGCACCGATGGCGGGCAACCTCGTCAACGCCGGCTACACCGTGCGCGGATACGACCCCGTTCCGGCCGCCCGGACGGCCGCGGCGGACAAGGGCGTCGAGGTCGCCGAGCGCGGCACCGGCGCGGTGAAGGGCGCCGATGTGGTGATCACCATGCTGCCCAACGGAGCCCTGGTCAAGGAGTGCTACGCCGAGGTGATGGGTAAGGCCCGCAAGGGGGCGCTGTTCGTCGACAGCTCCACCATCGCCGTCGACGACGCCCGCGACGTGCACGCCTACGCCGCCGATCGCGGGTTCGCCCAACTCGACGCACCGGTGTCCGGCGGGGTCAAGGGCGCGGTGGCCGGGACGCTGGCGTTCATGGTCGGCGGTGAGGGCGAGGCGCTGGAGCGGGCCCGGCCGGTGCTGGAACCCATGGCGGGCAAGATCATTCACTGTGGCGACTCCGGGGCAGGGCAGGCCGCCAAGTTGTGCAACAACATGCTGCTGGCGGTCCAGCAGATCGCCGTGGGCGAGGCCTTCGTGCTGGCCGAGAAACTCGGGCTGTCCGCGCAGTCGCTGTTCGACGTCGTCACCGGCGCCACCGGCAACTGCTGGGCGGTGCACACCAATTGTCCGGTGCCCGGGCCGGTTCCGACGTCGCCGGCCAACAACGGGTTCAAGCCCGGGTTCGCCACCGCGCTGATGAACAAGGACCTCGGCCTGGCGATGGACGCGGTGGCGTCATCGGGCGCCTCGGCCCCGCTGGGCAGCCACGCGGCGCAGATCTACGCCGCCTTCGCCGAGGAGCACGCCGGGCTGGACTTCAGCGCGGTCATCGAGACCCTGCGGGGCTAGTTTTCCTGGCGCGAGCAGACGCAAAATACCCGCGACACGCCGCGTTTGAGGGTCATTTGCGTCTGCTCGCGCAAGGGGGGGAGCTCGCGCCAGATCAAAAGTCGCCGGCGTGGTGGCGCAGGGTCTCGATCGAGCCCACCAGGGCGCGGGCCTGCTCCGAGGACATGCCGATATCGGCGAACACCTCCCGGTTGAGGGTCACCGTGGCGTCCTGGACGGTCGAGCGGCCCAGGTCGGTGATCCGCACCAGGGTGGTGCGCCCGTCGGTGGGGTGCGGCACACGCGTCACCAGGCCGTCGGCCTCCAATCGGCGGATCGCATGGGTGACGCTGGTGACATGCACCTGAAGGCGGTCGGAGGCCTTGGTGATCGGCAGCGCCCCGGTACGGCTGAAGGCCAGCAGGCGCAGCAGTTCGAACCGGGAGAAGCTCAGGTCATAGGGCCGCAACGCGTTCTCCACCCGGGCCAGCAGGATCTGGTGGGCCCGCATGACGGAGGTCACCGCCACCATGCCGTCGGCCACGTCACCCCAGCCGGCCTGCTCCCAGTTGACCCGCGCCGAGGCGATCGGGTCCCGGGTGTCCGCAGGCCGTTCCGCGCTCATCGCAGCGGGTCAGGCCGTCAGTATCCGCGGGCCGTCGTCGGTCACCGCAACAGTGTGTTCCCAGTGCGCCGCGCGCGAACCGTCGGTGGTGACGACGGTCCACTCGTCGTCGAGGATGCGGGTGCGCGCGGTGCCCAGTGTCAGCATGGGCTCGATGGCCAGCACCGACCCGGCCGCCAGCAGCGGGCCCCGGCCGGGTTCGCCCTCGTTGGGCAGGAACGGATCCATGTGCATCTGCCGGCCGATGGCGTGGCCGCCGTAACCCTCGACTATCCCGTACCGGCGATCGTGCTCGCGTTCGGCGGCCCGGGCGCCTGTCTCGATCGCGTGCGAGACGTCGGTCAGCCGGTTGCCCGGGACCATCGCCGCGATACCGGCCTCCATCGCCATGCGGGTCGCATCCGACAAGGCCTGGTCGGCGGGGATCAGCGCACCCACCCCGAAGGTGACCGCCGCGTCGCCGTGCCAGCCGTCGAGGATGGCACCGCAGTCGATCGAGACCAGATCGCCGTGGACCAGCACCTCCCCCGCGGCCGGGATACCGTGCACCACACGATCGTTGACCGACGAACAGATGCTCGCCGGGAAGCCGTGGTAGCCCAGGAACGACGGGGTGGCCCCGGCTTCGCGGATGACGGCCTCGGCGATGTCGTCGAGATCCTTGGTGGACATTCCCACCGCCGCGGCCTCCCGGACGGCACGCAGCGCGGAGGCGACGACGGCGCCGGCGGCGGCCATCGCGTCGAGTTCCCCGGGCGTGCGGGTCGGTACCGTCTTGCGATTGCGAAGTCCGGGCAGGGACACCATCGATTCAGTTACCGAGAGACTCAGTGACCGAGTGACTGCAGGGCCCGGTTGAACACCTCGTCGAGGCTGCCGACCGCCTCGACCGTCTTCAGTTCGTGGGTGTAGTAGTCCAGCAGCGGCGCCGTCTCGTCGCGGTAGACCCGGAACCGGTTGCGGATGACGTCCTCGGTGTCGTCGGCGCGCCCGCGTCCGGCCAGCCGAGCGACCAGCTCCTCCTCGGGAACCCGGAACTCCAGCACCGCGTCGAGCTTGAGGTTTCGCCGCTCGAGCATGTCGTGCAACGCCTCGGCCTGCTCGACCGTCCGGGGAAAGCCGTCGAGGATGAACCCCTCCGCGACGTCGGCCTCGTTGAGACGCTCGTCGACCAGCGCGTTGGTGAGGGTGGCCGGTACGAGATCCCCGGCGTCGAGGTACTCCTTGGCCTGCAGCCCCAGCGGCGTTCCCGCGTTGATGTTGTGGCGGAACAGGTCGCCGGTGGAGATCTGCGGGATGCCGAGCTTCTCGGCCAGTTTGACCGCCTGGGTTCCCTTACCCGCCCCCGGCGGGCCCAGCAAGACGATTCTCACTTGAGGAACCCTTCGTAGTTGCGCTGCATCAACTGGCTCTCGATCTGTTTCACCGTGTCAAGGCCGACGCCGATCATGATCAGCACTGCGGTGCCGCCGAACGGCAGGTTCTGGACGCTACCGCTGTTGCCGACCTGAAGGAACAGGTTCGGCAGAACGGCGATGACACCCAGGTAGATCGAGCCGGGAAGGGTGATCCGGTTCAGCACGTAGCTCAGGTAGTCGGCGGTCGGCCGGCCCGGGCGGATACCCGGGATGAAGCCGCCGAACTTCTTCATCTCGTCGGCGCGCTCTTCGGGGTTGAAGGTGATCGACACGTAGAAGTAGGTGAAGAAGATGATCAGGCCGAAGTAGACGGCGACGTAGATCGGGTCGGCCGGGTTGGTGAGGTGCTCGGCGACGAACCGGTCCCACCAGCCGTTGCTGGGGCCGCTGCGGCCGCTCTGGATCAGCTGGGTGATCAGGTGCGGGATGTAGATCAGCGACGAGGCGAAGATGACCGGGATGACGCCGGCCTGGTTGACCTTCAGAGGCAGGTAGGTCGAGGTGCCGCCGTACATCTTGCGGCCCACCATGCGCTTGGCGTACTGCACCGGGATGCGGCGCTGGCCCTGTTCGACGAACACCACGCCGATGATGATCAGCAGTGCGGCCACGCACACCGCGGTGAACACCACGCCACCGCGGGTGTCGAGGATGGACTTGCCCTCGGCCGGGATACGGGCGGCGATACCGGCGAAGATCAGCAGCGACATGCCGTTGCCGATACCGCGCTCGGTGACCAGCTCGCCCATCCACATCACCAGTGCCGCGCCGGCGGTCATCACCAGCACGATGACGATCAGCGAGAAGATGCTCTGGTCGTCGATGATGTCCAGCGAGCAGCCCTGCAGCAGTCCGCCGTTGGCCGCCAGCGCCACGATGCTGGTGGACTGCAGCACGGCCAGCGCGACCGCGAGGTAGCGGGTGTACTGGGTCATCTTGGCCTGGCCCGCCTGGCCCTCTTTGCGCAGTTCCTCGAACCGCGGGATCACCACGGTGAGCAACTGCACGATGATGCTCGCGGTGATGTAAGGCATTACGCCCACCGCGAACACGGCCAACTGCAGCAGGGCGCCGCCGGAGAACAGGTTGATCAGCGAGTAGATCTGCCCGCCCGCGCCACCGCTGACCTCATCGATGCACTGATGGACGTTCTTGTAGTTCACACCCGGGGACGGCAGCGAGGCACCGGCCCGGTAGAGGATGACGATGGCGAGGGTGA
>JAGQTQ010000105.1:0-2602 GCA_020438905.1 Mycobacterium sp.
TCACCAGTGATGAGCGATAGACGGTCCCGCTACCGCGGTTGTCTGCTCGGCGGGGCGACCGGCGATGCCCTGGGCGCCCCGGTCGAGCACCTGCACCGCAAGGACATCCTGGAGAAGTTCGGCCCCCAGGGAATCCGTGACCACTCCCCCGCCTACGGCCGCGTCGGCGCGATCACCGACGACACCCAGATGACGCTGTTCACCGCCGAGGGACTTCTGCGCAGCTGGGTGCGCGGCGCCGTGAAGGGCGCCACGACAGAGGTCGGCGTCACCTCGCACGCCTACCTGCGTTGGCTGGCCACCCAGGGCTACGACCGCGTCGAAACCCTCGACGACCAACCCGCCGGCTGGCTGATCCAGCATGAGCAGTTGCATCATCGGCGCGGGCCGGGCAGAACCTGCACGTCGGCACTGATGGCGATGCAGGGCTTCGGCGAACCCGCCCGCAACAACAGCAAGGCCTGCGGCGGGGTGATGCGCGCCGCGCCGGCCGGGCTGTTCGTCGCCAGCGCTGAACCGCGGGGAGGGCGCGAGCGGGCCTTCACCCTCGGGACCGATCTGGCCGCACTCACCCACGGGCATCCCACCGGGTCGCTGGCCGCCGGCGCGCTGGCCGCCTTGATCTATGACCTGGTGACCGACTCCACGCTGGGCGAGGCACTGGCCCAGGTGGGGCGGGTCCTGGCCGGCCGGCCGGGCCACCAGGAGACCCTCGATGCGCTCGTCGCCGCCGAAACGCTTTCCGCCTCTGGGCAGCCTCCGCACGAGTGCATCGCCGAACTGGGCAGGGGCTGGGTGGCCGAGGAGGCGCTGGCGATCGCGGTGTACTGCGCTCTGGTCGCCGAGGACTTCGGCCATGGTGTCGTCCTTGCCGTCAACCACGACGGCGACTCCGACTCGACCGGCTCCATCACCGGAAACCTCCTGGGCGCAGAGCTCGGGATCGATGCCGTCCCGCACCGGTGGCTCGCCACCCTGGAATTGCACGACGTCATCGCCGAGATCGCCGATGATCTCTGCGATTTCCCTCTGTGGCGCCTTGACCCCGATGGCGGCGATGCCTTCACCGATCGAATGTGGGAGAAGTATCCGGGGTTCTGACCGATCGCGAGACGCAGCAAGCTAAGGCAGCACGCGGCCGGGGCTCAGCCTGGTAACCGCCTGCCTTCGGCGAAGGCCTCGAGCACCCGGAGCGCCTCGGCCCAGACGGCATCGAGGGGGCCGTCGGCCTCGATGGCGTCAACCAGCGTCTGCAACTCAGCGAATTCCGATCCGGGCACTCCGCTGTGGGTCAGGGACCGCAGCAGTGCGGTCAGCCGAGTTGCCAGGTCGGCAAGCCAGTCGCGCCGCTCAAAGTCGCCGAGCGGTGCGATATCCCGCATGCGGCGCCACTCATCCCGAACCTGTTCGCGGGCGGCGTCAAGCTCGCGGCCCCCCGTACTGAACGGGATCCCACTGCCCGACGCCATGGACGAAAGACTCTGGCCGCCCCGCGGCATGGGCGCCATCTTCCGGCCCCGCGAAGGCGGCGGACCGGCGCACAAGTCGAAGGAGGCCGGCTCTGGCTCCGGTGGCGCCGCCATCATGGGAGCGCTCGCCGCCGCCGAGGCCAACACCGGCTGCGGCTCCCAACCGGACGGCATCTCCACCGGTTGCACCACCCGATGCGGCTCCCCGCCCGCGGCCACGACGCGGCTGTCCACGGCGACGTAGGCGGTAAACCGGCACAGCACACCGAACCGCAGCGAGGTGTCGACGATGGTGCGCTCCAGATCGCGCGAACCCCGGGCCGAGGCGTAGCTGTCCTCGAGATCGCGTAGGTGCGCGCGCGCCCACTGCGCGGTGACCGCCGACGCGTCGCCGCACTGCCCGATGACCGTCGTCGACCACTTCCGGCCGTCCCGGGTGGTTCCGCTCAGCACGAGCGAACCGGCACTGGGTGACCGGTAGCGTCCGGTCACCACCAGCGGCACGCCGGGGAACAGATCGGGCAGGCGGGCGGGACTCGCCGTGCCGTCAATGGTCGCAAGCCCTTCGACCTCGAGTTGCAGACCGTAGGCCAGCGGCGCGCCGATCCGGCGGTGAATGGCGTCCATCGCCTCATCGAGGCGATCTTCGCTCTCCACCAATTCGCAACGGCCGCCGCCCATTCCGGCCAGCCTGCCCAGGAATCCGGCGTTGACGGCCCGGTCGATGCCGACGGTGTGGATGCGGACGTCACGCATACCACCGGCCAGTGCGCGCAGGATCTGGTCCTCATTGCCGACCTGCCCATCGGTGACGAGCACGACGACGGCGTCGCGCCCGCCCTGCGCATCGCCGAGCAGGGCAAGGGCCTGGCGCAGCGGCGCCAGCAGTTCGGTGCCACCTCGGGCATCGACTCGGGCCAGGTGCTCGACCGCGCGGTAGCGGTTGCGGTCGCTGGCCTCGACCAGTCCCTCAGGAAGTCCGGCGGGCCAGTCGATGCTGTTGTCGAACGTCAGCACCGCGAACCGGTCACCGGTGGTCAGCGTGTCGACGATCCGGGCGGCGGCGCGGCGGGCCGCCACCATCTTCCAACCGCCCATGCTGCCGGAGCGGTCCAGAACCAGGACCACGTCGC
>JAGQTQ010000105.1:2703-10403 GCA_020438905.1 Mycobacterium sp.
ATCGTCTCCGCCGTAACGCAACCGCAGCACGAAATCACGGTTGAGACGCTCGCCGGGCCGGACCCGGATCCGTCCGCCGGCGGTCTCCACCAGGTGCAGGCTCGAGCGGACCTCCGAGAGCGTCAGCCCGGCCGGGTCGATCCCGACGTCGATGGACAACCCGACCGGGTTGGGGAAGCCGGGAAGCAGCACCGGCGGGGTGATCCGTGACGCGTCGGGAACGGCGTCGGTGTCCTCGGCGTAGCCGTCCCCGACAGCGGCCCCCGGCAGTGGGGTGCCCGGGATGTAGCGCGGGGCCACCACGAGCGGGAGACGAAACGTCGCCTCGCCGTCGGCGTAGGCCAGCGGAAGAACGAGAGTGACTGCGACGCTGACCCGTTCGCCGGGCAGGATGTTGCCCACCCGCATGGTGAAGACGTCGGGGCGTTCCTCCTCGGCGATGGAGGCTCGCCGCCCCGACCTGATCGCCTCGTCGTAGGTCTGACGGGCGGCGCCACGCTCCTGCAGTTCGGCGATCACCTCCCGGCCGTCGGCGGTCATCCGCATTCCGGTGACGGCACCGCGGTCGGGAAGCGGGAAGATGTAGGTGGCTTCCAGCGGTTCGTCGAAGCTGTTGAGGAAGTCCTGGGTCAGCTCGACCCGGGAGGTCAGTCCGGTGATGTCTGCCCGGATGTCGACGCGATCCAGCGGCAGGTTTCCCCGCTCGGTGTGCAGGGCCCCGAGGCCCGCGTCTTCTTCCGGCCCCGCGTCTTCTTCCGGCAGAGCCACGCTGGCTCCTTCGGCATCGGTCATCTCCACGATGGGCACGTTCATGATGGACTGAATTCCCCCTGTTTATCGGTGTTCCACTAGGTCAGCAGGCCTCGTTCGGCCAGCAGGTCGAGCAGCGGCTGGGCCGCGGCGCGGATCGCGCGAAGGTCCTCCTCATCGGGCCGCCCGGGCGATCCGGGTAACAACAACAGCGCTCCCCCGGGCAGGTCGACAGCGGCGCGGACCGTCACACCCTCCGCGACACCACCGGCCTGTGCCGGCGTCGCCGCGGCGGGCGGCTCGGCCCAGAACCGTTCGCTACGTGACGGTTTCGCCGCCTCCGTCCCTTCCTCCGCAGCCGCGGAGAGGACTTCGTCGTCGACAGCGGCAACCCGGCGCAACGTCGAGTCCGTCGCCCCGACCAATTCGGCCTGGATCTCCGCGATCGAACGTCCCCGGGCCTGGAGCCGTTTGATCGCGACGATCTGGAGCAGATGGCGCGGGCCGTACAGCGCCGTCCTCCCCCGCATTCCGGCCGGCCGATCGACCAGACCGATGGTGGTGTACCACCGGACGGTCCGACGGTCGGGCACGTCACGCACCCTGCCGTTGGGCGCCCCCGGATAGGCGGGACCAGCCAATGCGGCGGCGACCCGCTGCACCAACTCCTCCTGCGTCCAGACGGGCCGGTTCGGCATGCACCCACTATGACACTGTCATATGACAGTGTCAACAACTGCTGGACGCCGCCCTCCCTGGCGCCCGAACGACAACGGAGCCCGGGGACCCAACTACGCAAGTGCCCGCCTCGGAGCGACAACCTCCCCACCACGCCTCCGCGGCCGCGCGGCAGAGCGGGGTTGTCGCTCGGAGGCGGGCGGAAAGGTTGGTGGCCGTGGACGGCCGCCTCACGGCAGACGGGAGCGCTGTGCCCACACCGCGTACAGCGGGTCGCCCGGCCACGGCGTCGGCCGCCGCTCGGCGCGGGGCTCGTCCCAACCGGTCGAGCGGCGGAAGTACTCGGCCACCAGCCGCACGTGGAACCCGTCGTCGGTGGCCAGCCAGCCCCGGATCGCCTTGGTCGGGAAGCACCGGTTGGAGAAGGTGCATACGAACGGCGCGCCGGGCCGCAGCACCCGGGCCACCTCGTCGAAGACCTCCAGTGGCCGGACCAGGTAGTCGACCGACACCGTGCACATCGCCCCGTCGAAGCTGGCGTCGGGGAACGGCAGCGCGGGATCGCGGTTGAGGTCGTGGACGACCCGTTCGTGGGCCTGCGGGTTGCGGCCCAGCTCGGCGGCGTTCATACCCAGCACGACCAGCCGCTGCGGGGTCCGGGCCAGGTGCGACACCCAGGAGCTGCACAGGTCGAGCACCTCGCCGTCCAGGCCGAGGTCGTCGTAGATCTCGCGCACGGCGGCGATCGCGCCGTCGTCGATGTGCTGCACCAGGCGCGCCTGGCCGTAGAAGCGGCGGTCGTCGTCCTCGTCGGCCCGGGTGAAGAAGCCGTCGGGGAAGCCCTCGTAACGGTCCTCCCCCGGGGCCGAGTCGTCGGTCATCGAAGCCGGACCGCCTTTCGGGTCACAAGGGAGTCGGTTGTCACCATGCTCAGGCATCATCCCCGGCGACTCGTCCCCAGGCGCGCTCGTGGTGACGTTTCTGACTACCAGCTCCGCACCCCTGCCAGCCCGGGCCATGGCCGCGGAGTTGAGTGACTATCTGTTGCAGGTGTCGCAACGGTGCTACGCTCGCCAGGGTGAGCAGCGAGATCAGCCAGCGCGAACTGCGCAACAACAGTGGCGAAATCATGCGTCGACTCGATCAGGGCGAGGCATTCATCGTCACGCGCAACGGGGTGCCGGTCGGGGAACTGGTACCGCTGCGCCGTCGTCGCATCGTGAACGGGCCGGCGCTGGCCGCGGCATTCCGCGGTGCCCCACATATCGATTACCGCCAGCACCGCGAAGACCTCGACCGTTACATCGACCAAGACATCACCCCGCGTGGCTGAGACGAAATCTGGACTACTCGACACCTCAGTGGTGATCGATCTCGACGTCATTCCACCAGACCTGTTGCCCGAAGATGCATCCGTCAGCGCGGTGACGATGGCGGAGCTTTCTGCGGGACCCCATGCGACCGACGACCACGACGAACGTGCGCGCCGGCAGGATCGACTGCAGCATCTCGAATCGTGGGTCGAACCCACGCCGTTCGACGGCGACTGCGCGAGGGCCTTCGGGCGGATTTACGCCGCCGTTCTCGGCACCGGCCGCCAACCCCGCAGGCGGATGGCCGATCTGCTCATCGCCGCCACCGCAGTGGCCGCCGGTTTGCCGCTCTACACCCGCAATGCCGATGACTTTCGGGGCCTCGAGCAGATCCTGACAATCGTTGCGGTCTAACGAGGGCGGGGTGTCTGTGCACACACCCACCCCGGTTCCGAACACCGCGACAGTGTGGGGATGGGACGCCTCCAACCACGACTGGCGCCGCGGGCCCATGGATCTGGCCAGCGCGCGCCAGGCAGGCATCTCCTTCTTCACCCACAAGGCCACCGAGGGCGGCGATTGGAAGGATCGGTACTACACGCGGGCGCTGCACCGGGCCCGCAGAGCCGGCATCCCGGTCCTGGGCGCATATCACTACCTGTGGCCGGATCCGCCCAGCGGTATCGACGCGCAGGTGAACTTCTGGATGGACTATGTCGCACGACGCACGCCCTGGTGGCATGAGCATCCGTGGATCTGGCAGATCGACGCCGAACAGCAGGGTCTGCCACGCCCGCCCAGCCCCGTGGAGATCCACCGGGCGGTCGACGCCGTCCGTGACCGCATGGCGCGCGACGGCACCGCCGGCTACGTCATCGTCTACGCACCCCGCTGGCTGTACGGAGAAGAGCTCGGCGTCGGATACGACCTGTGGAACAGCGACTACACCGGGTCCGGCGCACCCCGGCCGTTCACTGATCAGTACCGGGGTGTGACGGACCTTTCGCACGGATGGGCGGCGATGTCCGGCCGCAAGCCGCGCATCCTTCAGTTCGCCTCCGACGCGGTCGTCGGACGCCAAAAAACCTGCGATGTCAACAAATTCGACGGTGACCTTCACGCACTGATCAGGTTGTGTGGCAGGGATCCGGACGCGACGAGGTCGGTCTAGGGCCACCCGTGGGACCACCCGCGGTTTCCAATCACTCGCACTCACCGGCGTGCACAAGATGGCAGTCCGGGCATGGCGACCGCTGGGCATTCTTCGGCCCTGGCCGCGAAATCCTGTACTGATGGCTGCGGGTCCGTAGGGGCTCCATCGTGATCTCGGGGTTGATCGCCTTCAGCGCGCGCAGCCGCTGCTGGACGTAGTTGAGCAGCCCGGGCGACAGGGAGTGGTTGAGCAGTTCCTACAACTCAGGGCGAGCCTATCGTTGAAACCTATTGCATGCCAATGGGTATGCGCTCGTGACCGCCCCGAGACCGGTGCCCGGCTACTCTCCGCCAAATGCTGACCCGAATGTTGGTGCACTGCGGCGTGTCCGGCGTGGCCGCGGCAGCGATCGCCGCCGGCCTCCCCGTTCCGCACGTCGCCGCCAAGCCAGGGACGTGCCCGGACGTCGAGGTGATCTTCGCCCGCGGCACCGGTGAGCCGGCGGGAATGGGCGTCGTGGGACAAGCCTTCGTCGAGGCACTCGCGCAGCGACTGAACGGCCGCACCGTGGATGCGTACGCAGTCAACTACCCGGCGGACTTCGACTTCCTTGCCGCCGACGAAGGCGCCGAGGATGCGGCCGAGCGGATCGCCACCGTCGCCGCCCGATGCCGGGACACCAAGCTCGTGCTCGGCGGCTATTCGCAGGGCGCGGCCGTCATCGACATGCTGGCCAACGTGGGGCCGCTGGGCCCGGCGATCGGCGGCATCGGCTCTGCTCCCCCGCTGTCGGCGCCGTTCGCCGACAAGATCAGCGCCGTGGCGGTGTTCGGCAATCCCGCGGACCGTTTCGGCACACCGCTGTCGGACACCGGTTCCTTCGCCGGCAGGGCGATCGACTTGTGCAACTCCGCCGATCCGATCTGCTCCCCGGAAGGCAACACCATGACGGCCCATGAGCAGTATCAGTTCGCGCCGTCTGACCAGGTTGCCGCCGACTTCGTGGCCGCCAGGTTGTAGCCGGCTCACCCCGTTCGCAGCGAGGATTCGTCCAACTCGATTCCGATCACCTCGGCGACACGGTACAGATCGGCGTCCCAGGCCAACAGCGCCAGACCGCGCCGGTGCGCGACCGCGGCGATCAGACAGTCGACCATCCCGCGAGGGGTGACGCCCGCGGCGCGGCACCGACGGTAGATGCGCGCGGCGGCGTCGAAATCGGACACCACATCCAGGTGCGCCAGCTCGAATCTCAGCAGCAGCCTCCGCAGATCGCGTTCTCGGGCATCACTCCGGGCGCCGGCAACCACCTCCATCAGCACCGGCTCGGTGAACATCAGCGGCCCGTCGGTGGAGATCAACTCAACGATGCGCTGATCGGCGGCGCTGCCGGTGGCCCTGTCGTACTCCACCCACGCCGAGGTGTCGGCGAGGATCACGCCGGACCGATGTCGGGGACCTCGCCCATCGCGTGGGCACCCCGCATCGCCAGCGCCTCCTCGCGACTCATCGGCTGGCCGGCGAGATGTCGCAGCGCGAGGTCCACCGCCTCGGTCTTGGTGTGGAGCCCGTAGCGCGTCTTTATCGCCTCGACGTAGCGGTCCTCGATCTCGATATTCGTCCGCGTCCGGCCCATACACGTAACTTACACCTACGGGGCCGATCCGGGACCCATCGTGATCCCATACCGGCCTGAGTTGTGGAGTTTGGGGGGTCCGGGGACCGCGAAGTCCAACTCGGCCGGACGTGGCACCGCAGCTCGTGGTCCTGGTCGAATGGGACCTTGCCCCCACCACGCGCTGACGCCGGTTGCACAAGCGGTCCGAGACGCGGGGTTCAGCTGTACAGCAGGTACCCGGCCCGGCTTGAGCGGAACTGGGCGGCCGCCCGGTCCCACTCCGCCAGCAGCGGCGCGAGCCGATCGGCGTTGATCGCCTGGCGCACCCGATCCGATCCGGTGAGCGCGTCGATCGACGGCCCCCAGGCGAACTCCCCCGGATGCTGGTCACGGATCGTGTCAATGAGCACCAGCGCCGTGCTCACCGGCCGGTAGGCGAACCGATCGGTGATGGCCAACCGGATGGCCGAGATGGTCTTTCCGGGATATTTGCCGGCGGTCTCGTCGACCGGGACGGCGACGGCCTCGAAGGCGACGCCCGGCAGGCCCATCGCGTTCATCGTCGCGGCCACCCCCGCGGCATCCAGCCACGGCGCCCCGATCTGCTCGAAGGGCCGGTCGGTGCCGCGGCCCTCCGAGAGGTTGGTGCCCTCGAAATACACCGTGCCGGGGTAGCTGGCCACCGCCGCCAGCGACCGCAGGTTGGGTGACGGGTTCACCCAGGGCAGACCCGTCTGGTCGAACCACTGCGCGCGCCGCCAGCCTTGCGCCGGAATGACAGTCAGGTCCGCGCCGATCCCCTGTTGGCGGTTGAACAGCACGGCCAGCTCGCCGACGGTCATTCCGTGCCGCGCGGGAATCGGGTACATGCCGATGAACGACGCATAGGCCGGGTCCAGCAGGGCGCCTTCCACGATCTCGCCGCCGATCGGATTCGGCCGGTCGAGAACGACGAACGGGATACCCTTGCGCGCCGCGGCCTGCATCGACAGCGCCATGGTCGACACGTACGTCCAGGTGCGTCCGCCGACCTCCTGAAGGTCATAGACCAGGACGTCCACGTCCTTCAACATCGCCGGGGTCGGGCTGTGCCCTTGCGCCCCATACAGGGAGTAGACCGGCACGCCGGTCTTCGCGTCGACACCGTCACCGACCGTGACACCCGCCTCGGCGGTTCCGCGGATACCGTGTTCGGGCGCCAGCAGAGCCACCAGCGTCAGGTCGTCGCTCGCGGCGATCAGGTCGATGTCCGACCTACCTGCTCGGTCGATGCCGGTGTTGTTGGTGATCAGGCCGACCCGCTTGCCGCGCAGGGCATCCGGCACGTCAGCGAGGAAGACCTCGATGCCCGGAATCACGCCCCCCGCGGACGGAGCCGCCGACACCGGCGCCGGCGCGCCGCACAGCACCATGACGCACGCCAGGACAACGCTCAGCATCAGCCGGTGGCCGGACCGTGAGACGGGCATCCACGCACTGTATCGGTGGCCGGGCAGCGGGGACCGGAAGGTAATGGTCGGCGCACGGCTTGCTCTGCCGGGAAGGCCGCGCATCTCCCGAATGCCGTCGCGGATCACCGCCTGGGCGGCAACGTCGGAGGCGTGTGCAGTCCCGGCCGCCATTGCCGCACCCCGGCGGCCACCAAGTGAAGCTAATCTCCTCGCCTGACTTCACTTAATGTCAGTAGTGAAGTTAAGCTGACGGGGTGGCCTCACTTCGGCCGATCGCCTACGAGACCGTGCGCTGGGAGCCGCAAGGGCTCCTGCGAGGGACGGCTACTCGGCCCAGGTATGGCGCCTACCACCCAGCGTTGCCCGCACGCATTGCCGACCTGACCCTGGATCTGCCGCCGGCGGTTCACGCCGGCGCCGAAGCGGCCAGCCGCGAGATCGCTCGATTCGATGCCGAACTCGGCAGTGAGATCGCACCGTTCTCTGCAGTGCTGCTGAGGTCGGAGTCCGCGGCCAGCTCGCAGATCGAGAACCTGACAGCGTCGGCGCGCGCCGTCGCCGAAGCGGAGCTACCCGGGGGCACGGCCAAGCGCAACGCCGAGATGATCGTCGCCAACGCCATGGCCATGCGCGCGGCACTGGAACTGTCCGCGCGAGTCGATGCCGAGGCCATTCTGGCGATGCACCGCGCGTTAATGGCCAACCAGCCGCTCCACACTCCCGGAAAGTTCCGGAAG